>JAZKIK010000301.1:0-4120 GCA_040384925.1 Pseudomonadota bacterium | reverse complement strand
AGGTAGTTGTTGCTCATTTTGGGGTCTCCGGTTTTTGTGTTTCAGGGTTGATGTCGTCTTGCCGCTGATAGCATTCGCAAAACTTTCTGATGGCGTTTTGTTTGCGTTTTTGCTGCTCAGGCCCCGAACGATAGTGAAGACCCTCTGACCGGAAAAACAGTTTGTAACGATGATCTTCATCACGCTACGCAATACCAAGGGCAAACCCTGAAAACCCAAAATCCGCCAAAACATGAGACTTGACCGCTTTGACTTGAACCTCCTGATTGTTCTGGACGCCCTGCTTGAAGAGCGCAACGTGACCAAGGCCGCGCTGCGGCTGCACATCGGGCAGTCGGCGGCCAGTGGTTGCCTGGCGCGGCTGCGTGAATATTTTGGTGATGAATTGCTGGTGCTGGTAGGCCGGCAACTGGTGCCCACACCGCTGGCAGAAAGCCTGGTGGAGCCGGTGCGTGATGCGCTGATGATGGCGCGCGCCGCCATTGCCCGCAAACCGGGGTTTGACCCGGCCACGGTGGAGCGGCGTTTTCTGGTTTCAGCGTCTGACTATGTCACCACCGTGCTGATGGCCGAGGTGGTGCGCCGTGTGGCCGAACTGGCACCAGGCATCGTGATTGACATACGCAACCCGCAGCCCGATGTGTTTGATATTTTTGAGCGCGGCAATATTGACTTGCTGGTCATGCCCGAGCAATACATGTCGCGCTTTACCACCACCAAAACCAAGCTGTTTGAAGACAGCCAGGTTTGTGTGGTCTGGACTGGCAACCCGCTGGTTGGCGAAACATTGAGCTTTGACGAATACATGCAGCTGGGCCACGTCACCATCAACCTGGGTGACGAGCGCAGCCTGGCGTTTGAAGAATGGTTTTTGCCCAGCTATGGCAAACAGCGCCGTATTGAAGTCAGCGTGGACAACTTCAGCGTGTTGCCGCTGGTGGTGGTGGGCACACGGCGCATCGCCACCCTGCACCGCAAACAGGCCGAATTTGTGGCCAGACTTTTCCCGCTGCGGCTGATCGCCACACCGTTTGAAATGCCGCCTGTGGTCGAGCTCATGTCATGGCCACGGCATCTTGAAAACGACCCGACACACCAGTGGCTGCGGCAGTTGATCAGCGACTGCGCGCAGCCTGGCCAGGCACCGGCCTGCGTTTTAGCTGTCAGCTGAAAACCCGGAAGCCTTGACGATAGGGCCCCAGCGTTCCAGGTCGTTGCGGCCCAGTTTGTCCAGCTCGTCCGGTGTGGACAAGGATGACTCAATGCCGCCCACGGCCAGGCTACGGCTGTACTCGGGCGACATCAGCGCGCTGCGTACCACCGCACTGACCTTGCTCACCACCTCGGTTGACGGTGCCCCGGCAATGTAGACACCAAACCAGTCGCGCAGCTCCAGGCCAGGCACTTTCTGCTCAGCAAAGGTGGGCAGATCGGGCGCAAATTTGGAACGAGCCGGGCCGCTGCTGGCCAGCAGGCGGAGCCGGCCCGCCTTGGCCTGCTGGATCAGGTCTCCCAAGGTCAACACCAGTGCGCTGATCTGGCCGCCCATCAAGTCATTCAGCGCCGGGGTTCCGCCCCGGTAGGGCACATGGGTCATGTTCAGACCCAGGCTGCGGCTGAGGGCATCCCCCACAAAATGCGGTGGCGCGCCGGCCGAAGGTGAACCAAAGGTCACCTTGCCATTGTTGGCCTTGGCCCAGGTCGCAAATTCAGCCAGGTTTTTGACTTCTGGCGGTACTGCCGACCCGACGGCAAAACCAAAATCAATCATGGCAGCCAGGCTGATGGGGGCAAAGTCCTTGAAGGGGTCGTAGTTGAGTTTTTTGTAGCTGTGTGGATTGATGGTCAACACGCCGGCCGGGTTCAGCAAAAGTGTCAAACCGTCAGCCGGACTTTGGCGGGCAATATCCACCGCGATGCGGCCTGAAGCGCCGGGCCGGTTGTCCACAATCACGGCCTTGGCAAGTTTGCCTGTCAGCTGGTCGGCCAAACGGCGTGCCACCAGGTCAGGTGCCCCACCGGGCGGAAAACCCACCACAATGCGGGCGGTTTCGGGCAGGGTCTGGGCGTGCAGACCAGCCTGGCTCATGGCCCACAGACTGCTGGCGGCCAGGCCCAGCTTGAGGGTTTCACGGCGTGTAGGGCGATGGTTTAAGGGGTTCACTGGAAGTCTCCGGAGTTTGTTGTTGCAAGACCCTCGCAGCTTAGGCTGTGCGTGGTTTTTGAAAAACAGTTTGTTTTGATGGCGCTTATCAGCCTGCGCAATACCAAGGGACAACCCCTAAACTCGCACCCTATGCAAATCTTTTTAGTCGGCGGCGCAGTCCGCGATGCCTTGTTGGGCCTGCCGGTTCAGGACCGTGACTGGGTGGTGGTAGGTGCCAGCCCAGAAGACATGATCTTGGGCGGCTTTTTACCGGTTGGCAAGGACTTTCCGGTGTTTCTGCACCCCAGAACCGGCGAGGAATACGCCCTGGCCCGCACCGAACGCAAAACCGCGCCCGGTTACCGGGGCTTTGAGGTGCAGTCTTCACCTGAAGTGACGCTTGAGGAAGATCTGGCACGCCGTGACCTGACCATCAACTCAATCGCAGCGCATGCCCACGGCTCTGGCGCAACAGGCCAGTTTGATATCGATTTCGGGCTGTTGACCGACCCGTGGGGTGGCCAGCGGGATCTGCAGCAAAAAGTGCTGCGCCACGTGACTGAGGCCTTCCGTGAAGACCCGGTGCGCATCCTGCGGCTGGCACGGTTTGCCGCACGTTTTGCAGACTTCAGCGTGGCACCTGAAACCATGCAGTTGATGAAAGACATGGTGCAAGACGGTGAGGTGGACGCGCTGGTGCCTGAACGTGTCTGGCAGGAAATTGCCCGCGGCCTGATGGAGGCCAAACCCTCACGCATGTTTGAAGTGCTGCGTGACTGCGGCGCGCTGCAGCGCCTGCTACCCGAGGTGGCGGCGCTGTGGGGCGTGCCACAACGCGCCGAATACCACCCCGAAGTGGACACCGGTGTGCATCTGATGATGGTGCTGGACATGGCGGCAAGGCTTGAAGCCCCGTTGACAGTGCGTTTTGCCTGCCTGATGCACGACCTGGGCAAAGGCACGACCCCGGCCGACATCCTGCCGCGCCATATCGGGCACGAAGTCCGCAGCGCCGAGCTGGCCAAGGGCGTTTGCGAACGCCTGCGTGTGCCGGTGGACTGCCGCGAAATTGCCGATGTGGTCGCACGTGAGCATGGAAGCATTCACCGCAGTCCTGAATCGGGTGCGGCAGCCTTGACCCGGCTGTTTGAGCGTTGTGATGCGTTTCGCAAACCGCAGCGTTTTGCCGAGATTTTGCTGGCCTGCGAGTGTGACGCGCGTGGCCGCCTGACACTGGAAGACTCAGCCTACCCGCAACGCCCACGGCTGCTGGCCCTGCTGGCCGCAGCGCAGGCGGTGGTCACCAGCGTGATTGCAGCCAAGGCGCAGGCAGCCGGACATGAAGGCAAAAAAATCGGTGACATGATCCATGCGGCGCGGGTTGCCGCTGTGGCCGAAGCCATGAAGCCCCCCTGATTGGCTACCCGCCTCAGGCAATAAAACTGTCATCCCGGACTCGATCCGGGATCCATCCCCTGCGGCCCTGGCTTCACGATGCGGGGTCATGGATTGCGGATCGCGTCCGCAATGACAGTCGGGCGGCCAGATCGCGCTGACGACAGGCGGCAATAGTCGGCGCTGGCCTACAGGCAGACAATGCGGGTGTTGCTAAGCTGAAAGGCCATGAAAAATGAACCCTTTGCCCTCTCAAAACCCGACCTTTCCGCTGTAGCCGCCCGGCCCGGCGGGGCTGCGCTGGCACCGCCCCTGCCTTCACTTTTACCTCCGCTGCTGTCCGCACACAGCGCGCTGTTTCTGGACTTTGACGGCACCCTGGCTGAGATAGCCTTGCAGCCTGAGCTGGTTGAAGTGGCACCCGATCTGCCCGCGCTGCTGGGCGAGTTGTCCCGCCAGCTTGGCGGCGCGCTGGCCATCATCACGGGCCGCAGGCTGGCAGATATTGACCATTTTCTGGCACCGCTGGTCTTGCCTGTGGCTGCCGAACATGGTGCCGTGCACCGCCTGGATGAAGCG
>JAZKIK010000300.1:0-4605 GCA_040384925.1 Pseudomonadota bacterium | reverse complement strand
CGTCATACAGCTCGCCCAGCGGCATGCTGATGGTTTGTGCGCCCAGTGCCTTGAAATATTCAGCCTGTGTGGCGTTGCCTACACGCAGGCGCAGCCCCTTGAAGTCAGCCGGGGTTTTGACGAAACCCTTGTTGCTGGTGATGATGCGAAAACCCACCTCCCAGAACGACAGGCCCCTGATGCCAGCGGCCAAAGTCTCGTTGAGCAGCGGTTTGCCGAAATACAGCGAGTCCAGCTCGCGCCAGGCCTCTTGCGGTGTCTGGAAAGAGTAGGGCTGGTCAATTTCAGCCAGCCGAGGGGCCAGCGAGGCAAAGTTGCCGCTGCCGGCCATGGTCATGTCCAGCGTGCCGGCCTTGACATCGGCAATCGATTTGGCGTCATTGCCCAGCTCGCTGTTGGGAAACACATCAATGCGCAAGCTGCCCTTGCTCAGTTCGCTGGCGGTTTCGGCCATTTTCAGGGCCGCCAGGTGCTGGCTGGATGTTATCGAGCCGACATGTGACAGGCGCAGCACGGTGGGTGCTGTACTGGCTACCGGTTTGCTGGCCGTCTGGGCATGGCTGGCAACCAGGCTTGTGAGCATGCTCATACCCACGATGAATGCTGAAAATTTTGTCATGTTGTTACCTGTTTTGCTGCTTGTGGAAATTACCTGCGCCAGGCGCAGGTAAAAATATTGCGCCAGTTTTCTAGCGAAACCAACTGGCAGGAACCATTACAAGCTGCGGGAACAACACAAAAAGGAAGAGCAAAATCGTCTGCGCCAGCAAAAACGGCCAGACACCCCTGATGACGCTGTCCAGGCTGGTCTTGGCCACCCCGGCGGCCACGTTCAGCACCGTGCCTACTGGCGGGGTCAGCAGGCCGATGGCGTTGTTCATGATGAACATGACACCAAAATAGACTGGGTCTATGCCGGCCTGCTTGACCACCGGCATCATGATGGGCGTGAGGATCAGAACGGTGGGCATCAGGTCCAGCGCAGTGCCCACGATGATGACGATGATCATCATCACAAACATCAGCAAAATCTTGTTGTCCATGAAGGGACGCAGCAGCTCGGTCACCTGGGACGGTATGTTGGCAATGGTGATCAGGTAGGCCGAGACCATGGCCGTGGCAACCAGAAACATGATGGTGCTGGAGGTCCTGGCGGCTGCCAGCATCAGTTCCGGCAGGTTTTTCAGCGTCATGCCGCGATAGATGAACAGGCCTACAAACAGTGAATAGATCACCGACACCACAGCAGCCTCCGTGGGTGTGAAGACGCCGAACTTCATGCCGCCTATGATGACAAGCGGCAGTATCAGCGCCCAGACGCCGTCCAGCAAGGCCTTGAGCAGCCGGTCCAGCTCAAACTTCTGGGTGATGGCTGGCGCTTCCTTTTTGGAAATCATCCACCAGGTCAGAGCCAGCGCCATGCCCATCATCAGGCCGGGAAAGATGCCGGCCAGAAACAGCTTGGTTACCGACACCTGCGCTGCCACACCAAACACCACAAAGGCAATCGACGGTGGAATGATGGGTGCGATGATGCCGCCCGCAGCAATCAGCCCGGCCGAGCGGGCCACGTTGTAACCGGCCTTGCGCATCATGGGCATCATCATGGCTGCTACTGCGGCGGTGTCCGCCACGGCAGAGCCGGAGATGCTGGCAATGATGAGCGCGGTGATGATGGCGGCATAACCCAGCCCGCCGCGTACGTGACCGACCAGGGCTTCAGCCACCCGCACGATGCGGCCGGACAGGCCGCCCGCATTCATCAGCTCACCGGCCAGCATGAAAAACGGCACCGCCATCAGCGGGTAGTTGTTGACCCCTTCCAGCAGATTTTGCGCCAGTATCTGGGTGTCAAAGCTGTCCATGTGCAGCATCAGCGCGACGCCGCAGGCCAGCAGCGCAAAGGCAATGGGCATGCCCAGTGCCATGAATCCCAGCAGGGAGATCATGAAAATTGTGATGGTCATGCTTGTCTCTTGTTGTTTTGTTTGTTTGTTTGTTGTTATTCGCCCGCACTGCCAGCTTGTGGCACCAGTTCTTCACGCGGCATGCGGCCGGTAAGCTGCCGCCAGAGCGACCAGGCCAGCACGCCCGCCATGCCCGCACTGCTGATCAGCAGGCACAGGTAAACCAGGCCCAGGGGAATGCCCGCGACCGGGGAGCGGTCGTCCATGCCCAGTACCACCTGTTTCCAGGTACCGTGCGCCAGCAGCACACAACACGACATGGCCACCAGGTCAGACAGGAAGCGGCAGATGCGCTGGCCTGTTTCACCCAGGCGGCTGACCACACTGGTCATGCCCAGGTGGGCGTTGTCCTTCATGACGACCAGGGCACCGATCAGCGTCAGCCACATGAAGACAAAACGCGACACTTCTTCCGAAAAAGTGATGCCGGAGTTGAAAAGGTAGCGCAGGACGACGTTGCCGAAGACCAGCACGATCATCACACCCAGCAGCGCGATGATGAACCAGTCCGCAGCCCGTGCAAGGGGGTTGGATTTCATTTGGCTTGCCCCGGCTGTCTTATTTGAGGGCGTCCACCGCTACCAGCAACTCGGGGCCGTTCTTGGCCGTGAAGGACTTGCGCAGATCGTCGTTGACCAGCGCCTTGAAAGGTGCAGGGTCAAAGGTCTCAATGACCTGCATGCCGTTTTTGCGCAGTTCGGCAATGATGTTAGCTTCGTTCTTCTGGTTCAGGTTGCGCTGCAGCATCTTGCTGTCGGCGGCGGCTGACAGCAGCACGTTCTGCAGCTCAGGTGCCAGGGCGTCAAATTTCTGCTTGTTGAACACCACCGGCATGGCGGTGAATGCGTGGCGCGTCATGGTGAGGTTTTTCTGCACCTCGTAAAACTTGGCGGCATAGGTGATGTCAATCGGGTGTTCCTGCGCGTCCACGGCACCTGACTCCAACGCCTGGTACAACTCGCCCAGTGGCATCGGAACCGGATTGGTGCCCAACAGCTTCCAGGCTTGCACATGGGTGGGGTTGGGGGTGGTGCGAATCTTCAGCCCCTTCACATCGGCTGGTACACGAACCGCACGGTTTTTGGTGGTGATGGAGCGAAAGCCGACTTCCCAGAAGGCCAGCGGTTTCAGGCCGCTGGCTTCCAGCCCCTTCATCAGCGACTGGCCAATTTCACCGTCCACGGTTTTGTAGGCATGGGCCTGGTCACGAAACAGGAAAGGAATGTCCAGAATATCCAGTTTGCTGTTCAAACCGGCAAAGTTGCCGCTGCCGGCCATCATCATGTCGATGGTGCCGCCGCGCACAGCACCAATCACGGTTGAGTCATTGCCCAACTGGCTGCCGGGGAAAACCTGTACTTCGATTTTGCCGCCGCTGCGTTCCTTGGCGAGCTTGGCAAATTCCAGTGCGGCCTGGTGTTGTGAGGTGGCCTCGGGGCCCGCATGGGCAAAGCGGATTTTGGTGACCTGCGCCTGGGCGCTCAAGCCTGCAGCGAGCAGGGCGGTGGAAAAAGCCAGTTTGAGGAAAGTACGTTGTTTCATTTTTGTCTCCGGTTAAAAATCTGTTGAGTGATTGTTTTTTTGGGTTTCGATGCGCGGCTTATTGAGCCCAGCGCAGCACCAGCGGGTCAAGCCGTTTTGCGGTTTCGAGCAAACCCTTGCGCACTTCCGGGTGCATGGCCGGAAAGGGGTGGCGCGGGGCTTCGCAGTCAATGATGCCGCCGGCTTTCATCAGCGCCTTGGCGCTCAGGATGCCGCCCTGGCGGTTTTCGTAATTGATCAAAGGCAGCCAGCGGGTGTACTGGGCGGCGGCTTCTTCACGCTTGCCAGCCACCCAGGCGTCCATGATCTGGCGAATGCCGTCGGGGTAGGCACCGCCTGTCATTGCGCCAGTGGCGCCGGCTTCGAGGTCTGGCAGCAGGGTGATGGCTTCCTCGCCATCCCAGGGGCCTTCGATGGCTTCGCCGCCCAGGCGAATCAGCTCACGCAGCTTGCTTGCGGCACCGGGCGTTTCAATCTTGAAATAGCAGACGTTTTTGATCTCTCTGGCCATACGTGCCAGAAAAGCCGCCGACAGCACCGTGCCACTGACTGGTGCGTCCTGGATCATGATGGGGATATCAACCGCGTCAGACAGGGCTGAATAGAACTCGTAAATCTTTTCTTCACTGACGCGTATCGTCGCCCCGTGGTATGGCGGCATCACCATCACCATGGCGGCACCCATGTCTTGCGCCCGTCGGCTGCGTTCGCTGCAGATTTTTGTGCCGAAGTGTGTGGTCGTCACGATGACAGGCACCCGGCCGGCCACGTGTTTGAGGATGGCGCTGGTCAGGACTTCACGTTCATCGTCAGACAGCACAAACTGTTCTGAAAAGTTGGCCAGAATACACAGGCCGGTCGAGCCCGCGTCAATCATGAAGTCAACACAGCGCAACTGGCCTGGCAGGTCCAGCTCGCCGGATTCAGTGAAGATGCTTGGAACGACGGGGAAGACGCCCTGGTAGGGTCGTTTTGAGGTCATGGTGTGTCTCCGTTTCTCTTTGTTGGTTGTTACTCCCTCTCCCAGAGGCAGAGGGAGCAAGAAAGCTTGCCTGAAAAGCCCTATTCAACAATATTGAACTGATCCAGAAACTCG
>JAZKIK010000299.1:0-2071 GCA_040384925.1 Pseudomonadota bacterium | reverse complement strand
GCTGTCCACCAGCAGGCGCGCGGCGCGGTTGGCGGCACTGACGTCCCGCAAATTGATGACCAGACCACGGGCGTGCGGGCGCAGGCTGTACTCGACCCACTGGTTCTCGAAAGTGTTGTGGGCCACAAAGGCGTGCGGGCCGCCCTTGAACGCCAGCTCGGCCGCTCTGCGATGCTCGTCTGCAATTTCCTCGGGAACCACTTCCCAGAAATCCGCACCGGTCAGCTTGTCGAGCGTGCAATGCAGCAGTTCACGGGCACAGGTGTTGATGCTGGTGATGCGCCACCCGCTGTCGACGAGAACAATGCCCTGGGTGGCCAGCTCCAGCCCCAGCTGCAAGACCTCGGGATGGGCCAGGGGCTTGCCCGCAAAGTAGCCGGAAGCCAGCGCCAAAGAAGGCCGGGTCACCCCTCTGCCCAGGGTGTTGAACCATGCCTTGAGGGCTTTCAATGGAGCCAGGTCTCCGATGTGTTGCGGCGCCTTGCCGGGCCCCGCGCTATCGCCACTTGCGGTTGGCTACCAGCAGTGCAGTGACGTAGCCGTGCAGCCAGTCAAAGTTGATCGGCTTTTCAAGGTAATGCGAATTGGGCGGCAGCCCGCCCCTTTCCTTGATGGCCTCTTTGTGCAGGCCGCTGATGACCAGTATCTGCATGGAGGTCAGTTGCTGGTTGCGCTTGAGGGCACGCAGCATTTCCAGGCCGTCCACGCCGGGCATGTTCAGGTCGGTGATCAGGAGGTCGGGCTGCATGCTGGCAATGTCCATCAGCGCTTCAAGGGCCGAGGGCATGAAGCTGCAGTCCACCGCCATGTCCCATTCGTCAAACTGGGCTTTGTAAAGCTCGCGGGCGGTTTCGTCGTCTTCCACCACCAGCACACTGAGCCGGTGCCGGGGGTCGGCGTCCACCTGGGCCAGCTGGGGGCTGTTTTTCTGCAGGTAAGCGTTGATGGCGCGCAGGGACAGGCGGCGATGCCCGCCCAGCGTTTTCCAGGCCTCAATTTCCCCTTTTTCCACCAGCGACTGAACGGTGGCGACCGACAGCCCCAGCAGTTTGGCGGCGTAGGTCGTTCCGCAATAGTCGTCGCTGGAGAAGTCATTTGCAGCGGCCGGATTCTCAAGGGCTTGGGGTTCACGTGACATGGCTTGGGTCCAAAATAAACACAATTGGCAATTTAAACAAATTTATCGATTTAATCAATTAAGTGTAAATATTCTCATTTTGATCCACTTGCGTCAGCTTTTTGCGATTTCGATATGGCTGACCGCCGGTGGCAGCGTGAAATAAAAGGTCGCGCCTTTGCCTGGCTCCGATTCGGCCCAGACATGGCCACGATGCCGGCCTATTACCCTGCTGACGATGGCCAGCCCCACGCCCGTCCCCGGAAATTCCGTCACCGCGTGCAGCCGCTGGAAGGTGTTGAACAGCTTGTCGGCGAAGGCCATGTCAAAGCCGGCCCCGTTGTCCTGGACATAAAAGGCAAACACCCCGCTGCTGTCCTGGCGGTAACCGACGCGGATCTGCGCATGCGGTTTTTGCGAGGTGAATTTCCAGGCATTGCCCAGCAGGTTTTCCATCACCACCCGTATCAGGCGCCCGTCCCCTTGAACCAGCAGGCCGTCGTCGATGTCCACGTCGACGTTGCGCTCGGGGTTGCGGACGCGGCACTCTTCGGTAATCTCGTGGGCGATGGCGCTCAGGTCCACCGTCTCCTGCCGCATCTGCATGCGCGAGACCTGGGCCAGCGACAGCAAATCCTCAATCAGGCGGCCCATCTGCGCCACACCGGCCTGTATGCGCGAGAGATAGTGCCGGACCTTGTCGTTCGACTCGGAGGCTTCAAGCTGCTTGCTCAGCAGCCGGCTGAAGCCGTCCACCGTGTTCAGCGGGGAACGCAGGTCGTGTGAAACAGAATAGGAGAACGCCTCCAGCTCCTGGTTGGACAGGCGCAGCGCCGACTCGATGGCCTTGATTTCGCTGACGTCGGCATCAATGCCCACCCAGAACCTGACCTTGCCTTCTTCTTCCAGCACAGGCGCGGCGCGGTAGGACATGGTGTGGTAAGTGCCGTCCCT
>JAZKIK010000298.1:0-2340 GCA_040384925.1 Pseudomonadota bacterium | reverse complement strand
CGCTGCAAGCCCGGCACCCAGGGCTGCAGGTTGAACTCAAGTCGTCTGCAATTTCGCTGCACTACCGCCTGGCACCGCAGCTTGAATCCCTGTGCATGGAAGCCATGACAGAAGCCGTCAGGCGCACACCAAATGTAGAGCTGATGCGCGGCAAGGCGGTGCTGGACATCAAACCGGCAGGCATCAGCAAGGGTTCGGCCATTGAAGCCTTCATGAAACAGGCACCGTTTGCCGGCCGCATGCCGGTTTTTGCCGGTGACGACACCACAGACGAAGCCGGTTTTGCTGCCGTGCAGGCCGCCGGCGGTGAAGGCATCAAGATTGGTGGAGGCCCCAGCCTGGCCAGACAACGCTGCGCCAGCCCGGCAGCTTTTCGCACCTGGCTGCGCACCGCACTGAAAGGACTTCAGACATGAATCAGACTGACCAGAACGGCCTTTTTTCACCCCCAGCCGAACCATCACTGGCCATGGGCGTGATTGGCAACTGCGCCTTCAGCGCCCTGGTTGACAAGCGTGGCCGCATCGTCTGGTGCTGCCTGCCGCGCTTTGACGGTGACCCGGTTTTTAATGCCCTGCTGGACACGGGAGAAAAAGAGGGCAGCTCACCCGGCCAGTTTGCCATCGAGATTGAAGACTTTCATGAAGCAAAACAGTGGTACGAACCGAATACCGCCGTGCTGCGCACCCAGCTGTTTGACAAAAGCGGCCAGGGCATAGAGATATGCGACTTTGCGCCGCGCTTTTTCAGCCGCTCGCGCTTTTTCAGGCCGATGACGCTGGTGCGGCGGGTTCGGGCCATCAGCGGCGCGCCGCGCATCCGGGTGCTGCTGGACGTGCGTTTTGACTGGGGCCGCCAGCAGCCGCTGGTCACACAGGGCAGCAACCATCTGCGTTTTGTCGGCGATGCGCTGACCTTGCGGCTCAATACCGACGCGCCGATTTCGCACATTCTGGCACGCCAGCCTTTTGTGCTGACACGCGAATACAACTTCATGCTCGGCCCTGACGAGTCATTGACCGACGGTGTGGCTGACACCGCCCGGCTGTTTGAGCAGGAAACCGTGGCCTACTGGCGGCGCTGGAGCCAGCGCCTGCATATTCCGCTGGAGTGGCAGGACGCGGTGATTCGCGCCGCCATCACACTCAAGCTGTCGCTGTTTGAGGACACAGGCGCAATTGTGGCGGCCATGACCACCAGCATTCCCGAGGCACCGGGCAGCCAGCGCAACTGGGACTACCGCTATTGCTGGTTGCGTGATGCCTTTTTTGTGGTGCGTGCGCTCAACAGCCTGTCGGAGCTGGGCACCATGGAAGACTACCTGCGCTGGCTCAGCAATGTGGTGGTGCAGTCCAAGGGCGGGCACATCCAGCCGCTGTATGGCATTGGCCTGGAACTGGAGTTGCCCGAGTCCACCATGGATCACCTGAGCGGCTACCGCAACATGGGCCCGGTGCGCGTTGGCAACCAGGCACAGGAGCATTTCCAGCACGATGTATATGGCAATGTAGTGCTGGGCGCAGCGCAGGCTTTTCATGACCACCGGCTGCTGCACCGTGCAGGGCTGGCTGAGTTCAAACACCTTGAAGCGGTGGGTGAGCAGGCCATTTTCACTTATGACAAACCCGACGCCGGCATGTGGGAGCTGCGCACCCGCGCACGTGTGCATACCTCGTCGGCGCTGATGTGCTGGGCTGCCTGTGACCGGCTGGGCAAGATTGCCCTGGTGCTTGATCAGCCCGAACGCGCTGTGTACTGGCAGGACCATGCCGCCGTGATGCGCGAACGCATTCTGCGCGAGTCGTGGAGCGAAGAGCGCCAGGCTTTTGCCGAAAGTTTTGGCGGCCGAGACCTGGACGCCAGTGTGCTGCTGATGATTGAGGTCGGCTTCATAGACCCCAAGGACCCGCGTTTTGTTGCTACTGTCGATGCGCTTGAAAAACACCTGTGCGACGGCCCCTATATGCGCCGTTATGAAGCGCCTGACGACTTTGGCAAGCCCGAAACCGCCTTCAACATCTGCACCTTCTGGCGTATTGACGCCCTGGCGCGGATTGGCCGCAAGGACGAGGCACGGGCGATTTTTGCCACCATGCTGGCTGCACGCAACCACCTGGGCCTGCTGTCGGAAGACACCCACCCGGTAACGGGCGAAATGTGGGGCAACTTTCCGCAAACCTATTCGATGGTCGGGATCATCAACGCAGCAGTCCGACTATCAAAACCCTGGGATAGCCAAATATGACGAACACCCCTGTAGGACACACACTGGATGGAGCTTCTTCATTCAAGCAGGGGCCGCGGAACCGGCTTTGCCGGGCCGCAGGCGCAGCGGCCCCC
>JAZKIK010000297.1:0-10175 GCA_040384925.1 Pseudomonadota bacterium | reverse complement strand
AAACAGGCCGCACCGTATTCAGCATAACTTTGCGCGATATCGGCAGGAATGAAGTCGGCGCGCAGCACACCTTTGGATGGGCTGGCTTTTTTAACCTCGGCGATGACGGCCGGTTTGCCAGCCGCGATTTTCCGGCTCAGCGCGCCGACAAAATCACGGGTGTTGAAGCGGGACTCAGCATCCGCACGTACTGCTGCCAGCGGCTTTTGTTTGCGCAAGGCCGCGACTTCTTCACGCTTGACAGCGACGATCTGGTTCAGTATGTCTGACATGGTTTGCAATGGCTTTCTGTGTCCGCTCAGGTGGCGAGTGTCTGGGTGATCTGTGTAAAGGCAATGAGTTGTTGCAGCCGCGCCCTGGCAGCACCTGACTCCAGCGCGGCCCTGGCTTTTTCAATGCCTTCACTCATGGACGTCGCCACATTGGCCGCATAAAGCGCTGCACCGGCGTTGAGGATAACGATGTCACGCGGTGGGCCGGGCTGGTTGTCGAGCACACCAAGCAGCATGGCTTTGGATTGCTCCGGCGTTTCAACCCGCAGTGCGCGGTTGCTGGCCATGGGCATGTTGAAGTCTTCGGGGTGGATTTCGTATTCGCTGATCTCGCCGTTTTTAAGCTCGCCAACCACTGTGGCCGCGCCCAGGCTGACCTCGTCCATACCGTCCTTGCCATACACCACCAGCGCATGTTCGGCGCCCAGACGCTGCAGCGCACGAATCTGAATGCCGACCAGGTCAGGGTGAAACACACCCATGAGAATATTCGGCGCACTGGCCGGATTGGTCAATGGGCCGAGGATGTTGAAGATGGTCCGCACGCCCAGTTCCTTGCGGATGGGGCCGACGTTTTTCATGGCCGGATGGTGGTTGGGCGCAAACATGAAACCAACGCCGACTTCGGCGATACAGCGCGCAATTGCCTCTGGTGACAGATTGATGCTGATGCCCAGCGACTCGATCACGTCGGCGCTACCCGATTTGCTGCTGACACTGCGGCCACCGTGTTTGCTGACCTTGGCACCCGCTGCTGCTGCCACAAACATCGAGCAGGTCGAGATATTGAATGTATGCGAACCGTCGCCGCCCGTGCCCACGATGTCCACCAGATGGGTTTTGTCAGCGACATGAACCTTGGTTGAAAACTCGCGCATGACCTGCGCGGCGGCAGTGATCTCGCCAATGGTTTCCTTTTTGACTCGCAGGCCGGTGATCAGCGCCGCCATCATCACGGGCGACATCTCGCCGCTCATGATGAGCCGCATGATGTGCAGCATCTCGTCATGAAATATCTCGCGGTGCTCTATGGTGCGCTGCAGGGCTTCGCTGGGGGTGATCTTGTGGGTATGGGGCATGACAGGTCTCGTTTCTTTTATTCTGGGTTTATTCTGGGAAAGGGGTGGCTCAGTTCGCTGGACTATCGGCAAAGGCAAGCCTGAGGCCAAATGCAATGAACATCGCGCCAGCGGCACGGTCCAGCCAGTGCATGCCGCGCTGCACGGCATCGCGCCGGGCCATCCAGGCAGCCGCCAGGGCCCAGCCCGCATTGACAGGTATGGCGTTCAGGTTGAACAGCACGCCCAGCAGCACAAAAGCCAGGGCCTTGTTTTCAGTGCCAGGTGCTATGAACTGCGGCACAAAGGCCAGGAAAAAAATCGCGACCTTGGGATTGAGCACATTGGTCCAGAAGCCGCCCATGAAGACCGCTTTCAGACTTCGTGGCGGCTCGGCGGCTGCTGCCGCAATGAGGTCCGTGGTGGCCTTCGGTGCCTTGGCCAGCAGGATCTTCGCGCCCATCCATAACAGGTAGGCCGCACCTGTCCATTTAAGCACGGTAAAGGCAATGGCCGAAGTGGCCAGCAGCGCACCTACGCCTGCTGCCGCCGCAAAAATATGGACGAAGCAGCCAGCCGTGATGCCAAGGCCGGCAACAATGCCGACACGCGCACCCGAGCGCAGTGAGTTGGTCACGATGTAAAGCACATCGGGGCCGGGCGTCAGGTTGAGCAGCCAGCCCGCAGCCATGAAAAGCAACAGATGTTGAAAATCAGGCATGGCTTGATCCTTTGGAATGGAAAAATTGCCGTATGGCAGCGACAGCACGATCCACGTCAGCCGCATCGACATCCAGATGGGTGACAAAACGCAGCTGATACAGCCCTGTGGCCAACACACCTTCGGCTGCCAGATGTTTGAGCAGCGCCGCAGATTGCGCCCTGGTTTCGCCCGTCAACTCGACAAACAGAATATTGGTTTGTGGCGTTTCAACCTGCAAGCCATTGATACCTGCCAGCCCCTCGGCCAGCCGCCGGGCAAGCGCATGGTCATCGGCCAGGCGCTCAATATGGTACTCAAGCGCATGGCTTGCCGCCGCCGCCAGCACACCCGCCTGCCGCATGCCACCACCGGCCATCTTGCGGATGCGATGCGCACGTTTGATTAAATCAGCCGAACCGCATAGCGCCGAGCCAACAGGTGCGCCCAGCCCCTTGCTGAAACAGACGGAAACACTGTCAAAACACTGGGCAATCCGTTTTGCCTCGGTTTTTGCATCACTGCCGGTCAAGGCAGCCTGCGCAACGGCGGCATTGAACAGGCGCGCGCCGTCCAGATGGCGACTCAGGCCCTTGCTCCTGGCCAGATCAGTTGCAGCCTGCACGTATTCAAAGGGCAATAATTTACCGCCCAGCGTGTTTTCCAGTGCCAGCAGGCGGGATTTGGCAAAGTGCGCGTCATCGGGTTTGATGGCCGCTTCAATATCGGCCAGCGCCAGGCTGCCATCGGCCTGATGGTTGAGCGGCTGCGGTTGCACGCTGCCAAACACCGCTGCGCCACCACCTTCCCAACGGTAGGCATGAGCCATCTGGCCAACAATGTATTCATCACCACGCTGGCAATGGCTCAAAATCGCGCACAAATTGCTTTGTGTGCCGGTTGGCACAAACATCGCCGCGTCAAAACCCAGCATGTCGGCAATTTTGTGCTGCAGCGCATTGATGCTGGGGTCGTCGCCAAACACGTCGTCACCGAGCGGCGCGGCCAGCATGGCGGCGCGCATCGCTGCTGTGGGCTGGGTGACGGTGTCGCTGCGCAGATCAACTGTCTTATTGCTCATATCGGCCTCCTGCGCTGGTTTGGCGGGTAGGGACAGCTATCAGACTGGCAGTAAATCTGTTCATGCGCCCTGCTCCAGGAAATTCTTCAGCATGGCATGGCCATGTTCGGTCAGTATCGATTCAGGGTGAAACTGCACCCCTTCAATGGCCAGCGTTTTATGCCTGACCCCCATGATTTCGCCATCATCGGTCCAGGCCGTGACTTCGAGTACATCGGGGCAGGTCGATTTTTCAATTGCCAGCGAGTGGTAGCGGTTGACCGTGAATTTTTCCGGCAAACCGGCGAAAACGCCCTGCCGGGTGGTGGTGATCACACTGGTTTTGCCATGCATCAGCTGCTGCGCACGAATGATGTTGCCGCCAAAGGCTGCGCCAATCGCCTGATGCCCCAGGCAAACACCCAGAATGGGCAGCTTGCCAGCGAAATGCTGAATGGCGGCGACCGAAATACCCGCCTCGGCAGGTGAACAAGGGCCGGGCGACACCACCAGCCGGTCAAGCTGGCCAGCTTCAAGCCGCGCAGCAATGTCTTCTATGGTGATTTCGTCATTGCGAAAGGTCTGCACCTCAGCGCCCAGCTCGCCAAAATACTGGACGATGTTGTAGGTAAAGCTGTCGTAGTTGTCGATCATCAGGATTTTCATGCTTCAGCCCTCCTGGCGCAGGCGTTTGAATTCGCCACGCTCAAAGTCAATAAATGCGGCAATCATGGCGCGGTAAGTCGCCTCGATAACTGCCTCGGGCGCACCAGCGGCGGCAGCCTGGATGCGAACACGGTCAATGATGAATTCAATGCGCGCAGCATCAAAAATCTGATCGGCGCTTTGTTTGATGCGTGCTGCCTGCGCAACATAAGCGCCACGCTCGGCCAGCAGAGGCACGATGCGCTCGTCCAGCGCGTCGATGTTGCGGCGCACGTCAAGCATGGTTTCGCAGTGTTCCACTTTGGGGAGAATATGACTTGTCATGGTTTATTCCAGTCCTTCTTCAACCAGCTCGGACGCACGCAGCAGCGCGCGTGCCTTGGCTTCGGTTTCTTTCCATTCCAGTTCGGGCACCGAATCGGCCACCACACCGGCGGCCGCCTGCACATATAAGGTCTGGTTCTTGATGATGCCGGTGCGTATGGTGATGGCCACGTCCATGTCGCCCGAATAACTGAGGTAACCGCAGGCACCGCCGTACAGGCCGCGTTTGGTCGGCTCCAGTTGGTCAATCACTTCCATGGCGTGTACTTTTGGCGCGCCGCTCAGCGTCCCGGCCGGGAAAGTGGCTTTCAGCACATCCATGCCGCTCATGCCTTCCAGCAGCTTGCCTTCGACGTTGCTGACGATGTGCATGACATGGCTGTAACGCTCGACGGCAAAGGCCTCGGTCACCCTGACGCTGCCGGTCTGGGCGATGCGGCCAATGTCATTGCGCGCCAGGTCAATCAGCATCACGTGTTCGGCACGCTCTTTCGGGTCATTGACCAGTTCATGCTCAACTGCCTTGTCGGCCTCGGGCGAAGAGGCGCGGGGCCGTGTGCCAGCCAGAGGACGAATGGTTATTTTCTGACCTCCACCAGCGGCTTCAGTCAGCTGCTCCTGCCGCACCAGAATTTCTGGCGAAGCACCGACCACATGGAAATCCCCAAAATGGTAGTAATACATGTATGGCGATGGATTGAGAGAACGCAGCGCGCGATAAAGGCTCAGAGGCGACTCGGTATAGCGCTTTTTGATGCACTGGCCGACCTGCACCTGCATGAAGTCACCACCTTCAATCAAACGCTTGGCACGCTCCACGGCGGCGATGTAGTCCGCCTTGGCAAAGTCGCGCTCGGCAGGGTAACTTTGTGAGGGTTTGACAACCGGTGCACTGACCGAATACTTCAGCTGCTCTTTCAGTCCGCGCAGACGCTTTTTGGCGTTGGCGTAAGCCTCGGGCTGGGCCGGGTCGGCGTACACAATCAGGTAAAGCTTGCCCGAAAGGTTGTCAATCACCGCCAGTTCCTCGCACTGCAGCAGCAGGATGTCGGGGCAGCCCAGTGTGTCGGGCGGGCAGCTGGCTTCGAGTTTTTTCTCGATGTAACGCACGGCGTCATAACCAAAATACCCGGCCAGGCCGCCGCAAAAGCGCGGCAATCCGGGCCGCAGCGCGACCTTGAAGCGTTTCTGGTAATCGCTGATGAAGTCCAGCGGGTTCTGTTTTGAGATTTCAACCACATTGCCATCGGTGACCACTTCAGTCAGCACATCGGCACCAAAACCCGAGGCGCGCACCAGGGTGCGCGCAGGCAGGCCAATAAAACTGTAGCGGCCAAAACGCTCGCCGCCAACGACGGACTCAAGCAGAAAGCTGTATTTGCCGCCACCAGCGGTATGCGCCAGCTTCAGATACAGCGACAGCGGGGTTTCCAGATCGGCAAAGGCTTCAACCATCAGGGGAATGCGGTTGTAACCCTGGCTGGCCAGGCTTTTGAATTCAAGTTCGGTAATCACAATTTTTTCCTTAACAGCTGGCCTCTGCAGGGCGAGGCAGGGCCACGATCATTCATGAGGCCTCACGGGTCGTGGGGCAGATGGCGTGCGGCACAGAGGCAGCAACACTTTGACTTTTGGAAAGGGGGTGGCTCGGCGGGAGGCTGGCAGGCAGCGGTCAGATGACCGGCTGAAAAACCTCAGGCCTGCACGAAAGAACAGGAACGCCAGGGCCAGGCTCCCCGGTCAGACTGACCTGTGTGAATGGTTTGAGTGGGGCGATGAATAAACATGCTGGTCAAAGTGTAGCAAAGACACTGGCCGCTTTTGCACCTGAAAGCAGCTTGCTGACTGAAATTGGGTGAAGTTACAACAAGCAGCGCAACTAGCACCCGCTGGGCACGGCTTGCACAGGCATAAGTCCCACGCTCGCAAACCCTATTGCCGAGGCTTCAAGCCCAGCTGAAAATAGAGGAACAAAAAAGAACGCCCGTTCTTTTTTTAGTACAACCAGGAGACATCCATGACATTTACCAGGCAATGCCTTGCCGGCCTCGCGGGTTTGCTGCTGTCGCTAAGCGCCATGGCTGCACCCACGGAAGTCGGTGGCGTCAAGCTTGACGATCCGATTGAAGTCAACGGCAGCAAACTGCAGCTCAATGGCGCAGGCATTCGTTACAAGGCGGTGTTCAAGGTTTATGTGGCAGCACTTTATGTGGGCAAAAAAGTTGCCACGCCTGAGGAGTTTTACGCCGCCACTGGCCCCAAACGGATCAGCATCACCATGCTGCGCGACATTGACTCCAATGAGCTCGGCAAGGCATTTACCAAGGGTTTTGAAGACAATGCGCCCAAAAGCGAGATGTCAAAACTGGTGCCCGGCCTGATAAAAATGGGCCAGGTGTTTGCTGACCAGAAAAAACTGTCGGCCGGCGACACCTTCACCAATGACTGGATTCCGGGCACCGGCACCGTGATCACCGTCAAGGGAAAGGTGCAGGGCGAACCCTTCAAGGAGCCAGAGTTTTTCAACGCCCTGATGCGCATCTGGCTGGGCCCCAGCCCGGCAGACTGGAAACTCAAGGACGCCCTGCTGGGCAAATCCTGAGTTTTTGAGTCAGACTGGCTGCGGTAACAACTCAAGCAGCGAATCCACAAAACCGTCAGCATCAACCCGGCGCACTGGCTCGCCGTGGTTGTAGCCGTAAGTCACCAGCACCACCGGACAAGCAGCGGCGCGTGCCGCCTGCGCGTCATTGCTGGAGTCACCAATCATCAGGGTGCGGGCTGGCCGGGTGCCCAGCGCCTCACAGGTTTTAAGCAGCGGCAGCGGGTCTGGCTTTTTGCGTTCAAACGAATCCCCACCAAAAACCACGCCGAAAAAGCCGTCAAGCCCTTTGATCCTGAGTAAATCCATGGCAAAAGCCAGCGGTTTATTGGTCAGGCAGGCCATTGGCAAACCGGCTTGGTGCAGCCCCAGCAAACCCTGCAGCACACCCGGATAAACCTGCGCCTGCTGGCCATTGATGGTGTTGTAGTGTTTCTGGTAACTCTCAAATGCCGCATCAAAAAACGATGCCGACTTGATCACGCCTTCAACCTCACCATCGCCGGCAGGCTGCACCCGCAGGTATTGCACAACAAGATGATTCAGCACTGAATGGATGAGGTTTTCAGATCCCTTGCCAACCAGTGGCTCCACCACGGCACGGCTAACTTGCCGCGACACCTCAAAACCATCAGGCCAGCGCATATCGGCCAGCATGCGGTTCAGGGCTTCTACAAAATCACCCATGGTGTCTATCAGTGTGCCGTCCAGGTCGATGATGGCAGCGTCGAAGTTTGCCGCCACATTGACAGTACTCACTTCGCCAACTCGACACGCATCGCATCAATCACACCCTTGTAGTCGGGCTTGCCAAAAATCGCGCTGCCCGCCACAAAGGTGTCTGCTCCGGCTGCGGCTACACGGGCGATGTTGTCGGTCTTGATGCCACCATCGACTTCAAGCCGGATGTCCTTGCCGCAGGCGTCTATGCGTTTGCGGGCAATCTCTATCTTGCGCAGGGCGGATTCGATAAAACCCTGGCCGCCAAAACCGGGGTTGACACTCATGATGAGGATCAGGTCGATGTCGTCAATCACCCAGTCCAGCACGTCCATGGGGGCAGCCGGGTTGAATACCAGCCCGGCCTTGCAGCCTTTGGCCCTGATGGCCTGAATGCTGCGGTGCACATGGCCGGATGCGTCGGGGTGAAAACTGATGAGGTCCGCACCTGCGTCGGCAAAGGCTGCGGCCAGGCTGTCCACCGGCTGCACCATCAGATGCACATCAATCGGCACAGCCGTGCCATCTGCCTTTTTGGCGTGCGGTTTGAGCGCCTGGCAAATCATCGGGCCGAAGGTCAGATTCGGCACGTAATGGTTGTCCATCACATCAAAATGAATCCAGTCGGCACCAGCCGCAATCACGGCCTTGACTTCGTCGCCGAGGCGGGCGAAGTCGGCAGACAAAATGGACGGGGCGATGCGGTAAGTGGGGTGGGGGGCAGGTGAGGTGCTCATGCCAGGATTGTCGCAGCATGCCGCGCCAGATGCGCCAGACCGGGCCAAAACACGAGGTCCCGACGACGGAAAAGTAACTAGTTAGCATTCAATTTCATGCTGCCATATCCGTTTAATTCAGGGCGGTTAACATGGGCGCGCTGCTTTTGGAGGGCTTTTCCGGCCCGCCACCAGACACTCCTGATTGCCCTACCCTATGCCGAAATACGAATTTTCCTGCGAAGTCAAACCGCAATACATGCCTGAACAGTCCTCGCCCGATGACTCGGTTTATGGTTTTGCCTACACCGTCACGGTCACCAACACAGGTGAGGTCACGGCGCAGTTGATCTCGCGTCACTGGATCATCGTTGACGCCAATGGCCACAATGAGGAAGTCAAGGGTCTGGGTGTGGTGGGCCACCAGCCCCTGCTCAGGCCGGGTGAATCCTTTCAGTACACCAGCGGCTCGCGGCTGCGCACGCCGTCGGGCACCATGCACGGCAGTTACTTTTTTGTTGCCGAAGACGGCGAGCGTTTTGAAGCCGCCATCCCCATGTTTGTGCTTGAAGCTGGCACGGGCCATGCAGGCAACCGGGTTCTGCATTGAATGCACCCGCCCCAGCCATGAACGACCTGCGAGAGCTGCTCAACACACTGGACGTCGAAGCGGACCTGGCGGGCCGCCACGTCTGGCTGATCAGGCTGTTTGAGTGGATTCGTGGTGACCAAAGCTCGGTGCAGGCCTGCGCTTCACGGGTGCAGAGTTTTATCGTCGCGGTACAGGCCCAGCCCGAGCTGGAGGCACGGCTGAAAGCCTGGTGGCACAAACTGGTGCAAACCGTGGACATCACCACCTTGCTGGCTGACTTTGGTTTTGCACCACGCACGGCTTTTGTCAGCGAACTGGCCGAGCGCCTGCGCCGCAAGATGCTGCCTGGCACGCCGGAAACGACCGATGCGTCGGAGCTTTTTCCGCTGGTGGCGCCCACACGGTTTGATGCACAGTGGCTGAATGCACTGGACGAGGCCCAGATCCGCCAGCTGACGGGCATTTTGTCAACCGAACCAGAGGCCGACACGCTTCATTGGCAGAGCTGCCTGATGGATGCGCTGACTTATTGCACTGCGCAGATCAGGGCGACCGGTTTTGCGCCCGAGTTGCGGCTGCGCATGGACAAAAACAGCGGCGACTTGCGGGCGTTTCACGCCCTGCCAGCCGATATTGAGGACTTGCGCCAGGCGTTTTTTGACGCTGCCCGCAACGAAGCACCTGATGCTCACGAATTGCATGCCGCGCAGTTGCAGGCTGTGGTGGCGCAGTATCGCGACAGGCTGGATGGCTGCCGTCAGGCCATCAACAGCGTTTACGCGCATCTTGAAGAAAACGGCATTTCGATAGGCATGGTGTTTCGCCTGCGTCAGTTGCGGGAGCGAATGGTGCGGGTACGCGAGCTGCTGGACGGCCTGCTTTCACCGACACCGGCGGTAGCAGCAGTCAAACTGTTGGCGCGCCGGGTCACGATTGCGCAGGAAGGCAAAAGCATAGGCGCGCTGATCAGCGCCAACTCCAGCCTGTTGTCAGCCAAGATGGCCGAACGCAGCGCCGAAACCGGCGAGCACTACATTACCCGCAATGCTGGTGAATACCGCGAAATGCTGGGCAAGGCCATGGGCGGCGGTGCAGTGACGGCATTGACCACGCTTCTGAAATTCATGGTGGTTGGTGTCGGTTTGTCAGCGTTCTGGAGCGGTTTTTGGGCCGGGCTGGCTTATTCAGCCAGTTTTATCCTGATCCAGATGCTGCACTTGACACTGGCTACCAAGCAGCCTGCCATGACAGCACCGGCCATGGCCGCAAAACTCAAGGACATGGATTCACCGGGCAGCGCCAATACCATCGAGTCTTTTGTTGATGAAGTCACACACCTGGTGCGCTCGCAGGTGGCGGCGGTGCTGGGCAATGTGTTGATGGTGGTGCCAACCGTCTTGCTGGTCAATGTCCTGGTGCAGTTGCTGCTGGGCCGCCCCATGATTGACGCAAAAGAGGCGGCGCA
>JAZKIK010000296.1:0-2458 GCA_040384925.1 Pseudomonadota bacterium | reverse complement strand
CCAGTTCGTCCTGGGCCTTCTTCAGGTTGTCCTGCATGGCCTGGGCCTGCTTCATGAGGCCGGCGAGTTGTCCTTTGTTGAACATGGTTTTTTCCTTTAAAAAAGCGGGTGAAACAAGGGTGAAAGGCGGTGATGGAAGGTCAGGGCCCGGTTGGATGGCCGGGCACCGGAACTGGCCTGAATCATATCGGCTGGGTCTGAGAACGTGTTCACGGTCTATACGGGGTCGCGTATAGACCGTGAACACGTTCTGAGGGCTGGCCTTGAATTGTCAACACGTTCTTACCACGGGTGGCAAGATCGGTTTGATGCTGCCAGGCACCACTTTGGCACCCCAGTTGTTCATCATCTCGAGCACAAATGGGTCGGTGTTGATGATTTCTTCGGCCAGACGCTGGCGCTCCAGTTGGGCGGCCGCATTACGGCGGGCCGGCGTGTCGGTCACAGTGCCGATTTCAAGCACCAGCTTGATGGCTGGATCGCTTGCTACAACAATTTGCAACGCGGTTTGCAGTTTTTCACAGGCATTGGGCTGATTCAGTGAATGCCGCTCGACCCGCAGCAGCCAGACATGGCCGTCCTGCGCGCGCAACTCTGACTGCAGGGCCACCTCACGCGTCAGGGCAGCAATCAATTCAGCTGCCACCATCTGCGTCACCAGTTGGCTCCAGACATCACCAAGTGGCGTCTTGACAAATTCGGCCTGCGCGGGAGAAGCAACTTGCGGCACGGAGGCTTTCACAGCTGGCACTGGCGTGGGCGCGGCAGAAACTACCGGTGATGGCGAGGTACCCTCGTCGTCCCAGGGCGGCGGTGCTTCGTGATAAGGCCGCTTGTCGGAAGCCGCTTCCTTTGAAGGCTCTGCCTTGACCAGATGATCATCCCGGCCTGTTTCGTCGCTTGTTACCGGACTGGCAAGCTGTTGTACGCGCTGCAGTTCAGTGACACCCTGATTTGACTCGGGGATGGGCGCTATAGCCACCTGTGAAGGGGTTTCAGCCAGATCGGGTTCCACCACACGCGCTACGCTTGGGACCGGCGCTGCCTCAACCGGTTTGATCGCCTCAGCCTGCGGCTTTTTTACTGGCTCGACGGCGCTCCTTGCCAGTGGGGATGGTGAGGCGGCCAGCACAGCGTTTGAGGGCTTGAAAGCCAGCAAACGCAATAAAACCATGGTCAGTGCGGCATATTCGTCAGGTGCCAGCCCCAGCTCACCTCGCCCGTGCAGGCAAAGGCTGTAAAGCAGCTGGGTTTCGTCAGCAGGCAGGATCTGGGCCAGCCGCGCGGTTTCGCTGGCTTCGGGGTCGGCATCTTCGTCCTGATTGCCAGCTGCATCCATGGCTTTGGACATCATCTCGGGTACAGCCTGCAGCACCGCCATGCGTTGCAGCACAGTGGTCATTTCTTCAAGTGTTGAAGCGGCGCTCAATCCATGCAGGCGCAATGCTTCCGAGGTTTCAACCACGGTTTTGCCGTCACCACGCGCCAGCGCGTCGAGCAGCCTGAAGACATAAGTGCGGTCAACGCTGCCCAGCATCAGCCGCACACTGGCTTCCAGCAACTGGCCCGAGCCAAAAGCTATCGCCTGGTCGGTCAGGGACAGCGCGTCACGCATGGAACCACGCGCCGCGCGTGCCAGCAGACGCAGGGCTTGCGGCTCGGCCGGAATATTTTCAATGCCCAGCACATGGCCCAGATGCTCCAGCACGGTTTCTGGCGCCATGGGCCGCAAATTGAACTGCAGGCAGCGCGACAGCACGGTGGCGGGTACTTTTTGCGGGTCGGTCGTGGCCAATACAAACTTGAGGTATTCCGGCGGTTCTTCCAGCGTTTTGAGCATGGCGTTGAACGCCGTGTTCGTCAGCATGTGAACCTCATCGATCATGAAGACCTTGAAACGGCCCACCACGGGTTTGTAAACCGCCTGCTCCAGCAACTGTGCAATTTCATCGACACCCCGGTTGGACGCTGCATCCAGCTCGGTGTAGTCCACAAAACGGCCGCTATCAATATCGATACAGGCCTGGCATACACCACAAGGTGTGGCCGTGATGCCGCCTTGCCCATCTGGCCCCAGGCAATTGAGCGATTTGGCCAGAATGCGTGATATGGTGGTTTTACCCACACCCCGTGTGCCGGTAAACAGATAGGCGTGGTGCAAACGCTGTGTTGTCAGCGCATTGCCCAGAGCCTGCACCACATGCGACTGGCCCACCATTTCCGAGAAATTTTTGGGGCGGTATTTGCGGGCAAGAACAAGGTAAGACATCCAGCCATTCTAAAGTGGCCAGCGCACCCCACTGCTTGAGCCCACCAGCAATGCTGGCTGACCGCCTGCAACAAAATTTGTTTAAGCCTGCAATCCAAAGGGCTACGCCGCTTCCCTTACAATCGGTGGTGACGAGCCTTCCCGCATGGTAAAGCGGCCAACCGGGTCAGGTGGGGAACCAAGCAGCCC
>JAZKIK010000295.1:0-6793 GCA_040384925.1 Pseudomonadota bacterium | reverse complement strand
TGGGTGCGTTTGTCTATGGCTGGTTTGCGGTGCGCCTCTCGGGTGTGTACCTGGCCATGCTGACCCTGGCCTTTGCACAGATCACCTGGGCTGTGACTTACCAGTGGGATTCGTTCACTGGCGGCAGCAACGGGCTGACGGGCGTCTGGCCGTCTTCATTCCTGTCCGACAAACGGGCTTATTACTGGTTGACGCTGGTGCTGGTTCTGGCCGCCATTTTCTGGCTGCGCCGGGTGCTGTTCTCGCCATTTGGCTACACCTTGCGGGCGGGGCGTGACTCGGTGCTGCGTGCCGATGCAATTGGTATTGACGTCAAACGCATGCAGTGGACGGCTTTTGTGATTGCCGGGGCTGCGGCTGGGCTGGCGGGTTCCCTGTATGCGTTTTCAAAAGGCAGCATCTCGCCTGAAAGCCTCAGTGTGGGCAAGTCAGTCGATGGCCTGGTCATGGTGCTGCTGGGTGGTGTACAGACACTGGCCGGCCCTGTTGTGGGCGCTGTCACCTTTACCTGGCTGCATGACACAGTGGCACGCAATACCGACTACTGGCGTGCCATGCTGGGCGCAATCATCCTGCTGCTGGTGCTGCTGTTTCCCCAGGGTATTGCCGGTTTTGCCAAACAGCTGTTTGACCGGCTCAGAAGTAAAACCAGTGAAGACAAGAAAATTGACGCTGCAGAGGTGAAAGCATGAATACGCAAGCTGTCACAACATCACTTCTTCAGGTCAACAACCTGGGCAAATCATTTGGCGGTGTCAAGGCGGTTGACGGCATCAGCTTTGAGCTGGCAGCCGGTGAACTGCTGGCCCTGATTGGCCCCAACGGTGCAGGCAAGTCCACCACTTTCAACATGGTCAATGGCCAGCTCAGGGCAGACCAGGGCTCGATTCTGCTCAACGGCCAGGAACTGGTAGGGCAGAAACCACGCGCCATCTGGCGTCTGGGTGTGGGGCGTACTTTTCAGATTGCCGAAACCTTTGCATCTTTGACGGTGATTGAAAACGTGCAGATGGCGCTGCTCTCGCACGACGGCAAACTGTTTTCAATGTGGCGGCGCGCGGCCGACTACAAACGTGACGATGCCCTGAGCCTGCTTGAACAGGTTGGCATGAAGGCCCAGGCCGACAGGCCTTGCAGCGAGCTGGCTTATGGCGACGTCAAACGGGTGGAACTTGCCATTGCCATGGCCAACAGCCCCAAACTGCTGCTGATGGACGAACCCACAGCCGGCATGGCACCCAAGGAGCGCAACTCGCTGATGGCGCTGACGAAACAGCTGGTGCTTGACCGCGGCATGGCCGTGCTGTTTACCGAACACAGCATGGACGTGGTATTTGCCTATGCCGACCGCATGATTGTGCTGGCGCGCGGCCGGCTGATTGCCCAGGGCAAACCGCATGACATCCGTGACCATCCCAAGGTGCAGGAGGTGTACTTTGGCAGTGGCAAGACTTTTGAAAAAGCGGCACAAAAAACAGCCGCTGTGGCTGAAAAAAATGGGGAACCTGCATGAGCGCCGAAGTATTGCTTGAGGCCAAAAGCCTGGCCGCCTGGTATGGTGCCGCGCAGATTCTGTATGACGTTGACCTGAATGTGCGGCGCGGTGAAGTGGTCGCGCTGATGGGGCGCAATGGCGCCGGCAAGTCAACCACCCTCAAGGCGCTGATTGG
Organism: Pseudomonadota bacterium; assembly: GCA_040384925.1. Taxonomy (GTDB): domain Bacteria; phylum Pseudomonadota; class Gammaproteobacteria; order Burkholderiales; family Burkholderiaceae_C; genus Polaromonas. Next base: position 5,123 of record JAZKIK010000295.1, on the reverse strand, counting down.
CATGTTGCCCAAACGCCGCGGTGCAGTGCGCTTTCTTGGGCATGACATCTCAAAAAGTGAACCACATGTGGCTGCGCGACTGGGCCTGGGCTTTGTGCCTGAAGACAGGCGTGTGTTTACCGATCTGACGGTGATGGAAAACCTTGAAGTCGGCAAACAGCCAGCGCGCAACTGGGCCGACGGTGTGGCTGCCCCATTGTGGACGCCTGAACGCCTGTTCAAACTTTTCCCCAACCTGGGTGAAATGCCCAATCGCCCCGGCGGGCGCATGAGTGGTGGCGAGCAGCAAATGCTGACGGTTGCCCGCACACTGATGGGCAACCCCTATCTGGTGCTGCTTGACGAGCCGTCCGAAGGTGTGGCACCCCTCATTGTCGAGCAGATGGCCAACATGATTCTTGAACTCAAGGCACAGGGCGTCAGCATCTTGCTGTCCGAGCAGAACATGCATTTCGCCGAGCTGGTGTCTGACCGCGCCTATGTGCTTGAAAAAGGCCAGATCCGCTACGAAGGCAGCATGGCCGAGCTGGCTGCCAATGATGAAGTCCGGCGTGCCTATTTGAGTGTCTGATTTTTCCAAACCATCAGGAGTGTTGACCATGAAAAACTATCGCCAACAACAACGCAGACAGCTTTTGAAGTCCACGGCTGCGCTCGGCCTTCTGGCGGGCATGGCCAGCCTGCCGGCATGGGCTGCCGCAAAGATCAAACCCGGCAGTGCCGCACTGATTGTGGTTGATGTGCAGAACTGCTTTCTTGAAGGCGGAACGCTGGCCGTCAAGGGCGGCGGCGAGGTGATTCCTGTCATCAACAGGCTGGCGCCGGTTTTTGAAAACATCGTGGTCACACAGGACTGGCATACCGCAGGCCACGCCTCATTTGCCAGCACCTATCAGGGCAAAAAGCCTTTTGAAGCCACCAAACTCAGCTACGGCACCCAGGTGCTGTGGCCTGACCACTGCGTGCAGGGCACCGAAGACGCGAACCTCAGCAAAGACCTGGCCCTGCCCACGGCGCAGCTCATCATCCGCAAGGGTTTCCACAAGGACATGGACAGCTACTCGGCATTTGAGGAGGCCGATCACAAGACCGCAACCGGCCTGGCCGGCTACCTGAAGGCCAGAGGCATCAAAACCGTGTTTGTCACCGGCCTGGCCACCGACTTCTGTGTGGCCTGGACCGCCATGGACGCGCGCAAGCTGGGCTTCGAGGTCTATGTGATTGAAGACGCGACACGCGGCATTGACCTCAATGGTTCGCTGGCTGCCGCCTGGAAGGCCATGGCAGCCAAAGGTGTGAAACGCATACAGTCTGCAGACATTGGATGAGCTTTTGTGTTCGCAAGTTTTGCCACGGCATGAAAACTGCGTTCGGGTTAACCCTGATCTATTAACCAGGGAAATCCCATGAGTACGTTGTTGAAATTTGCAGGGCTTGTGCGGTCCGCACAAGCTGCATGCCTTTTGGCGCTTGCCACCACTTTTGTGCCCGCCACCGCTGCCGAAACCGGTGTGACGGACAGCACCATCCTGATTGGCCAGTCCGCCGTGTTCAGCGGCCCGGTGGCTGCAACCGGCAGCAACTACAGGCGCGGCATCGAGCTTTATTTTGAGCAGGCCAACAAGGCGGGCGGCATCAACGGCCGCAAACTCCAGTTGACCGCGATGGATGATGCCTACGACCCCAAACGCACGGCCGACAACACCCGCACACTGATTGAGCAAAACAAGGTTTTTGCGCTGATCGGTTATGTGGCTACGGCCAACCTGCTGGCAGCCATGCCGATTGCAGAAGAAGCCAAGGTGCCAATGTTTGCGCCGCTGGTTGGCACCACCTCGATCCGGCTCAAGCACAACCGCTACCTGTTTCATGTACGCGCCAGCTACAAGGCCGAGCTCGCCCGCATCATCGGGCAGTTGGCTGTTGTGGGCAATGACAAGGTTGCCGTGGTCTACCAGGACAGTGTGTTTGGCAAGTCCAACTTCGAAACCGTGCAGGAACTGGTCAAGGACGAGAAAAAAATGCAGCTCGTCAAGGCGCTGCCCATGGCCATCAATGCCACCAGCGCGGCAGATATTGCAGCCCAGCTCAAACAGGCCGAGCCCAACGCCATCATCATGATCATGGCGGGCATGATGTCCGAGGTGCTGATCCGCGATGTGCGCAATGCCGCAGTGGCCGCGCCGCTTTACACCATCTCGGTCGGGCTGGCCGATGCAAAGGCGTCTGCAGATCGCCTCAAGGGTGCTTTGCGCGGTGTGGTTACGGCCAGCATCGTGCCTTCACCCACGCTGGAGCGTTACGGCATCATCAAGGAATACCGCGCTGCGCTTGGCGAATCGGCAGCCCAGGGAGACAACTACACCGTGCTCGAAGGCTTTATTGTCGGCAAGGTGTTTGCCGAAGGCCTGCGCCGTGCTGGCCGCAATCTGACGCGTGAAGGATTCATTTCTGCGCTTGAAGGCGTGGGCACACTCAACCTGGGTGACTTTCGTGTTGAGTACGGCCCCAACAACCACAACGGCTCGGGTTTTGTCGAGCTGGAGATGTATACCGCGTCAGGCGGTTTGATTCGATGACAAGCAAGGTCGCTGCGCACACCCATCCCATTAGCTTGACCGTCAACCGCCAGACACATGCGCTGGCAGTTTCTGGCCAGGTTTCATTGCTGATGGTGCTGCGCAACGACCTTGAACTCAACAGCCCCAAATACGGCTGCGGCCTGGGTGAATGTGGTGCCTGCACCGTGCTGGTCGATGGTGTTGCTGCACGCTCATGTGTGATCCCCGCCTGCGGTGTTGCCGGGCGCAGCATTACCACGCTTGAGGGCCTGGGCAGCGAAGAAAACCTGCATCCCGTGCAGCGCGCCTTTATTGAAGAGCAGGCCGCGCAGTGCGGCTACTGCCTTAGCGGCATGATGATGATGACCACCGCCTTGCTGGCGCGCAAACCCGACCCGACTGATGATGAGATACGCCGCGAGCTGTCAGGCAATCTGTGCCGCTGCGGCACCCATGTCGAAATCATTCGCGCCGTTCGACGCGCATCACAGCTGATGCTGGATGAGGCTGTGAAATGACAAGCCGCCGCGCCGACCAGCCCTTGACCCGTGCCGATTTTCTGGCGGCTGACGCCTGTCTGCTGATCACCCGCGAGCCACCGCCCGCGCCGCCGCCCGTCAAGGGCCAGCCTGCGCTGGTGCATGCCAATCCGCTTGAAGGTGCCGAGATTCTGCTTGCCGTCTGGGACGATGGTAGTGTCACTGCACTCAATGGCCACGTTGATCTGGGCACAGGCATACGCACCGCCCTGGCACAAATCGTCGCTGAAGAGCTGGATGTAGGGCTGGACGCCATCAACATGGTTCTGGGTGACACCACCCGCGCGCCCAACCAGGGCGCGACGATTGCCAGCGCGTCGATACAGATTCACTCCGTACCCCTGCGTGCCGCCGCAGCCCAGGCCAGGGCCTGGCTGGTGGCGCAGGCTGCTGCGCATTTGCAGACTGATGCAACCCTGCTGACGGTGACTGACGGCGTAGTGTCGGTCAGGGGCAGCGACAAGGCCGCCATCTCCTACGGCAGCCTGCTGCGCCAGCGCACGGTTTTGCCGCTGGTTTTGGGCACGCCGCTCAAGCCGCCGCAGGACTACAAGATCATAGGCACCAGCACGGCGCGGGTGGACATTCCGGCCAAGGCCACGGGCCAGCTGACTTTTGTGCATGACATGCGGGTGCCCGGCATGCTGCATGGCCGCGTGGTACGCCCGCCCTATGCCGGTGTGGACCAGGGCGACTTCATAGGCAATACGCTGGAGTCGGTGGACGAGTCCTCCATAACCCACATCCCCGGCATACGCGCCGTGGTGGTGATACGCGACTTTGTCGGCATTGTTGCCGAACGTGAAGAGTTTGCCGAGCAAGCCCTGCGCGAGCTGCAAGTCAAGTGGAAAAGCTGGCCCGGCCTGGCCAACCTCGACAATCTTGAAACCGCCCTGCGCAACAACCCCGCCACAAAACGCCAGTTGGTGAATGAGGGTGATGTGGACACCGCCATGGCAGGCGCAGCACAAAAAATGCCGCGCACCTATGTCTGGCCCTACCAGATGCATGCGTCTATCGGCCCCTCATGCGCCGTAGCCGACTGGAAGGCTGGCCATATGACAATCTGGGCCGGCACCCAAAACCCGCATGTGCTGCGCGCCGATCTGTCTCGCCTGATGGGCCTGGCCGACATCAGCATTGACGTGATCCGTATGGAGGCCTCGGGTTGTTATGGCCGCAACTGCGCCGATGACGTGGCCGCCGATGCCGCGCTGCTGTCACGCGCCGTGGGTGCGCCAGTGCGGGTGCAACTCACACGCGAGCAGGAGCACGCCTGGGAACCCAAGGGTGCGGCGCAACTGATGCAGGTCAATGGTGGGCTCAACGCCGATGGCTCGGTGGCGGCCTACGACTTTCAGACCTCCTACCCGTCCAATGGCGCGCCCACACTGGCCCTGTTGCTGACCCGAACCGTCGAGCCAGTGGCGCAGGCTTATGAAATGGGCGACCGCACCGCCCGCCCGCCTTACGACTACAGCAATCTGCGTGTCAGCATCAACGACATGCCGCCCATGCTGCGCGCCTCATGGCTGCGTGGTGTGTCGGCCTTGCCCAATTCGTTTGCGCATGAGTCCTATATTGACGAGCTGGCTACTGCTGCAGGTGTTGACCCGGTCGAGTTTCGCCTGCGCTATCTGAGCGAGCCACGTGCTGCCGAGCTGCTGCGCGCCACTGCCGAACGCGCCGCCTGGGTAGCGCATCAGCAGCCGCAACAACAGCAGGCTGCCCAGGGTGATGTGCTGCAGGGGCGCGGTGTGGCTTATGCACGTTACATCCACAGCAAGTGGCCGGGTTTTGGCGCGGCCTGGGCGGCCTGGGTGGCCGATGTTGAAGTCAACCGCAAGACGGGTGAGGTGTTTGTCAAAAAAGTGGTGGTGGGCCACGATGCCGGCACACTCATCAACCCGGACGGTGTGCAGCACCAGATTCACGGCAATGTGGTGCAAACCACCAGCCGCGCACTGACCGAGCAGGTCTCTCTGCACCCGCAAACCAGTGCCGTGGTCGCGCAGGAGTGGGG
>JAZKIK010000294.1:0-3292 GCA_040384925.1 Pseudomonadota bacterium | reverse complement strand
AGTCAACAGGGTCAGCAGTTACCAGCTGCCATTATTTCTACACCCGTTGGCATTGTGTGGCGATCATTTTATGCTTCTATTTTTATAGCAAAAACACCAATGCAAACTTCGGCAGCAATTAAAGCCTTTGTCTGACGACCAGCGTTTATGCGCACCTACAAAGCCCGGACGCCTTGCCGCAGAAGATAGAGGCTAGCCCCAAAAAACATGTTTTTCAGGCTAAAGCTCACATCAATCTATCAACCCGGCACAAGCGGGTACACAAACTGAAGGAATTTTTCATGAACACGATTATTTATATCGTAGGCCTGGTGGTCATCATTGGCGCGGTGTTGTCGTATTTTGGATTTCGTTGAATCGTCAGCCAAAGCCAAACCAAAAAAACCTGAGACAGCTCAGGTTTTTTTGTTTGAGGCATCCAGTTCGCACCCGAAAGGTTTGATCTGCGTCATCAAGCCCCAGCTCTTCAAGCAAGCAGTCCGCATCCGAAGTGCCCCACGACAGCGCCTGGATACAAAAAGCGGACCAGCGGGTCATTAGCATAAAGCCTAAAATAAAGCAGTGTCATTAACACCTAATCTCCCAAACACCCCCAACGCCCCTCCCGTCACAGGCATTTTGAATGCTGACCTGCACTGCCATTCGGTGGTATCCGATGGCACGCTGACACCCGAGGCGCTGGCAGCGCGGGCCAGCGCCAATGGTGTCGAGCTTTGGGCGCTGACTGACCATGACGAAATCAGTGGCCAGCACCGCGCCGCAGCAGCCGCAAAAGCCAATGGCATGCGTTACCTCACGGGCACTGAAATATCGGTCACTTTTGCAGGTGAAACCGTACACATCGTCGGCCTGGGTTTTGACCCGGACGACGCCGGCATGATTCGCGGCCTGTACAACACACGTGGCGGCCGGGGCCAGCGCGCCATGGAAATGTCTGATGGCCTGGCCAAAATCGGCATCCAGGGTGCCTATGACGGCGCGCTGAAGTTTGTCGGCAACCCCGAGCTGATCTCACGGACCCACTTTGCACGTTTTCTGGTGGAAGGCGGCTTCTGCAAGGACACCTCCGAAGTGTTTCGCAAATACCTGACCGAAGGCAAACCCGGCTACGTGCCACATCGCTGGGCCAGCCTGAAAGATGCCGTGCACTGGATCACCAGCGCCAAGGGCATGGCCATCATTGCGCACCCGGCGCGCTACAAGTTCACACCCAATGAAGAATATGCCCTGTTCACCGAGTTCAAAACCCACGGCGGTCTGGGCGTTGAAGTCATGACCGGCAGCCACAGCGCGCAGGAATGCCTGCGCTACGCCGAAACCGCCAAAGAGTTCGGCCTGGCCGCCTCACGCGGCAGCGACTTTCACAGCCCGGACGAAAGCCACACTGACCTGGGTACCCTGCCCTTTCTGCCCGGCGGCCTGACCCCCGTGTGGGAACTGCTGGCGGACCGCATCCAGTGAGCGCGCAACCTTCCAGCCCCCTGGGCAGCACGCCGGAGCAACAGACAGCCAGGCCCCTCATGACACGCAAAAACACGGCGCTGGCCGGTATTGGCCTGGTGATTGCCGCCACAGCCTGTTTTGCCACACTGGACACCACCACCAAACACATCAGTACCGCCGTGCCGCTGTTGATGGCGCTGTGGTTTCGTTACGCGTTTCAGGCCGTGGCTACCACCGTGGCCGTGCTGCCGGTGCGCGGGCTTTCAGTGCTGCGTACCGAACACCCGAAATTTCAGGTCTTGCGTGGCGCGCTGCTGCTGTTGACCAGCGTGTTTGCGTTTTTCAGCCTCAAGTTCATGCCGGTCGGTGAGTTCACTGCGATTGTGATGATCGTGCCGCTGGTCATCACGCTGCTGGCGTCCACATCACTCGGCGAGAAGGTTTCACCGGTACGCTGGATGCTGGTCATCGGTGGTTTTGTCGGCACCATGGTCATCATCCGGCCGGGTGACGATGCTTTTGAATGGACCACGCTGCTGCCCCTGTGCCTGGTCGTCAGCAACGCCTGGTTCCAGACCCTGACCAGCAAACTGGCCAAGACCGAAGACCCGGTCACCATGCACCTGTACACCGGCTGGACTGGCACCCTGCTGGCTTCGTTTGCCCTGCCTTTTGTCTGGGTGTCACTGACAAGCTGGCAGCTCTGGGCCTGGATGATGCTGATGGGCCTGATGGGCACGGTCGGCCACTTCATGCTGATTCTGGCTTACCAGCGCGCCCCGGCTGCCACGCTGACACCCTATCTGTACGCGCAGATCGGTTTTGCCATGCTGGGCGGCTGGATTGCGTTTTCACATGTGCCCGACCGCTGGTCGCTGATTGGCATGGGCATGATTGCCGTCTGCGGCGCGGCGGGCGCCTGGCTGGCAGTGCGTGAGAGCCGCATACTGATACAGCCCGCAGAATCCTGAGCTGCAAACCGGACAAGCGACATGGCACAGTTTTTTGAAGTTCACCCCGACAACCCGCACACCCGCCTGCTCAAGCAGGCGGTGGCGCTGATCCAGAAGGGCGGCATTGCGGCCGTGCCTACCGACTCCAGCTACGCACTGGTCTGCCACCTTGACGACAAGGCCGCTGCGGATGCCCTGAGGCGTATCAGGGGTGTGGATGACAAACACCACCTGACGCTGCTGTGCCGCGACCTGAGCGAGCTGGCCAACTACGCCAGGGTGGACAACAAGCAGTTCCGCCTGATCAAGGCCGCCACGCCAGGGCCATACACCTTTATTCTGGAAGCCAGCAAGGAAGTGCCGCGCCGCCTGAGCCACCCCTCACGCAAGACCATAGGCCTGCGGGTGCCCGAGCACAAAACCCTGCAGTGCCTGCTGGAGCTGCACGGCGCGCCGCTGTTGGCCACCACCCTGATTCCGCGTGGTGAAACCGAACCCCTCAATGACGCACACGACATCCGCAGCCTGATGGAACATGAACTGGCCGCCGTGATCGACGCCGGTGCCTGCCACCAGGAAGCCACCACGGTGATTGACCTGACCCCCATGGGCAACGGCGACGAACCCACCGTGGTACGCCAGGGCCGTGGCGACCTGGCCAGACTGGGCCTGTAATCCGGCTTGTGTCCCCACGCGAAACCGTTCGGGCTGAGCAAAGTCGAGGCACCTCCTCCTTGTGCGAATACCCTTCGACAAGCTCAGGGCGAACGGCATTGAATAAACGGCTTTGAGCCAAACCCCAATACTGCTCACACATGGCCCCCAAAACCGTTCGGGCTGGGCCTGTCGAAGCCGCGTGTCCCAAAAACCGTTCGGGCTGAGCCTGTCGAAGCCGC
>JAZKIK010000293.1:0-2034 GCA_040384925.1 Pseudomonadota bacterium | reverse complement strand
GTTGACTAATTTCTGCAGCATCACCCGCTCCTGCAGGCTGACGTTGTCCATACCATCCAGCAAACCGCAGTTCAGCAAAAACCGGCCCTGGCCGGTGTAGCCGAGCACACGCAGCCCGGCGTCCTGCCCGGCCAGGGCGATGCCGGTGAAGTTGACATGGGCGGTGATGTCTTTTTGGCCCACATCGGCCAGTGCATTGGCGTCGGCCTGGTGGGCGCGGTGGCACATCAGGGTGCCCATGCTGCGTTGCGGGTGGTAATACTCATGCTCCGGAAAACCGTAGTCGATCATGAACACTGCGCCGGCCTGCAGCCGGTCTGCCAGGGTGCGTATAAAACCTTCGGCCTGCTGGTGGATTTCGGTCAGGTAATCGTGCGGGCCTTCAATCTCCAGTGGTGGCCGCAGGGCGGTCGGCTGGTCTGCATCGATATAAAGGCCGTCAAGCAGCGCCACACCGCGCTCAAACCAGGCTCCGCCTGTGCGAAACAGCAGTTTGACCGGCATGGCGTCCAGCACCTCGTTGCCGACGACCACACCATGCATCTGTTCGGGCAACTGCGTGACCCAATCGACCTTGCCCGCAAAATTTGCCAAATTTTGCTGCTGGCGTTCGCGCAGGCTGCCGGACAGATCAACGATGTGATATCGCGTGACGGCATCACCCAAAGCGCCCAGCAGTTGATGCGCCAGCGCACCCGAGCCGGCACCGAATTCCCAGATTTCAGTCGTGCCGGTGGCCTTGAGCGCTTCAAGAATCTGTTTTGCCAGGGCGCGGCCAAAATGTGGCGACAGCTCGGGGGCGGTGACAAAGTCGCTGCCGGACTGCGGCATCAGGCCAAACTTGCGCGACTGGTTGGCGTAGTAACCCCAGCCTGGTGTGTACAGCGCCAGCTCCATGAATTTGTCAAAACCAATCCAGCCGCCTGCGGCTTCAATGGCTGCGTCAATGTGGGTTTTCAGGCGGGTCGGTAAAATACGGGCATCGCTCATGGTCGGGTTTATGGTCTGGTTGTGCTGGGGTGGTCAAAAGTCAGGCCCCGCGATTGTCGGTTATGCCTTTGCCGCCTTCTTGCCTTCCTTTTTTTACACCCCAAACCGGCCAGCACCCGCTTTTTCAACGCTCCACCTCATGCCCAGTCTTCAGCACCACCCAGTTGTTCTTGTCACCGGCGCCGCCAGGCGGCTGGGGCGTGAAATCGCGCTGGCGCTGGCTGATGGCGGCTGGCGGGTGGCGGTGCATTACCGCTATTCGGCCGAGGAGGCCATAAAAACAGTGGCTGACTGCGCCAGCAGAACTGCGGCCACTGCCCGATTTGATGAATTCTTGACACCAGACAGCGCGCTGGCCCATGGTTTTGCCTGCGACCTCGGCGACGAGGCGGCCGTGCGGGCCCTGCTGCCCCAGGTGATTCAAAAGTTTGGCCGGGTTGATGCCGTGGTCAACAGCGCATCGACTTTTGAGCACGACAGCGCGGCCAGCTTCAGTTTTGCTGCGCTTGAAAAACATTTGCGCAGCAATACGGGTGCCGCGATCTTGCTGGCGCAGGCGCTGCATGAACATGTGGCTTCGCGTGGCGACAAGGACCAAAGAGGTGCGGTGGTCAATCTGCTGGACCAGAAACTCTGGAACCAGAACCCCGATTTTTTGAGTTACACCCTGTCAAAAGCCGCGCTTGAAGCGGCCAATACCATGCTGGCGATGGCGCTGGCGCCGCTGGTGCGGGTGGTGGGTGTGGCACCCGGCCTGACCCTGACCAGCCACATGCTCAGCGATGCGCAATTTGAAGCGCTGCACAAACTGTCGCCGCTGGGTCGCTCGTCAAGCCCTGGCGATGTGTCCAGTACGGTGAAATTTGCGCTTGAAAACCAGTCCATCACCGGCACCACACTGCTGGTGGACGGCGGCCAGCATTTGATGAAGTTTGAGCGCGACTTTTCGCTGATGGCCGCGAACACCTCCCCAACCGAGTAAAAATAACCATGTTCAATACCCGAGGCACGCAGATTTTGACCCTGAGCGGATTGCGTTTTGAT
>JAZKIK010000292.1:0-2052 GCA_040384925.1 Pseudomonadota bacterium | reverse complement strand
GGCCCCCTCGGGGGGCAGGGCGCTACACGAAGTGAGCAACCGTGGGGGCCCTCAAGTGGGCATCAGGTGGTCGATTTCCTGCTGCATGGCCTTGACCAACTGACTGTATTTCTTGAGTTTTTCAGTGGTGTCGCGCAGCCTTTCGGCCACCCGCAGCGATACCGCAAACATCAGTTTGGCGGCCGTGCGGGGGTCGTCCTCACCTAATTTTTCAAGTGCGGCGCGCGACAGTATGGCGCAGTTGACATCGCTGCTGGCGGTGCATGATGCCAGCCGCGCCTGGCCGTCCACCAGGCCCATCTCGCCAATCAGGCTGCCAGGCCCGAGCACGGTCACCGTGACCGGCGTGTGGCGGCTGACAATGATGTTTTCTACCGTCACTTCACCTTCAAGCAGCAGCACCATGTAACCGGTGTCGCTTTTGTCGCCTTCCCTGATAAAGGTGGTGCCGACCGGGATTTTGCGCGGAATCATGTAACTCACGATGATCAGTGCTTCTTCAGGCGACAGCTGCATCAGCGCCGTGGGCGCAATCAGCAACTGCGCTGCCAGCTCGGCGGTGCTGGAGCCTGCGACGGCCCGCATGCGTTCCTTGGGGCGCATCAGCTCGGGGGCGGCGGATGCCGACTGTTCTGGCTTGCCAAACAGGTTTTTGAACATGGTTTGTATCCGGGGAAATTTGCCGATGGCGGGCGAGGGATGCCCCAGGGCCGTGGCAGGAATGGTTAAAATGATGGTAACCCAAGGAGCGTTGCAGCGAAGTGTTCATTTCGTCAGGCTTGGGTTACAGATGTTTCAGCCAGAAGCATCTGCAGCAACGGCGCTCACCTTAGAACGTGTTCACGTTCCTAGATTCCAAGGTGAGTCCCGTGTCCGAAATTCAAAACCCCCTTATTGTTCCCCCCATGAAACTCGCCGGGCTTGAGCCCGTGGCGATTGGTGACGCCTCGCTGTTTGTCAATATTGGCGAGCGCACCAATGTCACAGGCTCCAAGGCCTTTGCCCGCATGATTTTGAATGGCGATTTTGAAGCCGCACTGGTCGTGGCCCGCCAGCAGGTTGAAAACGGTGCCCAGATCATCGACATCAATATGGACGAGGCCATGCTGGACAGCCAGGCCGCGATGGTGCGTTTTCTGAACCTGATAGCCAGCGAGCCGGACATAGCGCGCGTTCCCATCATGATCGACAGCTCAAAATGGAGCGTGATCGAGGCCGGGCTGCGCTGCATACAGGGCAAGGGCATCGTCAATTCAATTTCAATGAAGGAAGGGCTGGAGCCCTTCAAACACCAGGCCAAATTGCTCAAACGCTACGGCGCAGCAGCGGTGGTGATGGCTTTTGACGAAAAAGGGCAGGCCGATACCTACGAACGCAAGGTTGAAATCTGCGAACGTGCCTACCGTGTGCTGGTCGATGAACTGGACTTTCCGCCAGAAGACATTATTTTTGACCCGAACATCTTTGCCATTGCCACGGGCATTGAAGAGCACAACAACTACGCAGTTGACTTCATCAACGCCACGCGCTGGATCAAACAAAACCTGCCCGGTGCCAAGGTCTCGGGCGGTGTGTCCAACGTCAGTTTCAGCTTTCGCGGCAATGACCCGGTGCGCGAAGCGATTCACACGGTGTTTCTGTACCACGCCATCAAGGCGGGTATGGACATGGGCATTGTCAACGCCGGCATGGTCGGTGTGTATGACGACCTGGAGCCCACGCTGCGCGAGCGTGTTGAAGACGTGGTGCTGAACCGCCAGCCCGTCTACAAACCCGGTGAGGCCGAACTGACACCGAGCGAGCGCCTGATTGAAGTTGCCGAAACCGCCAAAAGTGGTGCCAAGGACGATTCCAGAAAGAACGAATGGCGCGCCCTGCCGGTGCGCGCCCGCCTGTCGCATGCGCTGGTGCATGGCATGAACGAACACATCGTGACGGACACTGAAGAAGTCTGGCAACTGATCAAGGCCGAAGGCGGCCGGCCGCTGCATGTGATTGAAGGCCCGCTGATGGACGGCATGAACGTGGTCGGCGACCTGTTTGGCCAGGGCA
>JAZKIK010000291.1:6097-9889 GCA_040384925.1 Pseudomonadota bacterium | reverse complement strand
GGGGCCGTGGAACCGGCTTTGCCGGGCCACAGGCGCAACGGCCCCCTCGGGGGGCAGGGAGTGACACGGAGTGCACGACCGTGGGGGTTACTTCGTTCCGAAGATGCGGTCACCAGCATCACCCAGGCCTGGCAGGATGTAACCGTGGCTGTTCAGTTCCCTGTCAATCGCTGCTGTATAGATATGTACGTCCGGGTGGCTGGCCTGCATGGCCCTGATGCCTTCGGGGCAGGTCAGCAGGCAGACAAACTTGATGGATTTTGGGTTCAGCTCCTTGAGGCGCTCGACTGCAGCAATCGCCGAATTGCCGGTGGCCAGCATCGGGTCAACCACCACAATGTCACGCTCTTCCATGTGGCTGGGCATCTTGAAGTAATACTCGATGGCGGTCAGGGTTTTGGGGTCGCGGTAAAGGCCGATATGGCCAACACGCGCACCGGGCACGACCTTGAGCATGCCTTCCAGAATGCCGTTGCCAGCCCGCAAAATTGATACAAACACCAGCTTTTTGCCGTCAATGACCTTGGAGGTCGTGACTTCAAGCGGGGTTTCGATCTCGATGTCCTGCAGTGGTACGTCACGTGTGACTTCATAAGCCATCAGGGTGCTCAGTTCATTGAGCAGAGTGCGAAAAGTGTTGGTCGAGGCGTCCTTGCGACGCATCAGGGTGAGTTTGTGCTGAACCAGGGGGTGGTCAATCAGGTGAACCTTGTCGCCAAAAGTGCTCATGTTTTTGTATGTTTCCAGAAGTTGAGTCGTATTAAAAAACGGTGCCATCGCTCTGGATGTTCAAGGGCGGCAAACCTTGGTGCAATTGTTGTGCCAAAGCACGGCCTGCAGCCCAGGTACCGCCTTCGAGTACACAGGCAAGTGGCATCTGTGCTTCGGTCAGGCCTAATTCCTCCCTGACCAGTGGTGCCAGTTCGTCAAGCAGCGCCACGGTCAAGGCGCGCCATTCGACGATCAGTTCATCACCCGCGCCATGCAACTGCCTGGCTTGCGCTGCGTCTTTCAGGCGCAGAACACCTGAATCAAGAAACAGGCCGCCATTGCGGTATTCGGGCAGACCGGTCAGGCTGTCCAGACCCTTGACGGTGATGCCGGCCCATTCAAACGGCTCCAGCAGCGAATAAGTCAGCCATTGCGACAGCTTGTGAAACGGCATCCAGCCGCTGCTGATGCTGTCAGCTGCGTCACCAGTTGCTGCTGGGTGCTGCCAGCAGTCACCAAGTGCTATGTTTTCGATGGCGTTTTGTGCGGGCCAGATGGGTGCGAGACCGGTTAACAATACTGAAAGCAGGTCGTGAGCATGGATTTCGGCCTTGCCTACTGTATTGGCATGTGTCAACAGGTCAAACAAATGGCCGGGGCGGCCCGGCTGGCCAAACAGTTCGGGCTGATCCTGCAGCGCCTGGCCCAGTCGCCGCAACAAAGCTGCACGGCCATCGAGCCCGACCAGCGGGTTGCTGTCCGTGACCTGAAAAGCCTTGCCAAGTGCTTCAGCCGTAACCGCCTGCAGCCCCAGTGCGTCGGCCCGCAGCGGACGCAGCGGATCACTCGAAAAAAGTCCAGCCATAAAGGCATGAAAACTCGCCACACCCAGACCTTCGGAGCGGCTGTATTCATGGCTGCAGGGCTGGCTGCTGGCTGATTCGCAATAAGCCCAGTCGGGTCCGGCACCGGCGTCCAGCAACACGCTGACCAGCGCCAGATCAATCTGGGCACGGGCTTTTTCAGTGTTTGAAAGTTGGGCCAGCGCGGCGTTGAGCTGCCCGGCGCGGTCAACACCACCCGCCTCAAAATGCCGCCAGCGGCTGTGATAAGGGATTTTCAGGTCAGGGTATCTAACCTTGGTCAGCTCGGCTACCAGGGTTGCCGCCATCACCATCGCCCCATCGTTGACACTGAACCAGGCTGACTCGCCGCGCCGTGCACGGGCCAGCAGCGCCTGAGCCCGGGTCCGAATCGTTTTTGTAGAGCGCAATTCAGTTATTGCACCCGTCAGGCGGGTGCTGTCAGCTGATTTTTCAACAGCAAAAAGATCCGACCGGGACACATCAAAGGGGTGGTCTCCGGTATTGTTTTCAGGCATTTAATCCCCGTCCCTTGGCTTTTTTGAGCTCATCTGCATCCGGCACAGCGCCGGGGGTGAAATAACCAGCCGCCATCTTGGCGTCCATTTCGACCTGCGCATCAGCCGGGATCAGCTCGGCAGGTATGTTGACCCGCTCCAGCACCTCTATGCCTGCGCGTGTGATGGCGTCGTATTTCATGTTGCTCATCGACACCAGGCGGTGGATCTTGCGTATGCCCAGCCAGTTCAGCACATCAGGCATCAGTTCCTGAAAACGCATGTCCTGCACACCGGCCACACATTCGGTGCGGTTGAAATACTGGTCAGCGGTGTCGCCACCCACCTGACGTTTGCGGGCGTTGTAAACCAGGAACTTGGTGACTTCACCCAAGGCCCGGCCTTCCTTGCGGAAGTAGGACACCAGTCCAACACCGCCGCGTTGCGCGCCCTGAATGCACTCTTCAATCGCATGTGTCAGGTAAGGGCGACAGGTGCAGATGTCCGAGCCAAACACATCGGAGCCATTGCATTCGTCATGCACACGGGCCGTCAGTTCAACTTCAGGATTGGCCAGGTCGCGCGGATTGCCAAAAATATAGGCCGTCAGCCCGCCAATCGGTGGCAAAAACACCTCCAGGTCGCTGCGGGTCACCAGTTCGGGGTACATGCCGCCGGTTTCTTCAAACAGAACACGGCGCAGCTCGGCCTCGGTGCAGCCAAAACGCCTGGCGACTTCTGGCAGAAACCAGACCGGTTCAACTGCCACCTTGGTCACCATGGCCGCACCGCCAGCCGTCAAGAATTTGCCATCGGCTTTCAGGCGGCCTGACTGCAGGGCTTCAATCACCTCGGGCAGGATCACATGCGCCTGCGTCACGGCAATCGTCGGGCGAATGTCGTAGCCGGCGGCCAGTTCATTGGCAAACACCTCGGCCACGGTGGCACCCCAGGGGTCCATGGCGACAATGCGGCCGGGTTCGCTCCATTGCGGGTAGGGGCCAATCACCGTGGTCGGCATGGTGTTGGTCAGATCCGCCTTGTGCATGGGCGACAGCCCGCCCGAGGCCACAGCCAGCGCGCGGTAAATGCTGTACGAGCCGCTATGTGTGCCAATCACGTTGCGGTGGCTGCGTTTGGTGGTGGTGCCGACAACCGGGCCGCGTTCTGTAGCCGTGGCCGCCGCCCAGTGAATGGGTATGGCACCGTGGCCGCTGGCATGCGAGGTGAGCCGGATGTGATGCGGGGTGGATGCAGTTGGGCCAGGTTTGGCAGGGGTAGCAGCAACTTCAGCAGGCATTACATGTCCTTCAAAAAATCCAATGTAGCGATGCGGGACGGGCTTGACAAGCGCGTTGAATGCGCGGGGTCGTTAAATTGCGACAGCTTTGTTACAACGCAATGTTCAGGCATTTTTCAGGCGCTTTTTGTGTGGTTTTCAAGGCTTGAGCCAGGGGTTTGTTCAGCGTCTCTTGCCGCCAAAAATGCTGCCCAGCACACCGCGAATAATCTCCCGGCCCACAGCCGAACCCATGGTGCGCACGGCTGACCGGTCCCGGACCGCCGGGAGTTCGGGAATGTGGTGTCTACCCATGATTGCTGGGTCCTTTCTGAGCTGACGCGATGCCCAGCAGCGCGTCGACCGTGTCCAGCGCCGCGCTCACCCGGGCATATAGGTCCGTCGCGTCGGGATCTTCCATCCACGACCGAAGGACCTCCAT
>JAZKIK010000291.1:0-6087 GCA_040384925.1 Pseudomonadota bacterium | reverse complement strand
CCTGCTTCTTGCGGTAGTCGTTGATCACCGTTGTGATCTCCCGGCCCACGGCTGAACCCATGGTGCGAACGGCTGATCTGGCCATGCTTTGCGCCAGGCCTTCATGTTTGCCGCCACGCGGTCCAGTGCTGCCAAACAGCACATCGTTCAGGCCGCCCAGAATGCTGCCAGATTCGGTTTGCCCTTCGGCACCGCCGTTGGGTAGTTTTTTTGCGTTGGCGGCACCGGCTTCGGCCCGGCCCTGGAGTTTTTCATACGCCGACTCACGGTCCACAGTCTTTTCATACACACCGGCAACCAGCGAATTGCTGATCAGGGACTGGCGCTGCTGCGGTGTGATGGGCCCGATCTGGCTGCCGGGTGGCAGCACAAACACACGCTCGGTCACACTGGGCCGGCCCTTGGCGTCAAGCAGGCTGACCAGCGCTTCGCCTACCGCCAGTTCGGTAATGGCGGTTTCAATGTCCAGGCCAGGTTTTTGCCGCATGGTTTGCGCCGTGGCCTTGACGGCTTTCTGGTCACGCGGGGTAAAGGCACGCAGCGCATGCTGTACACGGTTGCCCAATTGGGCCAGCACCGAGTCAGGAATATCCAGCGGGTTTTGGGTCACAAAATAAACACCGACTCCCTTGGAGCGCACCAGCCGAACGACCAGCTCGATGCGTTCGATCAGCACCTTGGGCGCTTCGTTGAACAAGAGATGGGCTTCGTCAAAGAAAAACACCAGCTTCGGTTTTTCAGGGTCGCCAATTTCGGGCAGCTGTTCAAACAGCTCGGACAGCATCCACAACAAAAAGGTGGCATACAGGCGCGGCGAGTTCATCAGCTTGTCTGCCGTCAGGATGTTGATCACACCCTGGCCGTCAACGGTTTGCATGAAGTCGCTGATATCGAGCATGGGCTCGCCAAAAAAGGCGTCTGCACCCTGGCTTTCAACCTGCAGCAGCCCACGCTGTATGGCACCCACACTGGCTGCGCTGACGTTGCCATAGCGGGTTGTGAACTCGCTGCCGTTGTCGCCCACGTACTGAAGCATGGCGCGCAGGTCTTTCAGGTCAAGCAGCAGCATGCCATTGTCATCAGCGATCTTGAAAACCAGGTTCAGCACACCGGCCTGTGTCTCGTTGAGATTCAGCATGCGGCCCAGCAGCAGCGGGCCCATGTCCGAAATCGTCGCGCGCACCGGGTGGCCCTGGCTGCCAAACACGTCCCACAAGGTGGCGGGGCAGGCCAGCGATTCGGGCTGGTCAATGCCGCGCTCCTTGAGCACGGCAGCCAGTTTTTCGCCGATTTTGCCCGCCTGGCTGATGCCGGTCAGGTCACCCTTGACGTCGGCCATGAAGACCGGAACACCAATTTTTGAAAAATTTTCAGCCAGCGTCTGCAGGGTGACGGTTTTACCGGTACCGGTTGCGCCGGTGATCAGGCCATGGCGGTTGGCCAGGGCGGGCAGCAGTTCACAAAGTGTGCTGCCGTTCTTTGCGATCAATAAAGGCTCTGTCATTCAGATGTTCCAAGGTAAGGATGTGGCGAGAAATACGTTCCCCAGTTTGTCCTGTCGGATTCGGGCGCGCTGCTTCGTTGCAATCCGCTTGCGTGGTTCACCACGCGGCACGTCTTGCGCCTCGCATCGCATCCCGACTCCTCGGGCCAAACCGGGAAATTATTCGTCGCCACATCCTAAAAAGTAAAATGCTGGAAGAAGATTAAATCAATTACGAAGGATTTCCGTGGCTGGTCACAGTAAATGGGCGAATATTCAACACCGCAAGGGTCGCCAGGACGAAAAACGCCAGCGCATCTGGACCCGTGTGATGCGCGAGATCATGGTGGCAGCCCGCCTCGGTGGTGGTGACATCGCTACCAACCCCCGCTTGCGGCTGGCCGTTGAAAAGGGCAAGGCCGCCAACATGCCCAGTGAAAACGTCAAATACGGCATCGCCAAGGCCACCGGCAGCCTGGAAGGCGTGCAGTACGAAGAAGTTCGTTACGAGGGTTATGGCATTGGCGGGGCAGCCATCATCGTGGACTGCATGACTGACAACCGGGTACGCACCGTGGCCGTGGTTCGCCACGCTTTTGCCAAACATGGCGGCAATATGGGCACTGAAGGTTCGGTGGCTTTCCAGTTCAAACATTGTGGCCAGCTGATTTTTGCGCCTGGCACCAGCGAAGACAAAATCATGGAAGTCGCGCTCGAATCAGGTGCCGACGATGTGATCACGCATGATGACGGTGCGATTGAGGTGCTGACGCCCTACGCGGGTTTTGAAGCCGTCAAAAATGCACTTGAAGCCGCCGGACTGGTGCCCGAGATCGCCGAAGTCACCATGCGCGCTGACAACACCATAGAGATGGAAGGCAACGAAGCCGCAAAAATGCAGCGCCTGATCGATGTGCTGGAGGACCTGGACGACACGCAGGAAGTCTTTCACAACGCGGCGCTGTCCTGAGTCCCTCTGGTCAAAACTTCAAAACTTCAAAACAACAAACAAAAGGCAGGAATTTTTCATGAAAGTACTGGTTGTAGGCGGCGGTGGCCGCGAACACGCTCTGGCGTGGAAGTTGTCCCAGTCGCCCAAGGTGCAGGCGGTGTATGTGGCACCCGGCAATGGTGGAACGGCGCTTGATCACCGGCTTGAAAACATCAACATCACCGATGTGCAGGCACTGCGGGCATGGGCTGCTGCTGAAAAGATTGCCTTGACGGTGGTTGGTCCGGAGCAGCCGCTGGCTGCCGGCATTGTTGACGAGTTCCGCGCCCACGGCCTGCGGGTATTTGGGCCAAGCAAGGCCGCTGCCCAGCTTGAAAGCTCCAAGGCGTTTTCAAAAGCCTTCATGAAACGCCACGGCATTCCGACTGCTGAATACGAAACTTTTACCGACGCGGTAGCGGCGCATGCCTATGTGGACGAAAAAGGCGCGCCGATTGTGGTCAAGGCTGATGGCCTGGCCGCTGGCAAGGGTGTGGTGGTGGCCATGACCCTGCATGAGGCGCATGAGGCGATCGAGTTCATGCTGGCTGCCGGCCCGGACCAGAATGTTCTGGGTGTCACACACAACGAAGGCGGCGCCAGGGTCGTCATTGAAGAGTTTTTGCAGGGTGAAGAAGCCAGTTTTATCGTCATGTGTGACGGCAAGAACGTCGCCGTGATGGCAACCAGCCAGGACCACAAGCGCCTGCTGGACGGGGACCACGGCCCAAATACCGGTGGCATGGGTGCATATTCGCCCGCGCCTGTCGTGACGCCCGAGGTGCATGGCCGGGCCATGCGCGAAATCATTCTGCCAACGATACGCGGCATGGAAAAAGACGGCATACCGTTTACCGGCTTTTTGTATGCCGGCCTGATGATTGACGCGCACGGCAAACCCAAAACGCTTGAATTCAACTGCCGTATGGGTGATCCGGAGACACAGCCCATCATGATGCGGCTGAAAACTGACTTTTTTGACGTCATGATGGCGGCCACCTCTGGTGGCCTCGACCATGTCGAGCTGGAATGGGACCGCCGTCCGGCACTGGGTGTGGTGATGGCTGCGCATGGCTACCCTCTGAGCCCGCGCAAGGGCGATGTGATTGGCGGTTTGCCGCCCGTCAGCGACGATCTGGCCACTGATGTGATGGTGTTTCACGCTGGTACCGCCAAACAGGGTGATTCCACCGTGACTTCCGGTGGCCGCGTTTTGTGCGTGACGGCACTGGGCGACACCGTGAAGGCCGCGCAACACCGGGCTTATGAAGTGGCACACGCCATTCATTTCGACGGTGCCCAATACCGCAAGGACATCGGCTACCGGGCCATCAAATCCTGATGGAGACGGCTGATCTTTCCAGCGTTCGCGTCTTTCTGCTGGGGCTGCAGCAGCGCATTACCGATGCAGTTGCAGCACTTGATGGGCAGGCTTTTGTGGCCGATGCCTGGCAAAAAGAGCCAGGCGAGCCGCTTCAGGGCAATGGCATTACCAAAATTCTTGAAAACGGCCAGCTGTTCGAGCGTGCTGGTTGCGGTTTTTCTCATGTGCGCGGCCCCAGCCTGCCGCCTTCGGCGACCCAGCACCGGCCTGAGCTGGCAGGCGCGCCGTTTGAAGCCATGGGTGTGTCACTGGTGTTTCACCCACGCAATCCGTATGTGCCTACGGTGCACATGAACGTGCGCATGCTGGCAGCCACACCTGTGAATGGCGGCCCACCGGTATGCTGGTTTGGCGGCGGCATGGACCTGACGCCTTATTACGGTTTTGATGAAGATGCGGTGCATTTTCACCAGACCTGCAAGGACGCCTTGAGCCCTTTTGGCGCTGACAAATACCCGCGCTTCAAACAATGGTGTGATGAATACTTCTACCTTAAACACCGGCAGGAGCAGCGTGGCATTGGCGGGGTGTTTTTTGACGATTTCCACGAACTGGGCACCGAACAGAGTTTTGCCATGACGAAAAGCGTGGCCGATTCGTTTTTGCAGGCCTACCTGCCCATCGTCCAGAAGCGCCAGAACACGCCTTATGGTGAAGGTGAGCGTGAATTCCAGCTCTACCGGCGTGGCCGTTATGTCGAGTTCAACCTCGTGTGGGACCGCGGCACCCATTTTGGCCTGCAGTCGGGTGGCCGTACCGAATCGATCCTGATGTCCATGCCGCCTTTGGCAAGCTGGTCCTATCAGCGTCAGGCGGTAGCTGGCTCGCATGAAGCCCGGTTATACAGCGATTTTCTGGTCAGGCGGGACTGGGTTTGAGGGCCAGTCCAGCTCATTTTTTGATGCAAAAAACCAGCCAAATCAGTCGATGGCCAGAGTTCACTATAATTTGCATAGCTGGTGGTGCCCAATCCAATTGGGCTGGTGTCCAGATTGATGCATAAAAGAGGTTTTAAGGCCACTTTTTCATGCATTTGCAGCCCTCGTTTATGGTCGGCATCATGTCAATTTGAGCCTTGTTCAAGTTTGCTGCGATGCCCATTTCTGCACTTGAATAGCAGCTGCCATTCGAGGGTGCACAGAGCCCGCAACTTGGCTCCGGACCGGTTGGGCGTTATATTTCAGCCCAAACGTTTTACCGCACCGCGTATTTCCACATTATTGAATTCACTGATTAAAAGCACTGCATGACCTCTATTCCCGTCAAAACCACCAGCACCCTCGACAAGAAAGATGTGCAAAAACTGCAACGCGCCATCATTGACGGGCTGGAAGATGTCAAGGCGCAGGACATTCAGGTGTTTGACACCGAGCACATCACCTCGCTGTTTGAGCGTGTGATCATTGCCTCCGGCACCTCCAACCGCCAGACCAAGGCACTGGCCGCCAGTGTGCGTGACGCGGTGCGTGATGCAGGTTTTGCCAAACCACGTATTGAAGGTGAAGAAAACGGTGAATGGATCATTGTGGATTGCGGCGCTGCGGTGGCGCACATCATGCAGCCGACCATTCGCCAGTATTACCACCTTGAAGAGCTGTGGGGTGACAAACCCATCAAGCTCAAGCTTGGCGCACCCGCACCTTTGGCAAAAGCCTCCAAACCAGAGCCCGAAGCCAAACCTGAAAAAGTCGCAGCGAAGCCAAAAGCTGGAGCCAAAACCGCAGCCAAGTCCCGCGGCAAGGTGCTTGCAAAACCTGCGGTCAAGGCACCGGTGAAGGATCACGAGCCAGGTTACATTGGCCGTGTTGGCAAAACCAGTGACTGGACAGCCAAACGCAACGAAGCTGCGCCGGTTGAAGAACCCCTCGTCAAGGTAAAACCGGCCAGAAAAACGGCAATCAAAACCGTCGCTGCCAAAGCAGCGGTCAAAGCACCGGCAAAAACAGTTGCCGCCAAAACCGCGTCAAAACCCTTGCCGCGTTCAGCTGCCAAACCGGTCGCCAAATCACCGCTCGTCAAGGTGCCTGCACCTAAAAAGGCAGCAGCCAAAAAAGCGCCTGCCAAAACCGCAGTTGCTGCCAAAAAGACAGCCGCCAGGAAAACAGCGCCCAAGAGCCGATGAGGCTGACGATAGTTGCAGTTGGCCAAAAGGTGCCTGACTGGGCGCAGACGGCTTACGACGACTACGCCAAGCGACGGCTGCTCGTCCGTCCCGGCATCACGGGGCTG
>JAZKIK010000290.1:623-3408 GCA_040384925.1 Pseudomonadota bacterium | reverse complement strand
GCGCTGAAAAACACCGCGCTGATGACGATTGAAGAGATCAACACCCGTGGCGGTGTGCTGGGCCGCCAGTTGGAGCCGGTGGTGGCTGACCCGGCCTCCAACTGGCCGCTGTTTGCGGACAAGGCCAAGGGCCTGCTGACGCTGGACCGGGTCGCCGCCGTGTTTGGCTGCTGGACATCGGTGTCGCGCAAGTCGGTGCTGCCGGTTTTCAAACAGTACAACGGCCTGCTGTTTTACCCGGTGCAATACGAGGGTGAAGAACTGCAGCGCAATGTGTTTTACACCGGTGCAGCGCCGAACCAGCAAGCGATACCGGCAGTTGAATACCTGATGAGCGCTGAAGGCGGCAGCGCCAAACGTTTTGTGCTGCTGGGCACTGACTACGTTTACCCGCGCACCACCAACAAGATCTTGCGTGCCTTTTTGCATACCAAAGGCATCAGCGACACAGATATCCAGGAGGAATACACGCCGTTTGGCCACTCTGACTACAAGCAGATCATTGACGGCATCAAGAAATTTGCCTCGCAGGGCAAAAAAACGGTGGTGATTTCAACCATCAACGGGGACTCGAATGTGCCGTTTTACAAAACCCTGGGTGATGCAGGCATCAAGGCAACAGATGTGCCGGTGGTGGCGTTTTCAGTGGGTGAAGAAGAACTGCGCGGTGTTGATGCCGAACCCTTGGTAGGCCATCTGGCGGCCTGGAACTATTTTGAGACCATACGCAACCCGGCCAACACGGCTTTTATCAAACGCTACAAGGACTGGGCGCAGAAAAACAATGTGCCCGACAGCAGCACAGCCGTGACCAATGACCCGATGGAGGCTACCTACATCGGCCTGAACCTGTGGGCGCAAGCGGTTGAAAAGGCCAAAAGCACCGATGTGGACAAGGTGATTGATGCCATGGGCGGCTTGGGCATACAGGCACCGAGCGGTTTTGTGGTCAGGATGGACGAAAAAAACCACCACCTGCAAAAACCGGTCTACATCGGAAAAATTCGCGCCGACGGCCAGTTTGACGTGGTCTGGAAAACCCCCGGCCCGGTGCGCGCCCAGCCCTGGAGCCCCTACCTCTCGGCACGCGGCAAGGTCAAGACCTATGTCTGGAACAACTACGGCTGCGACTTTCCAAGCGTGGCCCGCTGCGGCGACTGATTTTTTACCCCCTGCTTCATTCACCCCACCAGGAGAACGATATGTACAGAAATATGCACAGGTTTTTTGACAGCCTGCGAGCCATACTGAAAGATGTGTTGGTGCTGGCCCGGCTGCTGGCTGCGGCCCTGCTGACGGGCCTGCTCTTGACGCAGCCAGCGCATGCGCAAAACGCGCAGACGGTACGCATTGGCCTGATTGGTTCGTTTTCAGGCATGGGTGCCAGCCAGGCGCTGGTTGACAACATGCGCAATGCGGTACTGATGGCTGTGGACGAACGCAACAGTTTTACCGGCGGCATTCTGGGCAAACGAATTGAGCTGATTGAGCGCGACGACAAGGCCGACCCGGCCAGCGCGTCTGCAACCGCCAAGGCATTGGCCTCCGAAGGTGTGGTGGCGGTGCTGGCGATTCAGCCTTCGGCCATGGCCGAGGCGTCGCAGGGTGCCTTTCAGAAGGCCAAGATACCGGTGATGCAACTGCTGGCCACCTCGGACAAGGTGACGGCTGAATTTGCACCACCCAATGCAGCGACCAACTATATTTTCAGGGTGGGTATCAATGACAGTGTGCAGATCCGTTTTCTGGTCAGCGAAATGCTGGAGCAAAAGAAGTTCTCACGCATTGGCGTGATGTTTGACCAGTCGCCTTCGTCCCTTGCCGCACGCAATTCGCTGGAGGCCCAGCTCAGGGAAAAAAGCATGGGGCTGATTTTTTCAGAGCAGTTTGAGTCTGACAACGCTGCCGACGTGCGTGACGTGATGCAAAAAGCCAAGGCCGCCAACCTGGATGCACTGGTGGTGTGGAGCGACGCTGTCGGCAGCGCACTGGCCGTGGCCAGCCGCACCGAGGCCAAACTGCGCACCCCGGTTTACCTGAACTGGAGCCTGTCCTTGCCCCCAGCCGCGCACATCAGCAAAAACCCGCCGGGTGATGTGGTGTTTATCCAGACTTTTATTCCGGGTGCCATCATTTTGCGGCGCAATGAGTTTGTCAACGCGGTGTCACGCCGGTTTGGCAAAACCGCGCTGGCCGCCACCATGGCCCAGGCCCAGGCCTATGACGGCTGCAACCTGCTGCTGCAGGCGATTCAGCAAGCCACCACCACCTTGCGGCCAGATTCGGTCCGGCAGGCGCTTGAAACCCTCAACGCCCCCTGGCGCGGTGTGATCGCGATGTACCGCAACCCGTTTACCGCCAGGGAGCACGAAGCCATCAATCTGGAAGACCTGGTTGCTGCCCGCTTCAAGGGCAATGAAATCATTTACCTGGAGCCGGAAGAAGAACGGCGCATCATGCTGGCCAAGGACGGCCACTGATTGAATGGGCTGAGACGGGCGGCCTGCAGCTTGCCCAGAAATGAATGAGGGTTGACGGCAGAACCGCACCATCTGCCCGATTGACCAGCCAGGCCAGGCCCTGGTGACAAGCCAAAAAAAAGTCAAATGGCACCTTTCTTGCTGCCAGAATATGCATGCTTGCCGGCACCGGATGTGCAGGGCAACTGCAGGACAAACCGGCGAGGAGCCCCATGGAACTAACCCCCAGAGAAAAAGACAAACTGCTGATTTTTACCGCCAGCCTGCTGGCAGAACGCCGCATGGCACGCGGCCTGAAACTCAAT
>JAZKIK010000290.1:0-613 GCA_040384925.1 Pseudomonadota bacterium | reverse complement strand
GTCATGGAAGGTGCCCGCGATGGCAAAACCGTGGCGCAACTGATGAGCGAAGGCCGCACAGTGCTGACCCGCGCCGACGTGATGGACGGCATTGCCGAGCTGATACCCGACATTCAGGTTGAAGCGACCTTTCCGGACGGCACCAAGCTGGTCACCGTGCATCAGCCCATCGTCTGATCGCGGCGGCAACATCCGAATGCTTCAATCATCAGCTGATATTTCGCATGCACTGGTTTTACTCCTTTCCCTGCTGGGGGAAGGCAGGGATGGGGGCCTGTGCCTATGAGTACAAATGAAGTGCAATCAGCGCCCAAGAGCCCCCATCCCAACCTTCCCCCAAGGGGGGAAGGAGCAAGACATCGAAGCTGCGTAACATCAATCATCAGGTAAAAAATCAGGCACAGACACCATGAAAATCCCGAACGCTCTCAAAACAGCAGCTGCAACACTGGCAGCCACAAGCGCAACAAGCATTTTTGCCCATGACGGCCACGGTTTGACCGGCACGCACTGGCATGCAACCGATGCCTGGGGTTTTGCCGTGATGGGTGTGGCGGCGCTGGCCATCTGGCTGACGCGTGGTGGCAAATAAGAGATGTGGAAATTGTCAATG
>JAZKIK010000289.1:0-14196 GCA_040384925.1 Pseudomonadota bacterium | reverse complement strand
CCCCGCACGCCACGCAATCTCTTCAGGGCAGGCGATCTTCAAACCCTGACGATGTTCCAGGGTCGCGATGAACTGGCTTGCCTCCAGCAAGCTGTCATGCGTACCCGTGTCCAGCCATGCATAACCACGCTGCATGATCTGCACATTGAGGGCACCCTGGGTGAGGTAGGCCTGGTTAACTGCCGTAATCTCAAGCTCCCCGCGCGCGCTGGGTTTGACCGCCTTGGCAATATCAACCACCTGGTTGTCATAAAAATACAGGCCAGTGACCGCATAGCTGCTCTGCGGCTTGACAGGCTTTTCTTCGATGCTGCTGGCCTTGCCTTGCGCGTCAAAGGCGATCACGCCGTAGCGCTCCGGGTCATTGACGTGATACGCAAAAACAGTAGCACCAGCCTTTTGGGCATCGGCGTTGGCCAGCAGGTGGTGCAGGTCGTGACCATAAAAAATGTTATCGCCCAGCACCAGTGCGCTGGGGGCGCCAGCAAGAAAGTCCTCGCCTATCAGGAAGGCCTGGGCCAGACCGTCCGGACTGGGTTGCACGGCGTACTGCAGGTTCAGCCCCCACTGGCTGCCGTCGCCCAACAGTTGCTGAAAGCGTGGGGTGTCTTGCGGGGTGCTGATGACGAGGATGTCCCGAATGCCGGCAAGCATCAGGGTGCTCAGCGGGTAGTAGATCATCGGTTTGTCGTAGACGGGCAGCAGTTGTTTGCTCAAGGCCAGGGTGGCCGGGTGCAGGCGGGTGCCGGAGCCGCCAGCGAGGATGATGCCTTTGCGTTGGGTCATGGTCGTCGTCTGCCTGATTTATTTTGAAAAAGTCTCACTGAGCATGCGGGCAACGCCGGTCTGCCAGTGAGGCAGGGTCAGGCCAAATGTGGACTGCAGCTTCGAAGTGTTAAGACGCGAGTTGTGCGGGCGTCTGGCGGGCGTGGGAAAGGCACTGGTGGGCACCGGATCAACAGTCTCGGGCTGGGCCTTGATCTCCACACCTGCCAGCCTGGCCTGTTCAAGCACAAAACGCGCATAGCCATGCCAGGTGGTCTCGCCACCAGCGACCAGATGGTACAAGCCTGCCTTGGCTGGGTCAGCCAACATGGCAGGAATGGCATGGGCCGTTACATCGGCCAGCAATTCAGCGCCGGTCGGGGCACCGAATTGATCGTCGATGACTGTCAGGCGCTCACGCTCCTTCGCCAGACGCAGCATGGTCTTGGCAAAGTTGCCACCACGTGCCGCATAAACCCAGCTGGTACGGAATATCAGGTGCCGGGCGCAATGCAGCGCGACCAGTTGCTCGCCTTCGAGTTTGGTCTGGCCGTAGACACTGAGCGGGCCGGTGGCATCACCTTCCTGCCAGGGTTTGCTGCCGCTGCCGTCAAAGACGTAATCAGTCGAGTAATGCACCATCAGCGCGCCAATCTGCTGCGCCGCCTCGGCTACAAGGCCCGGCGAAGTGGCATTGAGCTTGCGCGCAAACTCGACTTCGCTTTCAGCCTTGTCGACCGCAGTGTGCGCTGCAGCATTGACGATGACATCGGGGCGAACCTTGAGCACCGTGTCAGCCAATTGCTCGGGGTGAGCAAAGTCAGCCTTGTAATCGCTGCTGTCGAAATCCAGAGCCAGCACCTCACCGAGCGGGGCCAGGCTACGCTGCAACTCCCAGCCGACCTGTCCGCCCTTGCCCAAAAGCAGGACCTTCACGCGGCAGCCTCTGCGTCGTACTGTTTTTTGACCCATTCCCGATAACTGCCGCTCTGCACATTGCCAACCCATTCGCCGTTGGCGAGGTACCACTCGACCGTCTTGCGGATACCGCTGTCGAAGGTCTCGGCAGGCCGCCAGCCCAGTTCGCGCTCCAACCTGGATGCATCAATGGCGTAGCGACGGTCATGACCGGGACGGTCAGTCACATAAGTGATCTGCTTCTGGTAACTTTGACCGTCACTGCGTGGCTGCATTTCATCAAGCAGGCTGCAAACCATGTTCACGATGTCAATATTGGGCTTTTCATTCCAGCCACCCACGTTATAAACTTCACCCAGTTTGCCTGCGGACAAAACACGGCGAATGGCGCTGCAATGATCCCTGACATATAGCCAGTCACGAATCTGCTGTCCATCGCCATAAACCGGCAGCGGTTTGCCGGCCAGCGCGTTGACAATCATCAGGGGAATCAGCTTTTCAGGAAAGTGATATGGCCCGTAGTTATTGCTGCAATTTGTAGTCAGCACCGGCAAACCATAAGTATGGTGGTAAGCCCGCACCAGGTGGTCACTGGCAGCCTTGCTGGCCGAGTAAGGACTGTTGGGCTCGTAGCGATGGGTTTCCGTGAAAGCAGCATCATCACTGGCAAGCGAGCCATAGACCTCATCGGTCGATACATGAAGCAGGCGAAAAGCAGCTTTTGCATCACCCGTCATGGCAGCCCAATATGACTTCACGGCCTCAAGCAGGCGAAAGGTGCCGACGATATTGGTCTGAATGAAATCCTCGGGCCCGTGAATGGAGCGATCAACATGCGACTCGGCCGCAAAATTGATCACTGCCCTGGGTTGGTAGCTTGTCAGCAGCTCAGCCACCAGCGCTGAATCGCCAATGTCACCCTTGACAAACATGTGTCTTGCGTCATTTTGAAGCGAGGCAAGATTTTCCAGATTGCCTGCGTAAGTCAGCTTGTCAAGATTGACAACTGGTTCATCGGATTGCGAAAGCCAGTCAAGTACAAAGTTCGCACCGATAAACCCGGCGCCTCCGGTAACCAAAATCATTGTGGCCTCTTTTACATGGTGCAGCCGAGAAGCGCTGCAGCCGTATTCGCCGGATTATCCCACGATAATTTTTGATGACCGGAGCGCGGCAAACCGTTGGGGAATCAGAAATGAATCCCGCGCATCATCTGCTGCATCGCCACCGCTTCTGCAGACAATTGCTGCTTGGCCGCCTTCTCGCCAGGTTTTGCGCCTTTGGCGGCGGACGAATCAGGGAACATGCGGAAGCTGGTGTTCATCGCAATCTGGGCAATGCGCGGTACCAGGGCGTGCATGACCTGACCGGTGATGCCCAGACGGGTGGCGATTCGTACCGGTTTGAAAATGCAGGCCTGGGCGATCATGTCGGCCGCTTCTTCAGGCGACAGCGTTGGCACGTTGTTGTACAGATTGGTTGGCGCAATCATTGGCGTGCGCACCAAAGGCATGTTGATGGTGGTGAAGCTGATGCCCACATCGGCAAATTCACTGGAGGCACAGCGTGTCCAGGCATCAAGTGCAGCCTTGGACGCGACGTAAGCTGAAAAACGCGGGGCATTGGTCAGCACGCCAATGGAGCTGATATTGACCACATGGCCCTTGCGTTTGGCAGCCATGCCCGGCAGCAGGCCCATGGTAACGCGCAGGCAGCCAAAATAATTGAGCTGCATGGTGCGTTCGTAGTCATGAAAGCGGTCATAACTGGCTTCAATCGCGCGGCGAATGGAGCGCCCGGCGTTGTTGATCAAAAAGTCAACGCCGCCGTGGTTGGCAATCAGCTCCTGAATAAAACGGTCACAATCAGCCATGTCGGCAATGTCGGCCGGATAGGCGACAAAGCTGTAGCCCTTGTCTTTGGCTTCCTTGCAGGCTTCGTCGAGCTTGTCCTTGTCGCGGCCGCAAATCAGGGTGATGGCACCCGCTTCTGCAAATTTGTGCGCTGCGGCCAGCCCGATGCCCGACGAACCACCCGTGACCAGCACCACCTTGCCGGCAACCGTGCCGCGCAGGGAGCGGTCAATGTGCAGGTCCGGATCCAGATGGCGCTCCCAGTAATCCCACAACAGCCAGGCATAGTCTTTCAGGTTGGGGCACTTGATGCTGGAATCCTTCAGCGCCGCCAGCGTGTCGCGGCAGTCAAACCGGGTCGGGTAGTTGACAAAGGTCAGCATGTCCTCGGGCAGCCCCAGATCCGTCATGACCGCGTTGCGAATGCGGCGCACCGGCGCCAGCGCCATCAGGCTCTTTTTGACACCACGCGGAATAAACCCCAACAGTGCCGCATTGACAAACAGATTCATCTTCGGTGCATGCGCGGCCTTGCTGAAAATGTCAAGCACATCACCGACACGGTAACCGACCGGGTCAACCAGATGAAAACATTTTTTGGCGATACTGGCCTGGTGGCTGATGTGGTTGAGCGCATCAACCACAAAATCAACCGGAACAATATTGATCCGCCCACCTTCCAGGCCGATGACAGGCATCCAGGGCGGCAGCAGCTGGCGCATGCGCTGGATCAGCTTGAAAAAATAATAGGGCCCGTCAATCTTGTCCATCTCGCCGGTGGTGCTGTCACCCACCACCATGGCGGGCCTGAACACCGTCCACGGCACCTTGCACTCCTTGCGCACGATCTTTTCACTTTCGTGTTTGGTCATGAAGTAGGGGTGCTCGTAGTTTTCGGCCTCCTCAAACATGTCCTCCCGAAACACGCCTTCATACAGGCCCGCAGCGGCGATGGATGACACATGATGAAAGTGCCCGGCATCAATCGCCTTGGCAAATTCGATGGTGTTGCGTGTGCCGTCGATATTGACGGCGATCTGGCTTTCCTCATCGGCATCCAGGTCGTAAACCGCAGCCAGATGATAAAAATGGCCGACCTGGCCTTTGAGCTTTTTGACATCCTCGGCGCTGACACCCAGTTTTTTGCTGGTCAGGTCACCATGCACGGCCACCGCTCTTGAGGCACTGACGCCCCAGTAAGTCCTGAGATCGGCAACCTTGCCCGCGCTTTCCTTGCGAATCAGAAAATGCACCGTTGTGCCTTTTCGCTCCAGAAGTTTTTTGACCAGGCGCTTGCCAATAAAGCCGGTTGCTCCGGTGACGAAATAATGCGTTGTTGTCATGGTGTCTTTCCGCTGCACAAGCGAGAACAGGTTAATACTTGAAACCTGATTCTTGCCCAAAGGCAGGCATGGTCTATTCAGCAAAAACCCGCGCTTACGGCCCTTACACGCGCTTTTCCATAGAGGGACATACCTAACGATGTAGAAGCCGGCACCTAAACACGGCCCTGCCAAGCGCTTACATTCTGGGTTGTGCAAGGCGCGCGCGCCGCGCAAAATATCACCTTCAAATCCGTCCGGAGTACACCATGGTCAAAAAACTGCAAAAACTGAGCGCTGAAAAAAAATCGGCACCCCACTTGTCTGGCGCCGTCAAGGAATCTGCCCAGCAAATCTGGCTGGCTGGCCTGGGTGCTTTCTCCAAGGCGCAAGAAGAAGGCGGCAAGGTTTTTGAAACCCTGGTCAAGGAAGGCCTGTCCATCCAGCGCAAAACCCAGGCTGCTGCCGAAGAGAAAATCTCTGAAGCCACCAGCAAGATGGCCAATATGGCGACTGACATCCAGTCCAAGGCTGGCCACCAGTGGGACAAACTCGAAAACATTTTTGAAGATCGTGTGGCCAAGGCCCTGAACAAGCTCGGCGTGCCTTCTGCCAAGGATGTGGATGCGCTGATTGCCCGTATTGACGAACTCAACAGGAACGTGCAAAAACTGAGCGGCAAGGCCCCGGTTGAAAAAGCTGAAAAACCTGCCGCAAAAAAAGCAGCTCCGGCACGCAAGGCAGCCGCCCCAAAAGCAGCAGTAGCCGCACCCGCTGAAGAAGCACCTGTTGAAGCCGCCAAACCTGTTGCCAAAAAACGCGCTGCCGCCAAGCGCCCGGCTGCGGCAGCACCGGCTGCACCAGCGCCTGCAGCAGACGCGGCCTGACAAACCAGGCAGCGGCGACCCAGCCACTAGCAATCCAAAAAACAAAAAGGGACACTCCGTCCCTTTTTTTGCGTCTGCCTTTAACAATTGATGCCTGACGATGCGGCTTTTGCCCGGCCCATCGTGACAACATGGGCTCCGCCTGACTTTTATCCATGAAGCAAAAAAAGACATCCGCTCCAGTAGCGCCTGACACCAGCCGTTCCAGCGCCACCTCAAGCCAGCCGCGTATTGGTCTGGCGCTTGCGGGCGGTGGTCCGCTGGGTGCGATTTATGAAATCGGAGCGCTTTGTGCACTTGATGAGGCGCTGCAGGGACTGTCTTTCACCAGACTTCACCACTATGTTGGTGTGTCGGCAGGCGGTTTTATTGCCGCCGGGCTGGCCAATGGCATGACACCGCGTGAGCTTTGTGCGGCCTTTATTGAAAACGACGGGCAAGCCTCGGAAGTTTTTGACCCCGCCTGGCTGATGGTGCCAGCTTATGGCGAGTTTTTGCGACGCGGCATCATGCTGCCTGGTTTGCTTGCCTCGGCCTTGTGGCGCGCCACCTTTGGCCGCAGGCCATTGCTCAATGCAGCAGAAGCCTTGGGCCCGGCACTGCCCACGGGCATTTTTTCGAACGCGGAAATTGATGTCCGGCTGACACGGCTGTTCTCAAAACCCGGCCGCACCAACGACTTCAGGCAGCTGTCCACCCGCCTCACCCTGGTTGCCACCCATCTCGACAGCGGCGACGCCGCACCTTTTGGCCGGCCCGGCTGGGACCACGTGCCGATTTCAAAAGCCGTTCAGGCCAGCTCTGCCCTGCCTGGCCTCTTTCCGCCGGTTGAAATTGACGGACAGTATTTTGTTGATGGCGCGCTCAAAAAAACCATGCACGCAGGCGTCGCCATGGACGAGGGCATTGACCTGATGTTCTGCCTGAACCCGCTGGTGCCCTTCAACGCCACCCGTCCGTCAAAACTGGCGATGAACCAGCGTGTCATGAAACGCGGCCTGCCGCAGGAAAAACAGTCAATTCCGCGCATCGTTGATGGCGGCCTGCCGGCCGTGATGAGCCAGACCTTTCGCGCCATGATCCATTCACGTCTGGAGCTTGGCATGAAGCATTACGAACACGCCTACCCCGGCACCGACATCGTGCTGCTGGAGCCCGACAACCGCGACACCGAGATGTATCTGGCCAATACCTTCAGCTACGGCCAGCGCCGCGAGATGGCCGAACACGCCTACCAGCAAACCCGCCAGATGCTGCGCTCCCGCAAAACCACGCTTTCAGCCAAGCTGGAACGCCACGGCATCAGCCTGAACATGGAGGTGCTGGACGACAACAGACGCCATCTGGTGACCGAGCGGCCAGCCAGAACACAGGTCGGCCAGGCCATCACCTCGCTTGAGGAAGTGATGGAAGACCTGAGCCACGCTTTGGCATCCGGACCCGGCATCCAGGCCTGAATTGGCAGCTGCACCACTGGACTTCCCTAGTTACTGACCCTCGATTGCTGGGTTAGAGTGGCAGGCAACTCCATCCTTACGTCAACAGCGCCCAGTAAAACAGAAAGACACTCATGGCGAAAAAAGCGCCGCGCCGCACGGCAGAACGTATTCTGGAAGTTACGCTGGACCTGTTCAACCGGTTTGGTGAACCCAATGTCTCCACCACGCTGATTTCAGCCGAACTCAGCATCAGCCCCGGCAATCTTTATTACCATTACCCAGCCAAGGATGAGCTGATCAACTCGCTGTTTGACCGGTATGAAAAGTCCCTCAGCGAACTGCTGAACGCCAGTGACGGTGTGCGCAACGTCGAAGACGCCTGGTTTTTCATGCACACGCTGTTTGAGCTGATCTGGCAATACCGCTTTTTGTACCGCGACCTCAACGATTTGCTGAGCAAAAACCGCCGCCTTGAAACTCACTTTCAGTGGGTGCTCAAGAACAAGACGCGCTCGGTCAAGGCCTTGCTGGACGGCATGAGCCGATCCGGTGCCATGTCGATTGACTCCAGGGAGGTCGAGGCCACAGCCACCAGCATGGTGGTGGTGCTGACCTACTGGCTCAGTTTTGAATACGTGCGCGACCCGCGCCGTGCGCTGGAGCCTGAAAATGCCCAGACCGCCCTGCTGCGCGGTGCACACCACGTGCTGAACCTGCTGATTCCTTATCTTGAAAAAAGCCAGCGCGCCCATCTGCAGGCGCTGGTCGGTGCCTACAGCCAGCCCACAAGTATGTAAACCTTTACAAGCGCATCTTTCCGATAGCAACAAAACCATAGACAGGAGACAGATACATGGCCAAATGGACTACCTTTCCACACGCTGGCGACTACGAGTTTGATGCTGCCAGCCTCAAAAAAAGCTGGGCACGCCTGCACCAGGGTGACTGCGAGCCGTTTCCGAAAGACGCGGCAGTGCTGCAGGCCTGGGTGTTTTTTCACAATGGCGAGTTCCAGAAAGCTGCTGAAGCAGGCATCAAGGCCGGTGGCGCTGGTCTGGTGGCAGCCAACAAGGCCACCAGCATCTATGCCAATTACCTTGAGGCCAAGGAAAAAACCAAACTCGAACTGTTCATGGAAGTCGCCGAACGGGCTGAAGCGCAGCAGGCTGACGACCCGAAAAATGCCAATGCCTACTACTGGCAAGCCTACGCACTCGGGCGTTACGGCCAGGGCATCAGCGTAGCCAAGGCGCTGGCGCAAGGCCTGGGCACCAAGGTCAAAAACGCACTCGAACAAGCCATCAGACTGCAGCCCAAACATGCTGACGCGCACATCGCGCTGGCGGCTTTTCACGCCGAAGTGATAGACAAGGTCGGTTCGCTGATTGGCGGCATGACTTATGGTGCCAAAAAAGACGTGGGTTTGAACCTGTTCAAGGAGGCCCTGACACTCAACCCCGGCTCAGCCATTGCGATGATTGAATACGCCAATGGCATGGTCATGCTGGAAGGCGACAAAAAGATGAAAGACGCAACAAAGCTGTACGAACAGGCCGCCACCAGCAAACCACTGGACGCCACGGAGCGGCTGGATGTCGAGATGGCGAAGGCTGAGCTGGAGGACTGAGCTTTCTGGACCGCCAGCCCTGGCGATGAAAGCTCCTGCTCCTCACTGCCTGGGAGAGGGAGCAACACTGCGCCAAGGCCGTCCGCGGTACCAGGCTTGCCCAGCCATTCGTAACAGCGGCCAGTCGCCGGCTGTGTCGCCATAGGCATGCAGCGTCAAATCACCCGCTTCGGCCTCGGCACCAAATCGATCTGCCAGCCAGCTTTTGAGCCGTACAACTTTTTGCTCGCCATAACAGTTGGGCGTACTCATCAAACCAGTCAGGTGCCCGGCGTCCACAGCCATTTCAGTACAGATCAGGCCATCAAAGCCCAGCTTTTCAGCCACTGCAAGCAGATAAATATCGGGCGAGGCGCTGACCATCACGCAGCAGTGACCCTGCTTTTGATGCCAGGCGAGGCGCTCCATGGTCCAGGCCTGCAACTGGCCGGGCAGGTCTTGCGCCAGCCAGAGATCCGTCCAGGCCTGCATTTCTGCAAGGGCTCGCCCCTTGAAAGCCCTCAGAAACAGCTTCTGTTTGGCCACATCATTGGGCAACAGCCGCAGGGCATAAGCCAGCAGCCAGGGTGATGAGCGCAGCAAAACCCATAAAAAGCGTGGCCAGCCCAGGCCACGCGCCAGAAAAGGCATCAAGGTGTCGCGCCGGGTCAGCGTGCCATCAAAGTCAAAGGCGGCGACAACAACTGGCAGGGCTTTCAGGGGCACCGCACCTGCCCGCAATAACGTTCACAGAACGGACAGCCCGTCATGGGCAGAGCTTTGGGAATGTTGAAAAAGCGCTTGTAAATCGTGCCCAGCACGCCCTGCCGATAGGCCTCAAACCTGAAACCCGTGCCTTCAACGGCGTAAATGGGGACACCACTTTGCATAAACTCCAGCACCTTGACTGACTCGAAGTAAGGCTCAAACCCGGCCAGATTTGGTGGGCCACCCGTGATGATGCGAATCGTTTTGCCCTGGTAAAGCGAAAAATCCACCAGCATGTCGTCCTGCCGGGCATGGAATTTACCGACACCAAACACTGGCATGTACTGGCGGCGCTCGAAACCGTAGATTGAGGCTGGGGTGTAGGCCTCGGCCATCAGCACCACACCGGGCGCACTGACCTGTTTGAGGATGTCGGCGGTTTTGTAGCTGCGGATGATCTGGGGGTAAAGCTTTGTGTTTTTCCAGCTGTCAAGCGAAGTCATGTACAGCCCTGCTACCACCAGCACATGCAGCCCGGCAAATACGGCCAGGCCCGTGGCGGCAGTCTTGAGTTTGTCGGCAGGCAGCGCAAAGGCAAGAAAGGCAAAACCAAAAGGGTAAAACGACAGCACCCAGTGCAGGCCAATCACTTTTCTCGCCGACAGCACTGCAAAAAACAGCAGCGGCACCAGCACCAGGCAGGCCAGCAGGCGGTGAGTTTGTGACAGGGAGGCTGTGCTGACCAGCGCCTTGCGGTGTTTAAAAACCAGCCACACTGCGGCAGGCGTGATCAGGTAGGCCATCATGGCCAGGTACAGCAGCGGTTTGCGCAGCTCAAACACCTCGGACGCATTGCGGTTGTAGACGTTGAACATGATGTTCGACCAGCCATGCGACATGTTGTAGGCAATATTGATGGCCGGGCCGGGCAGCGCGCAGATCACCAGCAGTGCCAGACCAGCCAGCCGCTGGCGGCGGTAGAGTAAAAAGTACACAAGATAGGCAAAACCCATCACCACCGAAAAGTATTTGGACAAAAACGCGCAGCCCAAAAAGAGGCCTGACAGCGCATAAAGCCCATAGGCGGCGCGGTCAAGCTGCTCACGCCTTTCGGCCCGCATCAGGGCAGTTGCCGACAGGACTGACCAGAAAATCAGCGGTGTGTCGGTGGTGATCAGGGTATTGAGCCAGTTCAGTGGTGCCAGCCAGAAAAACAGCACGGCCCAGGCAGCGCGCCTGCGGTCAACCGCACTCAAGGCCCACCAGAGCGCCGCGCCCAGCCCCAGCGGCAGAAAAATGACAGGCAGGCGAATCGACAAAATGCTGTCGCCCAACGTTGCACGCATCAGCGCAATCAGCCAGCCGACCATGGGTGGATGGTCTGAGTAGCCCCAGTCGGGGTACACCCCCCACCAGTAAAAAAAGGCTTCATCACCACTGATGGGAAAGGTCGCAGCTATCCAGAAGCGCAGCAGCAGCGAGGCCAGCCCGGCGACCAGCAGCCATCTGGTGATCTGCGTAGTAGCGGGTTTGTCGTTCTTGTAGTTATCAGGCGTCATGAAAAGCGGATGTCCTTGGCAATGGCGGCACTATAAAGCAGTGCTGCGATGCCTATGGCCACGGCCAGCCACAGGGTCAGCAAGCGAGCCATCACGGTAATGGCCAGCGCCTCGGGTGGTGTGGCACTTTGCGCAACCAGCAGACCGGTTAAAACCGCTTCCATGCCGCCCAGCCCGGCGGGCAGGGCCGACAGGGCGCCTGCGACCATGGCGACTGCATAAAAACCCATGGCCGTCAGCAGCGGCAAATGTACTTCCAGCGCCCGGCACAAAAGCCAGACAGCCAGGCCCTGCGCGGCCCATGCCGTCAAAGTCAATACAAACCACAGCGCGGGTTGTTGCGCCAGACACAGGCAGGCTTCCTGCAGCCAGACAAAACGCTGCAACAAACGCTTGCGATAAAACATCAACACACCAAAACCGAGCACCAGAACCAGCAGGGCTGCCCCTGCCAGCAGCTCAAAAACCTGCGGAGCTGCCTGAATCACCTCCTGCACGCGCACATGCATCAATACCCAGCCCGTTGCAGGCAGGCAAAGCAAAAGCAGGCACAACAAATCAGCCAGCCGTTCGGCGCCAAAAATCGCCAGCCCCTGCGCTGTACTTAAAGGCTGGCGCGCCAGCAGCAGGCCGCGAACGGCTTCGCCGATATTGCCGGGCGTCGGTGTAAAGGCGTAACCCGCCAGATAAAGCCTCAAGCCCTCAAACCAGCCAAAGTGCCGCCCGTAATGCGCCATCCACAGCCGCCAGCGAATGCCGCGCAGCAGGTAATTGACCAGGCACAGCGCAGCAGCCTGCAGACCCGTCCATGACCAGAGCAAGGCCAGCGAGCTGGTTCCACCACCTCCCCACAGCAGCAGCACGACAGCATAGGCCGTGGCCACCACACCCAGCACCAGCAATAACTTTTTGACCGGCAACTGAAAGCCGGGCTTGGGTTCAGGCACCGGATTCACAACCAGCGACTCAAAAAGATGGCCAGCCAGCAAAAACCGGCGGCCAGAATCCACGGATCACGCACGATGTCACGCGCAACGTCCTCACCATGGCCTCTGTGCACCTGGTAGGTGTAACGCAGCATCGCAAAAATAACAACCGGCACGGTGTACAGCAGGCGTTCGCCATGCTGCAACTGCGCCTCAGGACTGGTGGCAAACAGGCTGTAGGTGGTCAAGGTCGCCGTCATGGTCACGGCCATAAAGGTGTCAAGCAAGGCGGGCGGGTAATGGGCCAGCACGGCGCGCTGGCTTGACTCGTCATGAAAAGTCTCGGCCTTGCGTTTTGAGAACCCCAGGAAAAGGGCAACAAAAATGCCCGTCAGCAGCAGCCAGCGTGAAGGCGGAATGCCCACGGCCACTGTTCCCGCCAGCAGGCGCAGCATGAAACCGGCAGCAATGATGGACACATCAACCACCGGCACCTGCTTCAGCCTGAAGGAATAAGCCAGGTTCAGCAGCGCATAAAACGCAAGCAGCAGCAGCAAAACCCGGTTGGCAGAGGCCAGCGCCACACCCGCCGCCAGCAGCAAGGCAGCCAGCCCCAGCCCCAGGGGCGATGAGACCGCACCGCTGGCCAGCGGCCGGTGGCGTTTTTTGGGGTGTAGCGCGTCGCTGGCACGGTCATGCCAGTCATTGATGATGTACACCATGCTGGAAACACAACAAAACGCAGCAAAAGCCAGCAACACCTTTTCAAGGATGGGGCCATCGCGCCAGCTCTGGCTGAATAACAGACCGGCAAACACAAAAGCGTTTTTCAGCCACTGGTGCGGCCGCATCAGGCGAATCAGCGCTGGCAGAGGGGGAAAAGACATGGGTGATTGGGCAGAAAGCAGCGTTTGAGCATAACTGACACGGCCCGAAGTCAAACCCGCACAATTCAGCCAGAATCACACCATGACCTCAGCCCCACTCCCCTCTCCCCACGCCCTTCAGTTGATCCAGACCCTGGTGCAGATGAATACCGTCAGCCACAACAGCAATCTGGCACTGATTCATTTTGTGCGCGACGAGCTGCAAAAACTTGGTGTCAGCAGCCGCCTGAGCTTCAATGCCGACAAAACCAAGGCCAATCTGTTTGCCACGCTGGGCGCGGGCAAACCGGCCGGCATCATCCTGTCGGGCCATACAGACACCGTGCCCTGGGACGGCCAGGACTGGTCGTTTGACCCGCTTTCAGCTACCGTGCGCGACGGCAAGCTGTTTGGCCGCGGCAGTTGTGACATGAAAGGGTTTATTGGCATGGCGCTGGCGCATGCTGGTGATTTTTTGAACTCGGCCGCGCCATTTGCCGTGCATCTGGCCCTCAGTTATGACGAAGAAGTTGGCTGTATGGGTGTAAAGGAACTGATTGCCGACATGAAAGACGCTGGCATCCAGCCGCTGGCCTGCATTGTTGGCGAGCCAACCAGCATGGTGCCAGCCACCGCGCACAAGGGCGTTTACCGTTACAAATGCTGCGTGCGCGGCAAGGAGGCGCATTCGTCCTTGACGCCACAGTCCGTCAATGCGATTGAAATGGCCGCCCGTGTGGTCGGCAAAATCCGTGACATGGCCGAAGGTTTTGAGGCGAATGAGGCGCGTTACCAAGGTTTTGACGTGCCTTTCAGCACGGCCAGCGTCGGCCAGTTCCACGGCGGCATTGCCGACAACGTGGTGCCGCGTGATGCGGAGTTCAGATACGAGTTTCGCAATCTGCCGACCGCAGACGCGCTTTTGATGCAAAAAGAGGTGATTGCGTACACGCAGCGCGTACAACCCGCCATGAAAAGAGTGGCGCCTGATGCGGGTTTCAGTTTCGAAACGATTTGTGAAGTGCCGGCTTTTCTGGGTTCAGCCGACGACGCAGTGACCAGACTCGCCCAGCGCCTGGCCAAGGAAGACAGAACCACTCTGGTGGCTTTTGGTACCGAAGCCGGCCTGTTTAAAAGCGCGGGCATTCCAACCGTGGTTTGTGGCCCAGGCAGCATCAACCAGGCGCATCAACCGGACGAGTTTGTGAGCCTGGAGCAACTGGCGCGCTGCGAAAGCTTTATGCAGGGCCTGGTCGCCAGCAACCGGATTTGACACAGGCCGTCTGGATTGCGGGTCAGGCCCCAATACTGTTCAGGCCGTTCGCACAGTTGGCAGAGGCTTCGACA
>JAZKIK010000288.1:0-3257 GCA_040384925.1 Pseudomonadota bacterium | reverse complement strand
TTCAGTAAACCCGGATTCTGCAGCCTCCCGGGCAAGCACCAGAGGGGCTTCGGTCATTTCTTCAGCAACTTCCGCCCCTGCAGGCAAAGGCAAGACGCTGTCCGGGGCCACCGCTTCACGTTTGATACGCGCACCTTCAAGGGCAGCCTCATGCAGGCTGATCAGGTCGTCAAAAAACCGCGCTGTCAATTCTGGCGGGTAGGAAATGACCTCCAGTCCCTGGCGCAAACGGGCAAGCAAACTGGGGACCAG
This sequence comes from Pseudomonadota bacterium, assembly GCA_040384925.1. GTDB lineage: Bacteria > Pseudomonadota > Gammaproteobacteria > Burkholderiales > Burkholderiaceae_C > Polaromonas. Next base: position 3,005 of record JAZKIK010000288.1, on the reverse strand, counting down.
TTCCACCAGCCGGGTGCGGTTGAGGCGCGCCACGCGCGGCTGCACGCTCCAGATCAGTTCGTCGACCAGGCCATTGGGGTCGGCGACCACGGTGTCGGTATAGACAAGCTGGGATTCGGCGACCGCCTGGGCCCATGGGCCATAAAGAAAGTCACCCACAAATGCGGGAATGTCCTTGTTGTCGCCCACAGACATGCGTTCGCGAAACTCCTGCGACAGCCGTTTTGCCAGCAGATTTCGCTGCTCGGCATGCAGCAAGGCACGGGCGGCTTCCTCACGCCTTGCTTTTTGCACCTTGTCTTCACGGGCCCAGGCATCCTCAAGTATTTTCAGGACTTGTGCAAAACTGGCAGCGCTGATTTTTTGCATGGCCAGCAGGGCTGACACGGACTGTTCAACCGCCCGCATGAACTTGTAAAAACCGTCATCACTTTCCGAGGTAAAGGCAAGGCTCTGGTGGGTAATGCGGTCGAGAAATTGACGGGCCGGATGCTGCTTTTCGCTGAAAAAACGGGGCTCTATCTGGGCCAGCCGCAACAGCACGGGCTCCAGGGCCACCAGTACCTGGCGGACCTTGACCGGCATGCGGTCGTCGTCGATCAGACTTTCCAGCATGAGGCGAATGACCTCTTCGCCCAGTTGCTTGCCGATCTGCTTGCTGTCAACCATCTGGCCGGCCTGCGCTTTGGCGGCTTTGGGCGCTGCGCCCCCTTCCTTGGTACGTTTGGCCAGGCGCTGCACCATGGCTTCGACCATCTTCATGTCCTGCAAGGCATCCAGCGAGGCGGGGACGGTGTACAAAAAATCCTGTGGGCCGCTCGGAGCCCCATCAATATCGCCAGACAAGAGCTTGCGCAGCCGGTCAAGGGTGAGGATGGTTTTGGCTACAGAAGATCCGCCCCCCCCGGTCGAAGGGTTGCCCCGCGTCACACCCTTGCGGGCTTTGGTGCCAGCGCCCTGCAAGCCCGCTGGCTCAATGCCCTGCGACTCCAGCCAGTCACCCAGCTCACGGTAGAGCTTGCGCATCCTGGTGCCCAGGTGCCCGGCGGCCGGCGTCATCAGGGGACCGCGTATTTCAGTGTCGGGGATCTGCTCTACCAGCGCCGTGCGCAATGCACGCACAAAAACTTCGGGGCGCAGCGGATTGAGCTGCGGCTGAACGGTGATCCAGCCCAGCAGTGTACTCACCAGCGCATCCAGCATGGGCAGAACGTCGTCGACAGCAAGCACGATTTCCTGCTCGGCCCAGGCCGCTTCAATGTTTTCATCGAGCTCGTCGTCGGGCAGCAACTGCAGGTCATCAAAGCGCAGCAGCGGCTGGGCTTGAGCCTCGGGCTTGACGCCGCCATACATTGCAACGCGCAGTTGCGCTGCAAAGGTGGCACGCACCTGCGCCCGATTCGCCACCAACTGTTCAATCGCCAGCTTCATGACCGACTTTGGCGCTGATGCAGCCGTCGCTCCCTGCGCCCTGGCGACGGTTATTTCAAGGCCGTCTATCACACTGTCAATCAGGCTGTCAGACATGTTCAGCGCTGCTTCAACACAATGCTGCAGGCCCGGCCGCGCAACGCCTGCATCATCGGCAAAACCAAGTGTGCGTGTGGATACCCAGTTCATGGTGACAATTCGATGGGTTCTGGTTCAATGAGTCAGGTTGTCAGCCACATGAAGATGTCCGGGCACCCGGCCTGAAAGACAGGAAATCAAACGGCATGAGGCACAAAGTATGCCACTGAAAGCAGGCCTCGCAAAACGTCCCGGCAGGACTTGCAGACGCATTCAAACGGTGACCCGACCCTTGCCAGACAATGCAGCCTGCCATGCGACAGGAACTAAGCCGCAGCCTCTTCGCTCATACATGACCATGTCCTTCAAGCAATTTTTATCCGCTACTTTTTTGGTAGCTACCAGCCTTCTGGCGACAGGCGCTATAGCCCAGACCAGCATTAATTCCGTGCTCGGCGCAGGCAAGACAGCTGTGGTGACCACCGACCAGGTACGTGCTGAGCTGCTGGCCTGGGCACCCGATGGGGTGGGGCCAGGCAAACAGGTCTGGCTGGGTTTGCAGCTGGAGCATCAACCGGACTGGCATACCTACTGGAAAAATTCGGGTGATTCGGGCCTGCCTACGGTGCTTGAGTGGCAGTTGCCTGCCGGTATTGACCCCGGCGAGATTGCCTGGCCCACGCCCAAAAAGATTCCGATTGGCACGCTGGCCAACTATGGTTACGAAAAAACCGTGTTGCTGCCTGTGCCCTTGACGGTGGCGCAGAACTTCAGCAGCAACCAGCTGGATGTAAAACTTCATGCGGCCTGGCTGGTTTGCCGCAAGGAATGTATTCCACAGGAAGGTGATTTCTACTTGAGCATTCCGGCCAGGAGCTCAACCGGCATGAGCAGCAAAATTTTCCAGGCCACATTTGACGCCACGCCAAAACCACTGGTCGCGGGCAGCAGCCAGGTTGAAGTCGCTGGCAATGCGATCAAGGTGTCGCTCAGCGGTTTGCCAGCCGCACTGCAGGGCAAAAAACTGGCGTTTTTCCCGGAAACCGGCAGCGTGATCGAGCCTGCCGCGCAGTGGCAACAGGCCTGGCAGGGCGCAATCTGGACGGCGCAGGTACCACTTTCAGGTCAGCGTACTGAAAGCCCGGATGTTTTGCCTGTGGTGGTAGCGCTGGACACTGAATCTGGCAGTGCGGCTTACCGCGTTGAAGCACCGGTCAAGGGCGAATGGCCCAAGGTGGCGGCTGCGGTGCAGATTCCGCCTGCGCTGGAGGCGGCGCTTAAAGCCAATGCATCGGCTGGTGCGGTGCCGGTTCAAGCCGGGCAGGGTTCTGCGCCGCTGGGCTTTTGGGCTGCACTGTTTGGTGCGCTGCTGGGCGGGCTGATTTTGAATCTGATGCCCTGCGTATTTCCGGTGCTGGCCATCAAGGTGGTGGGTTTTGTCCATGTCAAGGACCGGGCGACACGCGTCAGCACCGGCGTGGCCTACACATTGGGTG
>JAZKIK010000287.1:14654-18440 GCA_040384925.1 Pseudomonadota bacterium | reverse complement strand
GGCAGGTAAACCGCCATGCCTGCGATGATGGTCAGCAGCACGTCGCGCCGCCAGAAAAAAACCAGCGCCCCAACTGCGGCACCATAAAGCCGCGCATCAGCCCAGCTTGCCAGCAAGTGGCCCTGGGACATCACCACCTCGGGCAGTACCACGGCCGACAATGCGGCAATCGGCGCGTACTGCAGGCCGCGCTGTGCCCAGTTGGGCAGATGCCAGTTTTTGTTGGTAAGGAAGAAAAAGCAGCGCGTCAGCACCGTCACCAGGGCCAGCCCGACGATGATGGCCACGGTGCGCAGGTCAGTGACGCCGCTCAATGCATTCATGGTGTGTTTCCGGCTGTGGAGCGCATGGCGCGCAGGTTTTCTGCGGCCAGGCACAGCAGCACGGCTGCCGCAATTGCCACCACGATGTTGAGTTTGAAAGGCAGGTTGTAGGCCACTACGGCCGCTGTGGCGGCCACGGCGGCAGACAGCAGCCGCAGGCGGTTGGTTGCCAGCGACAGCATGATGCCTATCAGGCTCAGGATGCCGGCAAAACCAAGCCCCCATGCGGTGGGAATAAAGTTGGCCATCACCACACCGATGATGCTTGACGACATCCAGGCGCACCAGGTCAGGCCGCAGTTGCCTGCCAGATAGGCTTGCTGCGCAAGCCGGCCTTGGGCGTCCTGCGCCGGAGCTGGAAAACGCCGCGTAAACAGCACATAAGTCATGTCGGTGGTGAGGTAGCCATGGGTGATGCGCTCCAGCCAGGGCAAATGCATCAGGTAAGGGCGCAAATGCAGGCTGAAGACGACAAAACGCAGATTCACACAAAAACCCGTCGCCAGCACCACCCAGACCGGGGCTCCGGCCACCAGTAGCGGTATGGCCGCAAGTTGTGAGCTGCCGGCAAACACCGTCAGTGTCATCAGCAGCGACTCCAGCACACTCATGCCGGAATTGACCATGGCCACACCGGTCATCAGACCCCAGGCGACCATGCCGGGAACCTGCGGCCAGGTTTCCGCTGCACCGATGCGGAACTCGGGGTGGCTGAAGTTCTCGCGTTTCAAAAACATCAGACGACCTCGCCAAACACCATGCCGGGCTGCAAGGCACAGCCGCGCAAGAACTCACTGACCGGCAGACGTTTGCCGCCTGGGCGTTGCAACTCGCTGATATTTACCATTGAATTCATCGCTACCACGGCAATGAAGCCCGGTGCGACGGCATGAATCGACCCCGGAACTGCATCCGCAGGCGGTTTTTCGCCTGAAACCTCTGCCGTCCATACCTTGATGGTTTCACCTGCCAGAACAGCACTGGCACCCGGAAACGGGTTGAAGGCCCGGATGCGGCGAACAATGGTGTCGGCGTTCTGTGTCCAGTCGATGGAGGCTTCGCGCTTTTCAATCTTGTGGGCGTAGCTGATGCCTTCTGCAGGCTGCGGCACACTTTGCAGCCTGCCTGGCTGGGTCAGGGCCTGCAGTGCCTGAACAATCATTTGCCCACCCAGTCCGGCCAGCTTGTCATGCAGGCTGCCGGTGCTGTCCTGCGGGCTTATGGCGAGCGACTGCACCAGCAGCATGTCGCCGGTATCAAGGCCGGCGTCCATTTGCATGATGGTGATGCCGGTTGTTGTATCACCCGCTTCGATGGCGCGGTGAATCGGTGCTGCCCCGCGCCAGCGCGGCAGAAGTGAGGCATGAATGTTCAGGCACCCCAGCCGGGGCGTATCCAGCACCCATTGCGGAAGAATCAGCCCGTAGGCAGCCACAACCATTACGTCTGCGCTGGCTGCCGCAATTGCATCCCGTGCGGCAGCGGCGTCTTCAGGGTATTTGCCATCCAGACGCAGGCTGCGCGGCTGGGCAAGCTGTATATTGTGTTGTTGCGCCCATTGTTTGACGGGCGATGCCTGCAGCTTCAAACCCCGGCCAGCCGGGCGGTCAGGCTGGCTCAGGACCAGCACGATCTCGAAACCTGCGGCAAACAGCGCCTCAAGCGCGACCCGTGCAAATTCGGGCGTGCCCGCAAAAATGACTTTCAACTGATGTCCTGAACTTTCAAACGAGCACTCCGGTGCGTTGATTTTGAATTGAAATCCGTTTTTTCGCTGTCAAACAAACCGCATGTCATGTCTGCAGGGCGGGTGCAAAAGGCATCAAAGCCCTGAAAAACCCTATCTGACGTCGTCGCGCGCGGCTTTTTGCATCTTGGTCTTGATGCGGTTGCGTTTCAGAGGCGACAGATATTCAACAAATACCTTGCCCATCAAATGATCCATTTCGTGCTGGATACACACAGACAGCAGGCCCTCGGCCTCATGCGTCTGCAGTTTGCCATCCAGATCAAGCGCCTGTACCCGGACGGCCTTGGCACGTTCAACACCATCGTAAATGCCGGGCACCGACAGGCAGCCTTCATCACCGACCAGTTTTTCAGCGCTGGCCCAGACGATCTCGGGGTTGATCAGCACCAGCGGCTGGTCACGTCCCTCGCTGACGTCAATCACGACCAGCCGCTCATGAACGTCAACCTGCGTAGCGGCCAGGCCTATGCCTTCGGCTGCATACATGGTCTCCAGCATGCTGTCCACCAGGGTCTGAAGGCGTTTGTCAAACTGTGCAACAGGCTTGGCCACAGTATGCAAACGTGGATCGGGGTAACGGAGAATGGTAAGTTGAGTCATGCGTGGGGCTTGTCAGATGTCGCTATTTTCGCAAATTTTTGCGATTTTTAGAGACGTGGGGGCTTGCCAAATAGCGTTTTCGTTGCTTAATCAAGGGCTTAGGTACAAAATCGTCAGTGATTTATCAAGACATAAATGGCTTTTGTTCGAGGGAACAGGGCTACGCCAGCCAGCTACACAAGCCAAACAGGCCTTCAAGATGCACATTATTTCTGGTCGTATTACTTCTGGTCGTTTAAGCCGTATTTCAATAGCGCTGGCCTTTCTGGGTGCCAGTGCTGGTTTGCATGCGCAAAACTTCCCCATCACGGCAGACCAAAAAGCCACCGCCACCCAGGTGGCACAAGCCGGTGTGCCACTCAGTGACCTGGCAGCCAACGCGCCTGACAGTTACACCGTCAAACGTGGCGACACCCTGTGGGCCATCTCGGGCATCTTTTTGAAGACCCCGTGGCGCTGGCCGGAACTGTGGGGCATGAACCTCGATGACATCCGCAATCCGCACCGTATTTATCCGGGCCAGCAGCTGTTTCTTGAAAAACTCAATGGCCGCGCCCTTTTGCGCACCCGCATGGCGTCGGGCGATGGCCCGCCGTCAGAGACCGTCCGGGTTTCACCACGCACACGTTTTGAATCGCTGGCAGACAGCTCGATTCCGGCTCTGGCCTCACAATTCATCGAGCCTTTTCTGGCTGAACCGCTGATTGTGGATGGCCCGACATTTGCCAACGCACCGCGCATCGTTGCCACACAGGAGGGGCGCGTGCTGCTCAGTCGTGGTGACCGCGCCTATGCGCGTGGTGAATCCAAAGGCAGCACCGGCAAGGCACTCAGTGATGCCAAAGGTGAACCGCTGGACTACCGTGTATTTCGCAGTGCCACGCCACTGAAAGACCCAACGACCGGCACCATTCTTGGTTATGAGGCCCAGTTTGTTGGCAAGGCTGAACTGATGCGTGGTGAATCAATCCGCCAGACCACCGACAGCGACGGCAAGACGCAAAACGAAATCATCCCGGCCACCATAGACATCATGATGGCCAAAGAGGAAATGCGGGTTGGTGACAAGCTGATACCGGAACCACCACGTGAAATGGTCAGCTACGTGCCGCA
>JAZKIK010000287.1:1121-14554 GCA_040384925.1 Pseudomonadota bacterium | reverse complement strand
GTCGGTGATCGTTTTGACAACCCGAATTGATCATCCGGATCAAAGCCTGACACCTTCAGCGGCCTGACACCTGCCGCCATTTCATCAAAATCTTGTTGCGTGGAAGCCCAGGAACTCCGAGCGTGGCTACGCCTGACACTGTCGCCCGGTGTCGGCAATGAAACCGCACGTAGGCTGCTGGCCGCATTTGGCTCTGCCGAGGCCGTTTTCGGGCAGGGCAGCGCGGCGCTCAGGCAACTGGTTCCAGACAAGCTGGTCCAGGCCCTACTCACCGAGCCAGCCAGCCTGAATGCGCAATGGCAAACCACACTTGACTGGCTTGCCGCAGCCGATGACCGTGCCGTTGTCGCGCTGGGTGAAAGTGCTTACCCTGCAAGCCTGCTCAACATCGAAGACCCGCCTTTGATGCTTTATATGCTTGGAGCGCCTGTGCGGCGAGGGCAGGCAGCTGCACACCGCATGGTGAAGCCGCAGCAACACTGCCTTGCCATGGTGGGCAGCCGCAATCCGACACCCCAGGGCGAAACAAATGCCAGGCAGTTCGCAAAGGCATTTGGCGAGGCGGGTATGTGTGTGGTGTCCGGCCTTGCGCTGGGCATTGATGGGGCTGCACATGAAGGAGCCATGCAAGGCCATGCTTTAACCGATCAGTGTGCGACGATTGCCATTGTCGGAACGGGGCTGGATCGGGTCTATCCCAAAAAACACCTGGAACTGGCGCACCGTATTGCCACGCAGGGTTTGATACTCAGTGAATTCCCGCTTGGCACACCTCCCCTGACGGCCAATTTCCCGAAACGCAACCGAATTATTTCGGGTTTGTCCCAGGGTGTTCTGGTCGTTGAAGCAGCGCTCAAATCGGGCTCACTGATCACGGCCCGGCTGGCGTCCGAGCAGGGCAAGGACGTTTTTGCGATTCCCGGATCCATTCACTCACCACAATCACGCGGTTGCCATGCCTTGATCAAGCAGGGTGCCAAGCTGGTCGAAACCGCGCTGGATGTGTTGGAAGAGCTGAAATTTCCGCTTGTGCAAGGCCGGAAAAGTCATCCCACTGCCAGCGATGACGACGAGCAGGGCAGCGACGAGTCAGAAGACGCCCTGTTGTCAGCCCTGGGTTTTGACATCAGCAGCCTGGATGCCGTGCAGGCAAGAACCGGCCTGAGTACACCCATGCTGCAGGCCCGCCTGCTGGAGCTTGAGCTCGACGGTCATGTCGCCAGATTGCCCGGTGGGCTGTTCCAGCGAATCCGCATGGTTTGATGCAGTTTTGCATGCGGGCAAAATTCTGGCAGTTGACGACGCCTGGCATGGCGTGTGCGTGTCTCCCTGCTTTTTCCACCTGAACAACTCTATCCACCAGCAGCAATATCTGCGTTATATTGGAAGCATGTTTGAAGTACTGGTGTACGTTTATGAAAATTACTGGCAAGGCGACGCTTGCCCCGAGCTTGAGCAACTGAGCCGCAAGCTGACTGCGGTTGGTTTCGAGCCGGAAGAAATTCACGATGCACTGGTCTGGCTCGATGGCCTGAACACCGCCGCACAAAGCACGCAGATATTTCTTCCCACACCCCTCACTTTATCTGCACGCCAGCCAGCTGACACCCTCAAAACACCGGACATGCAGGCCCAATCAGCCAACAGCCTGCGTGTTTATTCCATCAGTGAGCAAGAGCATCTGGGTGCTGAAGTGCTGGGATTCATCAGTTTTCTGGAGTCAGCAGGCGTTTTGCCGCCCCACATGCGCGAAATAGCCATAGACCGCGCCATGGCCGCCCCCGGTGATCCAGTCACCCTGGACGACCTCAAAATCATCGTCCTGATGGTGTACTGGAGTTTTGGCGAAGAGCCCGACGCACTGATACTCGACGAGCTGTGCGACGACACAGAATTCCGCATCGCCCACTGAAATTGTCTTTGCACTTGCTCCCCGCTTTTTCAAGCAGGGGCCGCGGATCTGGCTCCGCCAGTCCGCAGGCGCAGCGGCCCCCTCGGGGGGCAGGGAGCTACACGAAGTGAGCAACCGTGGGGGCCACATTCAAGCAGGGGCCGCAGAACCGGCTTCGCCGGGCTGCAGGCGCAGCGGCCCCCTCGGGGGGCAGCGTTTACACGCAGTGAAAAAGCGTGGGGGCCATTACCCCAGTAATCTTTCAGGATTGGCATCAAGCTTGGCCAGTGCATCGCGCGTGGCGCGCACCGTCAGGGCTTCTTCTTCTGTAGGCACCAGCAGGCCGGCCTGTAAATAAGCCGCCAGGCGACGTGCCTGAATCAGGAAGTTGCGGCCATCGGCCGAGGCAAAAAGATGCAGTTGTTTGCGATCACTGCGCCAGGCAAACTGCACATGACTGACTTTGCCGTTGTGGTCAAGACTGAACCAGGCACCCAATTGCAGTTCCTGAGCCCAGGCCCGCATGGCTTCCGTGGGCTGGCTGCCGCCATCGGTGATGACCTGGATGTCCGAGGCATCAATGCCAATCATCATCACCAGGCTCTCGGTATCCAGTGGCAGGTCGCCGACATCCTCATCTGAAAGATAGTCTTCCAGATTGGCCAGCCTTTTGGCCATGGTTTCAATACGCTCCAGAGAGATCACATCGGTTTTTGACATGAAGGCATCGGCCAGCGTGTCGCTGATGACCTTGATGTGCTGATCCTGGGTTTTAACACTCATGTTGAGCATGGTCATGCCAAGGCGCAACAACTGCAGCAGCTTGGGCAGATCAGCAATGACCTTGGCTCTGTCATTGCGGTTTGGCTTGGCGCTGGCAGCCCAGACCAGGTCTGCCGCAGCACGTTTGAGTGTGATGGTTTCCGCGTGCTGCGGGCCATTTCGCATGGCAGCTATCGCCAGCACTTCAGCCCATATCTTGAAAAGAAACTCACGTATTTCGTCACGCACCGGCATGTCATTGAGCATGTTGCGCATCTCGATCGTGTACTGGATGGCCATGGTCTCTTTTTGTTCGACCTGCTGCGCCACACTTACAACCCGTGCAGCACTGCCCTGCTCGGACAAAAATTTGGACAAAAACTTCTGGAACTCGTCGTAAACCAGCTGAAAAACACGCCGTCCGGTTTCGGGATATTGCTCGATAACCTGCACGATGCGTTTGATTTCCACCTCCATGGCACCGCCAGAAACATCCACATCAAAACCCAGCACACAGGAACCCATGCGGTCAATCAGGCGGCGGGCCGGATGCTGCAGGGAATCAAAAAACTCGGGCTCTGAAATGGCAACCCGCAAAACCGGCATTTGAAGACGTGCAAACCAGACTCGCACCGCAGGCGGAATACGGTCTTCAGACAAAATGCTCTGAAACATCAGGGCCACGATTTCAATGGTGGCTTTTTCGGAAGCGGTGGATGCCGCTTTTTTAAGCGTACTGGTACGCTGTCGCAAGGCGGTAGCCGCCTGCTCGACATGCACAGGGCTGTAAGCATGGCCAGGGGCTTCAGCCAGAACAGTGCGTTCACTGGGCGCTTCGGCGTCATGAATGCTGGCCATGGCCTGTGCCAGTTTGGGTGATGCCTGTGTTGACCGCGTATCGTCAAACCCCGCTACCTGGTTGCTCAACAGCCGTTTGAGATGCCCCATGACACCCTGCGCACGCATGCGTACCCTGGCCAGTGGTGTGGTTGCCGTCTGCATGCGGGTTTCGTCAAAAACACCGCCACCAGATGATCCCCTGCCGCCGCCTGAACTGCCTGCCGGGCCCGTGTTGCCCGGACTGGCTGTGCCGGGTCTGCCGGCGTCGTAATTTGCAGCGCTACTGGTGCCGCCATATCCCCCGCCATAAGACGAGCCACCGGGACTGCCACCGCCATAGGCTGCTGGTGAACGGCCGGAAGCACCCGAAGCTGCATTTTGCGGAGAGCTGCGGCCATAGGCGTAGGCACCGCGGTTGTTGTTCTGCCCCATCGGAACATCCAGGCCACCCTGTATCGTCGCATTCGGCTGGGGTGATGGACTGGGACTGGTAATTGGACTGGGGGCCGACGATTTTGCGTCCGCCACAGCGGAAGGTGTGCGTTTCACAAGTGGCCGCAAATCTATATCGGCCATCACCCCCTGCCGGATCAGAAAATCGTTGGTCAGGTGGTAGGCCTCAAGCAGGCCCTCAGCCATACGGCTTTGAATGCCATCCTGGAGCATCAGCCATATCTCACGCGAAAGACCGGCAGCTGTCCACTCGGCAAACAAATGTTTGGCCAGGATTTCCGGCCGGAAAATATCGTCCTTGTGAAGCTCGGGCATCTCCTCCAGATGCTGGATGCGCAGACGCAAATCATTGAGTTCCCAGCTCGCAAAGTCGAGCAGGCGCAAAGCCAGACGTGAAGCGAGAATCCGGTTCTCCATCACCTCGTTGTCGATCAACTCAAACTTGGTACTTTCTGCAAGCCGGCGGCTTGAAGTTTCTGACACGGACAGCACCAGGGCTTTTTTCCACGCGGCAGCCGTTCCCTGAACCCAGGCCTTGCTGTTGGGTCTGAAAGACTGCAGGGCGTCACGCCGCTCCTGCATCTCGCGCGCGCTGCCAGCCTGCTCCGCCAGCGTTGTCAACCTCTCGTTAAGCGAACGGGCCAGCTCAGGCAAAACCCGCATGGCCTGAGCTGTGAACAGCTCACGCGCCTGCCTTGCAAGAAGACTGTTTTTGTTGTTGTGTGCCGTCACGACCAATTTAAAGAGTTAGTTCACAGCTTACACCGTCGCACCTGCATTCGGGTCGTTTGGATCTTCATCTTTTTTAACTGCTGTCCTGACCAGATCCTCACGCTTGATGCCCAGCCACATGGCAATTGCAGCGGCGACAAAAACCGACGAATAAATGCCAAACAAAATGCCAATCGTCAAAGCCAGCGCAAAATAAAACAGGGTAGGCCCACCAAACAGCAGCATGGACAACACCATGATCTGCGTTGAACCGTGGGTAATGATGGTTCGGCTGATGGTGGAGGTAATGGCGTTGTCGATGATTTCAGTCGTATTCATCTTGCGATAGCGCCTGAAATTCTCGCGGATGCGGTCAAAAATCACCACCGATTCATTGACCGAATACCCCAGTACGGCCAGCACGGCAGCCAGCACTGACAGTGAAAACTCCCACTGGAAAAACGCAAAAAATCCCAAAATGATCACAACATCATGCAAATTGGCGATGATGGCGGCAACCGCATACTTCCATTCAAAGCGGAAGGCCAGGTAAATCATGATGCCCAGCACCACCATGCCCAGGGCTTTGAGGCCGTCGTGTGCCAGCTCTTCGCCAACCTGGGGGCCGACAAATTCGGTGCGTTTGAGCTTGATGGGCTCTTGGGCAGCCTCCGTCAGGCAGACAATCTTGCCGTCCTGCTTGGGGTCGGCCTTCATGGTGCCACCAGCGGACTGGCACAAACCCAGAACCACCTTGTCACTCTGTTGTGCAGTGGTGACGCCTTTTTGTGCAGGCAGGCGAATCATGACATCGCGCGAAGTACCAAAATTCTGTACCTGCACATCCGTGAAACCCAGGCCAGCCACGGTATTGCGTATCTTTTCAACTTCTGCGGGTTGGGAGTAATTGACCTCCATCACCGTGCCGCCAGTGAACTCGACCGACAGGTGAAGGCCACGCGAGAACAGAAAAAACACGGCCAGCGCAAAGGTGGCAAAAGAAATCACATTAAAGACAAGCGCATGCCGCATGAACGGAATGTCTTTGCGGATTTTGAAAAATTCCATATCCAGGTCTGCTTTCCAGGTGTTTGTTTGGTTTCAGCGAGCTGATACAGCTTTTTTGCCAGTCGTTTTAGCCGCTGCTTTTTCCGTCGTGACAAGGTCATCAGCGACAGGAGCGCGCCAGACCGTGCCAATCGACACCGATTTCAGTTTTTTCTGCCGACCATACCAAAGGTTGACCAGGCCACGCGAGAAAAACACGGCAGAAAACATGCTGGTCAGAATGCCTATGCAATGCACCACGGCAAAACCGCGTACCGGGCCGGAGCCAAACGCCAGCAGCGCCAGGCCAGCAATCAGCGTACTGATATTCGAGTCCAGAATCGTCGCCCAGGCACGTTCATAACCGGCATTGATGGCAGCCTGCGGCGAGGCACCGTTGCGTAGCTCCTCACGCACACGTTCGTTGATCAGCACGTTGGAGTCAATCGCCATGCCGAGGGCCAGCGCCATGGCGGCCATGCCGGGCAGGGTCAGCGTGGCCTGCAACATCGACAGCACTGCCACCAGCAGCAACAGGTTGACAGCCAGGGCGACACCCGAGAACAGGCCAAACAGCATGTAATACAGCGCCATGAAAACGACAATCACGGCAAAACCCCAGGCCACACTGTGAAAACCCTTGGATATATTTTCAGCACCCAGGGTAGGGCCAATGGTGCGTTCTTCAATGATTTCCATCGGTGCGGCCAGGGAACCGGCACGCAGCAGCAGCGCCAGGTCATTGGCTTCAGACACGCTCATGGAGCCGGAAATCTGGAAACGGTTGCCCAATTCACCCTGAATCACCGGCGCCGTCAGGACTTCACCCTTGCCTTTTTCAAACAGCAGGATGGCCATGCGTTTTTTCAGGTTTTCGCGGCTGGTGTCCTTCATGATGCGGCCACCCTTGGCATCGACCGTCAGATCGACCTTGGGCTGCTGGTTTTGTGAATCAAAACCGGGCTGGGCATCGGTCAGGTTTTCACCCGTGATGATGGCCTGCTTTTTGACGATCACAACCCGGCCATCACGTTCCAGATAACGCTCCGAACCAAAAGGAACCGAGCCGGTATTGTTTTCAGCCGCGCGGCCTTCGCTGCTTTCGTCCACCAGACGCATTTCCAGGGTGGCGGTGCGGCCAATCAGGGCCTTGGCGCGGTTCACATCCTGAATGCCGGGCAACTGCACCACGATGCGGTCCAGGCCCTGCTGCTGAATCACCGGTTCGGCCACACCCAGTTCGTTGATGCGGTTGTGCAGAGTGACGATGTTCTGTTTGAGGGCCTGGTCCTGAATACGGCGTGCCGCATCTGGTTTGATGGTGGCGATCAGCCGGTATTCCGTGCCATCGGGTGTTTCCGTGGTTTGCAAATCGGCAAACTGGTCCTGGATCAGGTTTTTGGTGGCCGTCAGGGTCTGGCTGTCGCGCAGCCTGATTTCAACTGTTTGCCCGGTGCGGGTGATGCCTGAATGGCGAATGTTTTTTTCGCGCATCGTCAGGCGCAGGTCACCCGACAGGGATTCGGCCTTTTTGGTCAGGGCTGCCTGCATGTCTACCTGCAGCATGAAATGCACACCACCGCGCAAGTCAAGTCCCAGATACATAGGGGCCGCCTTCAGGGAAGCCAGCCATGCGGGCGAACGCGACAACAGATTGAGCGCCACGATGTATGAAGGGTCAGTCGCATCCGGAACCAGGGCTTTCTGGATCGCATCCTTGGCCTTGAGCTGGATGTCGGTGTCTGCAAAACGGGCCTTGACCGAGTTGCCATCAAGCGCAATCACATCCGCCGTGATCTTGGCTTCTGCAAGGGCTTGCTCGACGCGGGTAACGGTTGTGCTGTCAACCTTGATGATTGATTTGCTGCTCGACACCTGAACCGCCGGTGCCTCGCCAAAAAAATTGGGAAGCGTGTACACCACGGCTATCAACAACATGGCCACGATGATGGCGTACTTCCAGACCGGGTAACGATTCATGAGCGTGCTGTTCCTGTGAACTGATGGGCTGGAGGTTCAATAAATGACAGGGCAACAAGCCCTGTCAAGTTACAACAAATAACTGCTTTGTTGCAACACCTCCGGATAAATCCTGGCTTGTCTGATTATTTGCTGGTGTTGATGGCGCCTTTTGGCAACACCTGGACAATGGCGCTGCGCTGCAGCTGTACTTCAACACCGGGTGCCAGTTCAAGCGTCAGGTAGGCATCGCCAAGTTTGGTCACCTTGCCCAGCAAACCACCAGCGGTGGCGACTTCATCACCCTTGGTGATGGCTTCGATCATGGCGCGATGTTCCTTTTGCTTTTTCATCTGTGGACGAATCATCACAAAATAAAGCACCACAAACATCAATACCAGCGGCAGCATGCCAGTCAGCGATGACATCATGTCGCCCCCACCTGCAGCGGCGGCAGGTGCGGTCTGGGCAAAAGCAGAAGAAATAAACACGGCAAACTCCACAAACTATAGTTAAACGAGCTGAAACAGACTTCACCCAGCGGGCAGGCGAAACAACCCGCGATTGTATGCGTGCGGGCCTGTTACAGAAGTTGCAAGTGGAGTGGGCTTATAGGGTTTTCAAGCCAGTAAAAACCCAGGCTGCAGAATAAGTCGCCGCACCGTACCAGCGTTTCAGGCCGCCTGCTTTTGATCTGCCTGAACCGGCTGGCCAAAAGCCTGCAGCAGCGCGGCATTCTGCAAGCGCGCCGCCTTGACATTACGCTCCTTGACATGCCCGTAGCCCTTGATCAGTTCAGGAACGCGTGCAACCTCCACCGCAGCGCCATGGTTGTCTGCATTCAGGGTTTTGAGCAGGGTTTCAATGCTTGCGCGGTATTCGGTGATCAATGAGCGCTCCATCTGGCGTTCGGCGGTGCGGCCAAATATGTCAAAGGCCGTACCCCGCAAACCCTTGAGTTTTGCCAGCAGCCTGAAGCCGGTCAGCATCCACGGGCCGAATTGCTGCTTCTGCAGCTCGCCCTTGTCGTTCTTTTTGGCAATCATGGGCGGTGCCAGGTGGTAGTTGAGTTTGAAGTCACCTTCAAACATGGCGTTGACCTTGTCCAGGAATGCCGTGTCGGTGTGCAGGCGGGCGACTTCGTACTCGTCCTTGTAGGACATCAGTTTGAACAGATAACGGGCGACGTTTTGTGTCAACGTCGTTTTGCCCAGCACAAACTCGACGCGCTCGACCTTGCGTACAAAACTTTCATATTCAGTTGCGTAGGCAGCGTTCTGGTAAGCCGTCAAAAATTCAACACGGCGGGCGATCAGTGCATCGACACTTTCACGCGCCGTTGGCATCGCGATGACCTGCGCCGTGGCGTACAGGCGTTCAACGGCTGGCAAATCGTGCGCAGCACGGCGGCCCCAGGCAAACGCGGTCTTGTTGTTTTCAATGGCGACTTCATTGAGTTCAATCGCCCGCAGCAAGGACTCGAGTCCCAGCGGCACCCAGCCTTTTTGCCAGGCATAACCCAGCAGCATGGGGTTGGCGTAAATGCTGTCGCCCATCAGTTTGGTTGCAGCGGCATCGGCGTTGAAAGCGCCCACACCAGCCAGACCCACAGCCTTGACCACTTCAGCCTGGCAGGCGCTGCCGGGGTTTTGCCAGGCACCGTTGTGTACAAACGAAGCGGTGGGTGCGCTGTGTGAATTGAGTGCCACATGGGTGCGGCCCTCACGCATGCGTGCCATGGTTTCCTTGTTGGCCGCAACAATGGGGTCGCAGCCAATGATCAGGTCGGCGCTGGCCGTGCCCACGCGGGTGGTGCAGATGTCGGCCGGTTTGGCGCTGATCAGTACATGGCTCCAGGTGCTGCCGCCTTTTTGCGCCAGGCCAGCCGCGTCCTGCGTGACGATGCCCTTGCCCTCAATATGTGCGGCCATGCCCAGCAACTGGCCAATCGTGATGACACCCGTGCCGCCCACACCGGCCACCACAATGCCCCAGACCGGATGGTCTGTGCCGAGCATGGGAATTGCTGGTTCTGGCAAGGTGCCGCCTTCAAACGGGCTGAGTTTTTTGTCGCCCTTTGATTTTTTCTTCAGCTGCCCGCCTTCAACCGTGACAAAACTCGGGCAAAAGCCTTTCACGCATGAAAAGTCCTTGTTGCAGGTGCTCTGGTTGATCTGGCGTTTGCGGCCAAATTCGGTTTCCAGCGGCTCCACACTCATGCAGTTGGACTGCACGCTGCAGTCGCCGCAGCCTTCACACACCAGCTCGTTGATCACCACACGTTTGGCCGGATCCACCAGCTTGCCGCGTTTGCGGCGGCGGCGTTTTTCAGTCGCGCAGGTCTGGTCATAAATGATGATGCTGCAGCCCTTGATCTCACGGAACTGCCTTTGCAGCGCATCAAGCTCGTCGCGGTGATGCACGGTCACGCCCTCGGCCAGCGTCACACTGTCGTATTTTTCGGGTTCGTCGGTCACTACTATGGTTTTTGCAGCGCCTTCTGCCCGCATCGACTGCGCAATTTGCACAACCGAGTGTCCTTCAGCCCTTTCGCCGACCTGCTGGCCGCCCGTCATGGCCACGGCGTCGTTGTAAAGAATCTTGTAGGTGATATTGACGCCAGCCGCAATGCTTTGCCGGATCGCCAGCAGCCCGCTGTGAAAATAGGTGCCATCACCCAGGTTGGCAAAAATATGCTTGTCGGTGGTAAAGGGCTGCTGGCCGACCCAGGGCACGCCCTCGCCGCCCATTTGTGTAAAGCCCAGGGTGCTGCGGTCCATCCACAAGGTCATGTAGTGGCAGCCAATGCCAGCCATGGCGCGTGAACCTTCAGGCACCTTGGTCGAAGTGTTGTGCGGGCAACCCGAGCAGAACCACGGTGTGCGCTCACTATCAACCACCAGCGTGGTCATAGCCTGTTCCTTGGCCTGGATGATGGCCAGGCGCGACTCGATGCGCGCCAGCATGTCGCTGTCCACACCCAGCTTTTTGACACGTGTGGCCAGCGCCTTGGCAATCAGCGCGGGCGACAGGTCAGCATTGGCGCGCAGCAAGGTGTTGGCTGAAGGATTCGGCATGCTCCATTCACCACCGGAAAAATCTCCTTCCACCTCATTGAACTTGCCAACAATATTGGGCCGCACATCGGCACGCCAGTTGTAAAGCTCTTCTTTCAGCTGGTATTCAATGACCTGGCGTTTTTCTTCAACCACCAGGATTTCCTGCAGGCCGGTGGCGAACTCGCGCGTGAGTTGTGCTTCAAGCGGCCAGACCACGCCCACCTTGTACAGACGTATACCGAGCTGGCGGCAGGTTGCGTCGTCAAGACCCAGGTCCATCAGGGCCTGGCGGGTGTCGTTGTAGGCCTTGCCGCTGGCGATGATGCCGAAGCGGTCGTTCGGGCCTTCAATCGCGTTGTAGTTCAGGCGGTTGGCGCGGATGTACGCCAATGCGGCATACCATTTGTAGTCGAAGAGGCGCTTTTCCTGATCCAGCGGCGCGTCGGGCCATCGGATGTGCACACCGCCCACGGGCATCTGGAAATCGGTCGGGATTTTGATCTGCACCCGCTCCGGGTCAATCATGGCGCTGCTTGAAGATTCAACAATCTCCTGTATCGTCTTCATGCCAGCCCAGACACCGGCGTAACGGCTCATGGCAAAGGCATGCAGGCCCAGATCCAGAATCTCCTGCACACTGGCCGGAAAAAACACTGGCAAACCACAAGCCTTGAAGATGTGGTCACTCTGGTGCGCGGCGGTCGAGCTTTTGGAGATGTGGTCATCACCCGCAATCGCAATCGCACCGCCCCAGGCTGTGGTGCCGGCCATGTTGGCGTGTTTGAAGACGTCGGATGTGCGGTCAACACCTGGCCCCTTGCCATACCAGATGCCAAAAACACCATCAAACTTGTTCGTGCCCGGTGGTGCAAAACCCAGTTGCTGTGTGCCCCAGACGGCGGTGGCGGCCAGTTCCTCATTGACACCCGGCTGAAAAACAATGTTTTGCGCCTTCAGGTATTTGGCCGCCTTGACCAGCGCCTGGTCGTAACCACCAAGTGGTGAACCGCGATAACCCGAGATAAATCCGGCGGTATTTTTGCCCTGCTGCGCATCACGCAGACGCTGCAGCATGGGCAGCTTGACGAGAGCCTGCACGCCACTCATGAAAGCGTGGCCGTAGTCCAGGCTGTATTTGTCGTCCAGCGTCACTGTTTCAAGCGACTTGCGGATGTGTTCGGGTAGCGGTGCATTCATCGTTTTTGTCTCCGGGTGTGGGGTTGGCGGCCTTGTGGGCTGGCTTGTAAGACCTGCGCACGGGTAATGCACAGGCCAGCGACACAATTTTTACAGTGTTCACGGCAAAGTGTATGCCGAATGCCCAGATAAATCATTGCTTTGTTTGCCCTGATTTACGCACATTGTGAAAGGATCTTGCTGCAAAATGCCAGTTATGGAAACACTTGACAAGTTTGACATCGCCATCCTCCAGCAACTGCAAACCGACGCCCGTTTGACCAATGCCGAACTGGCCTCCCGCGTGGGCCTGTCAGCCGCCCCGTGCTGGCGGCGCGTACGTGCGTTGGAGGAGTCGGGTTTTATTACCGGCTACCGCGCCGAAATCAACCGCCACAAGATAGGCTTGGGTGTGCTGGCCTTTGTGCGGCTGGACGCTGAACGCAACAGCGGCGACGCCACTCGCCAGCTGGAAGAAGCGATCAAAAAGCTGCCAGAAATCGTGTCCTGCCACTACATCAGCGGAACCGGCACCTTCGAGCTGCAGGTGGTGGCCCAAGACCTTGAAGCCTTCAGCAAGTTTGCGCTGCAAAACCTGATCAACCTGCCGAATGTCAAGGACTTGCACACCAGCTTTTCATTGGGAGAGGTCAAGGCGAGCAGCGCCTTGCCGCTGGGGCATTTGGCGGTTGCGGTTGCCGCCAACGTACGCAAACCCATTTGAGCCACCCGGAAGGCGGCTGGAATTTGGTTGAAACCGTGTTTTTGGTGCCTTTTAGGCCTGTTGCCCAGGTGCAGCGGAATCCTATAGCTATAAATTAGGTAGCGTTTTTAAAGGCCTTTAGCCAAATCCATGAGCCTGATCGCATGGCCGCGCTGCCGGTTTGCAAAAAAGATGTGAGTATTCACATTGAAAAATTCGGTGTTACTCCCCTGCAAGAGCCAATACATAGCGGTGACCGTTAGATGACTTTCTTCGGAAGAAGTCCGGTTTCGGGGAAAAGGGGCGCAATCGAGGTATAAGGGTGCTCAATTTTCGAAGCGCAGTGTCTATTTCGCGCAAAAAGCCTCAATCTACAGCACACCATGCCTCATTTAGTAAAGCCAGCAACGTCTGAGATAGTTGCCAAGCTCTGGAACTTATGCAATGTATTGCGCGACGATGGCGTCACTTACCACCAGTACGTCAGCGAATTAACTTATTTGCTGTTCCTGAAAATGATGCAGGAAACCAAGGAAGAGGCTTGTTTCGTAGTCCGCCGTCCTGCAAAAAAGAGGGGTGGGGCGGTTGTAGATGAACAAGGATGGCTCTGGGGCGACTTGGTTGGTGCTGCTCCTGCAGGCCGATTGTCTGTTTATCAAGACTTGCTGCATGACTACAGCCACCACGGGAAAGGCATCATTCGGCAGGTCTATGCAGGCGCCAGCACCATCATCACCAAGCCCTCGACCCTCTCCACGCTGGTCACGGAGATCGACAAAATCAACTGGTACAGCGTTGATCGTGACGACTTAGGAGACCTGTACGAGGGACT
>JAZKIK010000287.1:0-1111 GCA_040384925.1 Pseudomonadota bacterium | reverse complement strand
GCTGGAGCGTAACGCCAGTGAGAAAAAGAGTGGTGCGGGTCAGTATTTCACCCCACGCGATTTGATTGACAGCATCGTTGCCGTCATGCGGCCTACGCTAAACGATGTCATTCAAGACCCTACGGCTGGGACAGCCGGGTTTCTGATTGCCGCCAACAACTATTTGCGTGATCACTACCCGCCTGCGAAGCGGACCAAGGCACAAAAGGAAAAGCACCGATCCAGCACGTTCTATGGCATAGAGCTGGTGCAAGACACACACCGCTTGGCGCTCATGAACATGCTGCTGCACGGCATTGAAGGCGGCATACAGTTTGGCGACACTCTTGGCGAAGAAGGCACCCGCCTGCCGCAGGCCACGCTCATTTTGAGCAACCCGCCTTTTGGCACCAAAAAAGGCGGCGGCCTGCCCACCCGCACCGACCTGCCCTACCCCACCACCAACAAGCAGCTCTGTTTTTTGCAGCATATCTACCGCAACCTGGCCCCCGGTGGCCGTGCTGCCGTAGTGCTGCCTGACAACGTGCTGTCTGGAAGCAATGTGGGCGCAGACATACGCCGCGACTTGATGGACAAGTGCAACCTGCACACCATATTGCGCCTGCCCACTGGCATCTTTTATGCCCAAGGCGTTAAAACCAACGTGCTGTTTTTCACGCGAGGTAAAAAAGACACAGGCAACACCAAGGAAGTGTGGGTGTACGACATGCGCGCCAACATGCCCCAGTTTGGCAAGCGCACCCCGTTCACCCGCGAATACTTTCGCACCGCGCCCGATGCGCCAAGCAGCACGCCCCGCGACAAGTTTGAAGACGTGTTTGGCAACGACCCCTGCGGCGGCCCCGCAGCCCTGGCGCAGCGCGTGGACACGGGCGAGACTGGCCGCTGGCGCTGTTTTTCACGCAAGCAAATCAAGGCCCGTGGCGACAACCTGGACATCAGCTGGCTCAAAGACGACAACGCCGAAACGGCAGACGCCCAGCGTGACGAACCCGCACTGGTGGCACGCTTGGTAATGCGCGAGCTCAACGGTGCCATGGCCGACCTGCGCAGCCTGCTGGAAGAGCTGGGCGAAGACCCAGACGCGGCGCTGGACGACCTGCTGGCCGAC
>JAZKIK010000286.1:0-3460 GCA_040384925.1 Pseudomonadota bacterium | reverse complement strand
GGATGACGCGGCAGGCAATTTCACCGCGATTTGCTATGAGGATTTTTGTGAACATGGTGTGGTGTGTCGCTGATTATTTAACTAGTTACTTGTTACCTGCATTGGCATGCAATTGGCGTTCGACTGTGTCCCTTGTCAAAAAAAGTCTGTCCTGGATACAGGGGCGTTCGCTCCACGACACCGATCTTTGGTCGGCAGCGCTCTGTACAACTGTCGAGTTCACGTTTAAGGGCTGCGGCTCGCTCTTCAGCGGTTGGGCTGCCCCAAACCACCAGAGCGACCAACATCGCGGTACCCAACCCAAACCATCTGGCCCGCCGCCATTTGCGGCTGAATATCGGCATATCCCGGAGCGAATTTTTCACAAATGGCCTTAATTCACAGTGGAATATTCCCATGCTTGCGCCACGGGTTCTCAAGCTTCTTGTCACGCAACATGACAAGCGAGCGGCAAATCCGTTTGCGGGTTTCATGCGGCAGTATCACGTCGTCAATAAATCCGCGTGCGCCAGCCACAAAGGGGTTGGCAAAACGGGCTTTGTATTCGGCTTCTTTGGCGGCCAGCTTGACCGGGTCTCCCTTGTCTTCGCGGAAGATGATTTCAACTGCGCCCTTGGCGCCCATCACGGCAATTTCAGCATTTGGCCAGGCAAAGTTGACGTCGCCGCGCAGGTGTTTGGAACTCATCACGTCATAGGCGCCGCCGTAAGCCTTGCGGGTGATGACGGTGATTTTTGGTACTGTGCATTCGGCATAGGCGTACAGCAGCTTGGCACCATGTTTGATGATGCCGCCGTATTCCTGGCTGGTGCCGGGCATGAAGCCTGGCACATCCACAAAGGTAATGACGGGGATGTTGAAGGCATCACAAAAGCGCACAAAACGCGCAGCCTTGATCGAGCTTTTGATGTCCAGGCAGCCAGCCAGTACCAGTGGCTGGTTGGCGACGATGCCAACCGACTGGCCTTCCATGCGGGCAAAACCGATGATGATGTTTTTGGCGTATTCGGGCTGGATTTCAAAAAAATCACCGTCATCAACCGTTTTGACAATCAACTCCTTCATGTCATATGGTTTGTTCGGGTTTTCCGGCACCAGTGTGTCCAGGCTCAGGTCCATTCGGGTGGCCGGGTCGGCGCTGGGGCGCACCGGGGCTTTTTCGCGGTTGTTCAGTGGCAGGTAGTTGTAAAGACGGCGCAGCATCAGCAGTGCTTCGACGTCGTTTTCAAAAGCCAGGTCGGCCACGCCGCTTTTGGTGGTGTGTGTGATGGCGCCGCCCAACTCTTCAGCTGTCACACTTTCATGAGTCACCGTTTTGACGACTTCGGGGCCGGTCACAAACATATAGGAACTGTCCTTGACCATGAAGATGAAGTCAGTCATGGCAGGTGAATACACCGCACCGCCTGCGCTGGGCCCCATGATCATGCTGATTTGCGGAATGACACCACTGGCCATCACGTTGCGCTGGAACACGTCGGCATAACCACCGAGCGAAGCCACACCCTCCTGGATACGTGCGCCGCCCGAGTCATTGAGGCCAATCACCGGTGCGCCTACCTTCATGGCCTGATCCATCACCTTGCAGATTTTTTCGGCATGCGCTTCGCTGAGTGCACCACCGAACACGGTGAAATCCTGGCTGAACACAAACACCAGGCGGCCATTGATCATGCCGTAGCCAGTAACGACGCCGTCGCCCGGGATTTTGGTGTTTTCCATGCCAAAGTCGGTGCAGCGGTGCTCGACAAACATGTCCCACTCTTCAAACGTGCCCTCGTCCAGCAGCAGCTCCAGCCGTTCCCGCGCCGTCAGTTTGCCCTTGCCGTGTTGCGCGTCTATGCGTTTTTGCCCGCCGCCCAGGCGGGCTGCGGCGCGTTTTTGTTCGAGTTTTTCAAGAATGTCTTGCATGTTCCACCTTTTGACTGCTTATTGACTGATATTTGATTGCAACTTAACTGTTAGCCGCCTGCTGCGATTGCGCAAGCAGCAGATTTCGTGCTGCAGTTGAGGCGGGAAGCCGTCCGGCGGCCACCTGGGCCAGCATGTCGGGCAACAAGGCGCTGACCGCCGGGTTCTGCCTGAAAGCCTGTTTCAGGCCCGCATCAATACGCTCCCACATCCATGACAGCGACTGCTGCTGGCGGCGCTCGGCAAACTTGCCGCTGGCGTTCTGGCGCGTCCTGAAGTCCAGTACTGCGGCCCAGAAAGCTTCAACGCCCTGCCCGTTCAGTGCACTGATCTGTATTGCCTTGGGGTGCCAGTGGCTTTCAACGTAGCCGCTGAACATGCCCAGAAGCTGCATCGCCGAGGTGATCTGCAACTGCGCACGCTGCGCGGCAATCGCGTCAATGTCAGCCTTGTTGATGAGCACCAGATCAGCCAGTTCCATCACGCCTTTTTTGATCGCCTGCAGATCGTCACCGGCATTGGGCAGTTGCATCAGCACAAACATGTCGGTCATGTTGGCCACAGCGGTTTCCGACTGGCCAACACCTACAGTTTCGACAATCACGATGTCGTAAGCCGCTGCCTCGCAAACCAGCATGGCTTCGCGGGTTTTTTCGGCCACACCGCCCAGCGTTCCGCTGGACGGGCTGGGGCGGATATAGGCGTTTTCATGCACCGACAGCATTTCCATGCGGGTTTTGTCCCCCAGAATGGAGCCGCCAGACACCGTGGATGAAGGGTCAATCGTGAGCACGGCCACACGGTGGCCCTGCCTGATCAGGTACAGGCCCAGCGTTTCAATAAAGGTCGATTTGCCGACACCCGGCACACCACTGATGCCAAGGCGAAAGGCCTTGCCGGTGTGTGGCAGCAAGGCTGTAAGCAGCTCGTCCCCCTGAGCGCGATGGTCGGCGCGGGTGGATTCGAGCAGGGTGATGGCTTTGGCGATGGCGCGGCGCTGGGTTGGCGGGTTGCCTTGAAGAATGCCGTCCAGGAGCGCCGCAGCCCGAGCTACCTCCACCCGTTCGGGCTGAGCCTGTCGAAGCCTTGCATCGTTTTGTGGCCCTTCGACAAGCTCAGGGTGAACGGCTTTTGTTTTTGACTTGGCGAGTTCCTGAATCCGGTCCCAATCTCCCGTAATCAGCGCCTCTTTCTTGGCACGCGACCAACCCTTGATCTGCAACTCAAAGGCAAGAGCCCCCTCGCGTGTTTCAAATTCGCCTTGCCAGACCAGATCCACCGGCTTGCGTGTCGCGGTATAACCCGACTCTGCTGTCTGGTGCTGCTGAAGTCGCGCATCCAGGTCATCTGTGTGGCCGCCGTAATACGACCCGTCAGAGCACCTGAGGAGATAAACGAAAAAGGGTTTCACGAGAATATCAGGGAAAAGGCGTCTGCAGACAAACGGCTCACTTCAGCGCTTGCCGTATCTGTTCCAGCACATCCTTGGCACTCGCCGGAATCGGTGTGCCTGGCCCGTAAATGCCCTTGACACCGGCCTCATACAACA
>JAZKIK010000285.1:0-16307 GCA_040384925.1 Pseudomonadota bacterium | reverse complement strand
CTGATCGGTTTTGCCGGTCCACGTGTGATCGAATCCACAGTGCGCGTCACCTTGCCCGAAGGATTTCAGCGAGCAGAGTTTTTGCAGACCAAAGGAGCGATTGACTTTATCTGCGACCGCCGCGAACTGCGCAAAACCGTTGCAAGTTCACTGGCCATGCTGTTGAAGCAACCGGCTGACGCGGTCAGCTGATACACACTGACAGTGAATCAATAACTGATGTTATGCAGGCAAAACGCACGCTTCCAATGAAAAGCATTTTTTGATGGTTCTCGCCCTTCTTGGGGCGTTCGTAATGTGCTGTCCTGTGGTGTTAGGGGTTTTAATGACTTTCTTCTGCCCGGCGGCTACTTTCTTTTGGCGATAGCCAAAAGAAAGTGACTCGCCGCCGGGCGATTCCCGGCCAGCGGCATTTAAATTACGTGACTAACGTTACGCAGGCAAAACGCACTTTCCCAATGAGTGCTTTTTGACGGCTCTCGTAAAGTTTGGGTAGTGCGTAACATCAGTCAATAAGCACCCTTTGCCCGCCTGGCAAGTGAAACAGGTCTTCTGGATACCTGTTTTCGTTTGTTTTTTGCAAAAAAAGCGTTCGCAGTTGCTGCTGGCCAACCCAGGCAAACGCGGGGACAAGGCGCTCATGGGATGATATTGACTTCAACTTATTCGGCATGCCTTTAATGTCTGACGCTCTGACCCTGTTCTCCTTGCCGCTGTTTCCGCTGGGTACTGTTTTGTATCCAGGTGGCTTGCTGCCACTGCGGATTTTTGAAGTCCGTTATCTCGACATGATTGGCAAATGCCACAAAACCGGTGCACCATTCGGGGTGGTGGCGCTGACACAAGGCTCCGAAGTGCGCAAACCGGTCAGCAAAGGCGCGGCCACCGGTGATGGTTTTGCCAATGAAGCATTCAATACCGTGGGCACGCTGGCCATCATTACCGACTTCTCGATTCCTCAACCCGGCCTGATGACCATACGCTGCACAGGTGCCCAGCGGTTTAGCGTCTCCAGCCGGGAAAAACTCAAACATGGCTTGTGGATTGCCGATGTCACGCGTCTTGACGATGACCTCAAGGTCAGGATACCTGCCGACCTGCAGCCCAGTGCCAATGCACTGGGCAAACTGATCAAAAGCCTGCAGGAACGCAATCTGCCCCAGGAACAGATGCCGGTACTGGCACCCTATCTGCTCGACGACTGCGGCTGGGTTGCCAACCGCTGGTGTGAACTGCTGCCGATTCCGCTGGAACTCAAACAGCGCCTGATGGAGCTGGACAACCCGCTGGTCAGGCTGGAGCTGGTCAGCGACATTCTTGAGCGTACCGGAATTGCGCTATAGGCAGCCTGGTACACAAAGGCAGTGCAGATGCGCCGTTTCAGCCCTGGGATTTGTATTCGGGCAAATGACTGCGAAGCCAGGCCCTGACATCATCACTTGAAGGCGCAGGCCCAGCGCCTGCTACCCAGTCAGTCACGCCCTGAATGGCCACGGCCTGCAAACCAGAGGTTTTGGCAACCCGCAATTTTGGATGTGGTGTGGGCTCAGTGGTCTCGTCATCGGCCAGCAGTTCCTCAAACAGCTTCTCACCAGGCCTCAAACCGGTGAAGGCCAGCGGAATGTCCTGCTCGGTTTTGCCTGAAAGGCGAATCATCATGCGTGCAAGATCGGCGATCCTCACGGGCTCACCCATGTCAAGCACATAAATCTGGCCGCTTTGCCCCATCAGGCCTGCCTGCAGGACAAGGCGTGCGGCTTCTGGGATGGTCATGAAATAACGCACGATATCGGGATGGGTCACGGTGATCGGCCCGCCCTTGGCGATCTGTTCCGTAAACAGCGGCACCACGGAACCACTGGACCCAAGTACGTTGCCAAAACGAACCGATACAAAATCAGTTGCCTTGTATTCCTGCGCAATACTTTGCACCACCAGTTCGGCCATGCGTTTGGTAGCCCCCATGATGTTGGTCGGGTTGACGGCCTTGTCGGTTGAAATCAGTACAAATTTTTGTATGCCGCAGCTTCCAGCCACCCTGGCGGCATTCAATGTGCCAAGAATATTGGTGCGAATCGCCTCAATCTCGTTATGCGACTCCATCAGCGGAACATGTTTATAAGCCGCTGCATGAAAAAACACCGAGGGTTTGTATTTTTTGGCAATCGCCAGCAGCCGCTCATGCTCACGCACATTGGCGGTGTAATACAGCCCCTGCATCTGGGGATGGGCCTCGCGCAGTTCCTGCTCCAGCCGATAGGTGGCAATTTCCGAGGCATCAACACAAATCAGGCGTGCAACACCCAAACGGGCAATCTGCCTGCACAGCTCTGAACCAATCGATCCACCAGCACCGGTCACCAGCACAGTCTGACCCGAAAACAGCTCGGCCAGACCGCGAACATCCAGATCCACCGCCTGACGGCCCAGCAGGTCTTCAAGTTCTATCTTGCGCGGGCTGCCGCTTTCAGTGCGCAGCCATTCATCAGGTCGCGGCATCGTCAGCAGGGTCAAGCCTGCCTGGCTGGATTGCATCAGCACATCACGCCGCTCTTCAGAGCCTGGCGGGCTGGCAATCAGCGCCGTTGTGGCACCGGTTGACTGGGCAATGTCAGCCACCGAAGCTGAAAAACCAAGCACGGGGATCTGATGCAGGTAGCTGCCCTGCTCTGCCGTCAGCGGCGACGCAATACCGACACAGTGCCACTGGCTGGAGCCTTTCAGCGCACGCAAGGCATCGGCGGCATCGTGAAGTGAACCCACAATCAGCAGCGGACGCGAGCTGTCCGATGGCCTGCTTTGCTCCACAAAAGTCCGCCAGCCGGCGCGGACGGCACCCAGCAATACCAGCGTCACCAGCGGATGCAGCAGCAGCACCGAACGCGGAAAACCGGGGTAACGCATCATCAAAACCGCTGCCGCAGAAAACAGGCTGCCCAGAAAAACACCCCAGCCGAGCTGGCGCAACTCGGGCAAACCTACATAACGCCAGACCTGGCGATAAACCCTGGCAATACCCAAACCGGCCGCAAAAGAAACAACAGTCCAGGGCGCTCCCAGAAAAAGCAGGGCCTGAAACTCATCAGGAATATCAAAATTAAAACGCAGCCAGAAAGCACCCCACCAGGAGACTCCCACCAGCAGCAGGTCGATCAGCCAGAACTGCACAAGCCCCTTACGCAAATGCATGGTGGTCCTCAAGCATCATCAAGGCATGGCGCAAGTGGTCAATCACCCTGTCCTGCTGCTCTTCACCCATGTTTGAACCTGAAGGCAGGCAGATTCCGGACTGGAAAAGTCCCGCCGAGACATCTGTTGCCGGTGTATGCGAAAAATACGGCGCCCCGGCAAACAGGGGCTGCAAATGCATGGGTTTCCAGACCGGCCTGGCCTCGATCAGGTGGCGCTCCAGCGCTTTCATGACCTGATGACATCTGGCATTGGCATCCGGCCCCTTCAGGGTAAAACAGGTCAGCCAGCGTGTGGAATGAAAACCCTGGGGCTCCGGCATCCACTGGACTTGCGGCAGGTCGGCAAGCGCGGTCACATAACGCTCAAATACCCGGCGCCGCTGTGAAACCCGCTGCTTCAGCACCCGCAACTGTCCCCGGCCTATACCAGCCAGCACATTGCTCATGCGGTAGTTGAATCCGACCTCCACATGTTCGTAATGCGGGGCCGCCTCGCGTGCCTGGGTGGAAAGCTTGCGGGCGTGTGTTATCAGCTCAGGGTCATCGGCCACCAGCATGCCGCCGCCTGAGGTGGTGATGATCTTGTTGCCGTTAAAGGAATAGACGGCAACACGGCCAAAGGCACCGCTGCTTTTGCCCTTGTAATGCGCACCCAGTGATTCGGCGGCGTCTTCCAGCACTGGCACGCCATAACGGTCACAAATCGGCAGCAAGGCATCCATGTCAGCGCTTTGCCCATACAGATTGACCAGAATCACGCAGGCGGGCATGCGGCTTTCACGCTTGGCCCATTCAAAAGCCCGTTCAAGCGCTGCGGGTGACATATTCCAGGTTTGTGGCTCGGCATCAATGAATACAGGTCTTGCGCCGCAATACAGAATCGGATTGCAACTGCCGACAAAAGTCAGCGAAGAGCAAAAAACCGTATCGCCAGGTTTCACACCCAGCAAAATCAGGCCCAGATGAATGGCTGCAGTGCCGGAACTCACGGCAGCCGCATGTGCAACACCCACATGGCTGGCCAGTTCACGCTCAAAACCGTCTACATGCGGCCCAAGCGGTGCAATCCAGTTGGTTTTGAAGGCATCTTCAACAAACATGGTTTCTTCCTCGCCCAGATGCGGTGAAGAAAGCCAGACACGCTGAGATAGTTCGCGCCGAAAAATCACGTCAACAGGTTTGCCCTGGGCATCAATGACCGGAATATGATCAATCTGGTGCTGGTCCATCAACTGCAGAACACCGGCTGCATTGCTTTCCTGGCTGGCGGTAATGGGTTTGGCCACCGGCAGTGCACTGACAGGAGAGGCATCACCCGCATGATTCAGGATGGCGCGGCGCAAATCACCATCCGTCAGGGTGCGGGCCAGGCTGCCATCGGCCGCCAGTACCAGCAAGATTCCACGCGCAGTCTGATCCATGCGCAGCAAGGCATCACGCAGCGTCAATTCAGGCAGCACGGACAAGGCCGCGAGTTTGTCTGGACTCATTTTATTTTCCTTGCAGGTATACCGGCATATATGCCGGGAGCTGTCAAATTGGTGGTCACCACAGCGCCAGCGCCGACTGTCACATCATCAGCAATGCTTACAGACGGCAATATCACCGCGCCAGCCCCAATCAGAACACGGCGGCCCACGCTGACATGGCCACCCAAGCTAGCATTTGGCGCAATGTGTGAAAAATCACCTACCTGCACGTCATGATCCACCACCGCACCATGATTGACGATCACCCCCACCCCAAGCACTGCGCCAGGTGCAATCACGGCACCAGCAGCCACAAATGAACCAGCAGCCACCCGGCAAAACGGCGACACGCAGGCAGCCGGATGAAATACCGACAGCAGGCGGTAATGCCCCCAAAACCCGGCTTCTTTCTCACGCGCCTGGTTGCTGCCAATCGCAATGTGCACAGAGGCATTCAGCAATTGCGCAGTTTTGGCATCCTTCAGGCAGACAGATGGCAGAAGTTCGCCGTGGCAAATATCCGCGTTGCGATCAGATGCAACAACTGTCGGCGGGTTTGGCGCAAGCAGCGCAGCATCGGCAACAACACGGCCATGGCCCCCGGCACCAAAAATCAGCAGTTGGGGCCTGGTGTCCAGTGCTTCCAGTGGTGTATCAGTAGGCATTGGTCTTTTCGAGAACCGCAGGGTCAAGTGACAAGGTCAGCAGCTTCTGCACAATACGTGGCCCAGCCAGACCATCACCGTATGTGTTGCGGAGTGGCCATTTTCCGTGCGCCAATGCCAGGCGGATGGCCGATTCAATCGCAGCTGCATCGGCTGTGACGTCCTGCACATTGCTGTTTCTTTCACGCAGGCGCTGGCGGTCGCCAACATTCACAACAGGTGTTCCAAATGTGGAGGCCTCAATAATGCCTGCAGACGAGTTGCCGACCATCACGGCGCAATGTTTCATGGCAGCACAGAACAGGGGCCGATGAAGATGCCGGGCTCGGTGTGAGCCTTCAGGCAAACCCAGCTCATCCAGTGCCCGCAAGACCTCGCGCGAGCCGGCATCTGCATTGGGCTCAGGCCAGACTACAGGCAAGCTTATTCGTTTCAAAGCCTGAAGAAGGCCAGCGGTTTGCAGATAGGCGTCTCCTGCCTGCTGGACCACCGGGTGGAAAAGTGCCAATACAAACGATTTGTCTGCCGGAAGATTCAAAGCCGCCCTGCACTCGCCGGCAGTCAGCCCTGCATCAGCTTCGATACCGTCCAGGCCAGGTGCACCGGTCACTTCGATACGCTCGGGCAATTCGCCCATACGTATCAAACGTTCGCGTGACTCCTCAGTCGCCACCAGGTGGTAGCTGGCGAGTTTGCTGATGGCATGCCTGACCGGTTCATCCACGGTACCGGAGCGTTCACCGCCATGAATGTGCACAGACACAATGCCCAGATGCAGGGCGGCGATGGCACCAGCCAGCATTTCGCCGCGATCACCGAGCAAAAGCAGGATGTCGGGACGCTCTTTTTGCAGCAAGGCAGTGACCGTTTTAAGGCATTCACCCACACTGGCAGACATGCTACCGGGTGTGCGGGTGCTGACATCCACAGGCAGCTCGCCACAGATACGAAAACCTGCTCCCCGGATTTCATCAATCGTGTGGCCAAATGCTGCCTCAAGATGCATGCCCGTCACCGCAATAGACAGATCACAGACCGGGGCAAGCAGTTCAAGCGTGGATTTCATCAAACCAAAGTCGGCACGCGTGCCACTGAGGTAAATGACCTTGCGAACGGCGGTTTCCACCTCACTCATGAGGCAATGGGTTCCGACAATTGACTCCATTGCAGAACAGCGCCTGCCTTGACGGCAACACAGGCAGTTCGGCCAATCACCAGTTGCAAATCACGCGGCGCTATGCCGGTTGCAGGCCGGCGGCAGATCAGCTTTTCAGCCGTGATGATTTCTCCCTCAGCAATATCAAGGGCGGCCACCACACTGCGCCGTGCAACACGGGCCGTGTCCAGCTCTTCGGGCAGCGGTGCCTTGACACCATCACCAAGCATTGCGCTGACCCGGCGAATGCCTTGCACCATGCGTGCAAAGTCGTCGGGTTCAAGGGAAGCGCTGTGGTCTGGGCCGGGCAGTTTGCAGTCCAGAGTCAGATGTTTTTCAATGACTGTTGCACCCAGCGCCACAGCAGCCAGAGGCGCTTCAATGCCCAGGCTGTGGTCGGAGTAGCCTATCGCAATATCCAGATCGCTCGCCATGCTGAGCATGGCCTTGAGGTTCAGGCTTTCATCGGGCGCCGGATAGGCCGAGGTGCAGTGCAAAACGACCACATCACGCAAATGCCCGCGCGCGGCTCTGGCCCATGCAAGGGCTTCAGTGATTTCTTCCATTGTGCCCATGCCGGTGGACATGAGCAGAGGCAGCTGTGCTGCCGCTGCGTGTTCAACCAGCGCACGATGTGTCAGCTCGCCCGAAGACAATTTCAAACGTTTGACACCCAGCCCGACCAGCATGTCTGTTGCGTTGACAGTAAAAGGTGTCGAGAAAAACTCAATGCCAATAGCGTCGCAATGCGCCTTGATCTGCCGGTGCTGGGCTTCGGACAACTCCAGCCGCTCCAGCATCAGAAACTGGTCCTGGTCACCTGTCTGCCGCGCCTGGTACTCAGCTGTTGGTGCACCACGAACCACCAGGTCTTCCGCGCGAAAGGTCTGGAACTTGACGGCATCGGCACCCGCAGCTTTGGCTGCATCACAAAGCTGCAGAGCCATGGCCAGGTCACCGTTGTGATTGACTCCCGCCTCGGCAATCACAAAAACACGTGTCGGGCTCACCATGCAGTCCACCCGCCATCCACCACCAGATTGTGGCCAGTCACATACTTGGCCGCATCACTGCTCAGGTAACGCATGGCGTTGACCATGTCGTCGGTCTGGGCCATGCGGCCAAGCGGGGTACGGCGTGAATAGTTTTCAACAAAGGTATCGTTTTGTCCGCTGAACACACCGCCCGGCGTGACCGCATTGACGCGCACACCCTTGTGACCCCAGTAGGCGGCAAGATATTTGGTCAGGCCCCACAAACCGGCCTTGCTGGCAGCGTAAATGGCCGGTGTATTGATGGCACGGCCCAGGTATTCGGAGCCTTCATAAATGCGCTGATCGGGGGCCACAATGCCGTATATCGACAAGGTGTTGACGATGCTGCCCCGGCCGCGCTGCGCCATCGGGCTGCCAAAAACCTGGGCACAGAGCATGGCACCCGTCAGGTTGACCGACATGACCTCATTCCATTCGTCAACCGGAAAGGTTTCAAAGGGTTCGAAAAAATTTTCGGACTTGGTGGCAGCGTTGTTGAGCAGCCCGTCAGCCTCACCCCAGCGTGATGTGAGCAAGGCGTGTGCAGACAAAAGAGACTCGCGCTTCGAAACATCGGCCACACAGGTGATCAGTGACTCATGCACCGGGCCAAGCCGGTCTGCCAGCAGGTCTGCATCGCGGTCAATCGCAAACACCCTGGCGCCAGCCTCGACAAAGGTTTTGACAACCTGCGTTCCTATGATGCCCGCCGCCCCTGAAAGAACAATGATTTTCCCGGCCAGCGAGAAAGCGTCCCTGGAATCCTTTTGATGACTCATATCACTCATGAAGGTCTTTCTTTTTCATCAGCAACTCCACCAGATCAAAATCGATGGGGTGGTCAATATCTATGGAACGCTCGCGCGGCATCACATGCAGCCTGATTCTGGGTGAGTTCCAAAGTGATGATGACAGGCTGCGGCGGTGCCATACATAGATGGAAGCGTTCATGGCAAACACTTTGGGTGCAGACTGCCGGCCCAGCACCTCATTGCCGGGCAGGCAGACACGTTCATAAAAGCCGTTGGGCTTGAGTTCCACCATATTGAAATACGGGTTTTTGTCCGCCTCATACCCCGTAATCACCACATCGGTATCGACATCGAGCATGCCAGAACAGGTCTGGATATCGGAAACCTCACGCAGCGGCGAAGTCGGGTCCAGGTCAAGAATGGTATCTACCTGGCCCTTGTGGGCTTCAACCCAGTCGACCAGATGCTGGATCACGGGAATCTTGCCAGCCGTGGATGTGGCCAGCTCGGCGGGCCGCAAAAACGGAACCTGGGCGCCAAAACTTCGGGCGATGTTTGCAATCTCTTCGCTGTCGGTCGATACAAACACCTCGTCGGCCACCCCGGAGGCAAAAGCCTGTTCTATGGTCCAGCCAATCAGCGGTTTGCCGCACAGCTTGC
Organism: Pseudomonadota bacterium; assembly: GCA_040384925.1. Classification (GTDB taxonomy): domain Bacteria; phylum Pseudomonadota; class Gammaproteobacteria; order Burkholderiales; family Burkholderiaceae_C; genus Polaromonas. Next base: position 7,380 of record JAZKIK010000285.1, on the reverse strand, counting down.
GTATGTTTTTGCCCGGCACACCGGCCGAGCCGCCACGGGCGCAAATGGTGATGATGTTCATGACAGATTCGCTGCAATATCCAGCATCAGCCGGGCTGTGGGTAACGCAGTTTGCAGGGGACAAGTCGCTGCCTGGGTATTTGTTTTAATCGCGGCCAGCCATTCGGCAAGCTCGTCAACATAGGTCGCAGCCATCAAAAAATCTGCCGCACTGCCTGCAAGCACCTGTTCATCTGTTGCTGTGATCAGGCTGAGCCGCGCCGACTGCATGTCCCAGATCAGGGTGCCTCCCTCCCCCACAAACACATAACGCCGTACCGGTTTGCGGCTGACATAGTCCAGACTCACGGTGACGGGATGGCCACTCGCGGCACGCAGCAGCGCCACAGCCGTGTCAGGCGCGCGGATCGGAAGGCTGCTTAAATGCCCGCCCACGGCGGACACCAGCTTCAGCTCACCGAGCAACCAGAGCGCGGCATCAATTTCATGCACCAGGTCAAAAACCACACCGCCACCGGAGCCGGCGTCGGCGCTGTAGCTGCTTTCAAGCGCACGGCCGGGCCGCCAGTCGGGCAACCACTGGCCCACTTCAAGATGAGCGCGAACCACGGTCCCGATCAGACCGTCCTGCAAAACCTGCCGCAAGCGGCGCAGCGAAGGCAGAAAACGCAGGTTGCAACCCACGACAGAAGCCGGATGCGCTGTGGCCAGCACGGCTTCAATACGCTGCAGATCGGCCAGTGAAGTCAGCAGCGGTTTTTCGACAAAAACCGGCAGGCCCAGTTCCAGCACCCTGAACAATTCCTGCGCATGACTGGCAGAAATGCTGCAGATCATGACTGCATCAGGATTTGTTGCCAAACCCTGGTCAAAAGAAGCAACAGACTGAACACCAGCAGGCCAGTTCACAAGCCTTTGCGCCGGGTCACGCGTGACAACAATGACTTCAGCATCTGGCAGGCTGGCCAGCAGATTGTTAAGGTGGCGCCTGGCAATCGAGCCCGCACCGGTGATCAAAACGCGCAGGCTCATGCAGCACCCCGCCAGCAAGCGCCCATGCTCACTGCACCACAGCCTTCAACTGCCACTTGCCATGCTGCTTTTCCCAGACATTGGAATGCGAGCGGTAAAAATCCATCACATCCCAAAAGCGTTGCTCGCTGATTTGCAGGTATTCAAGCATCCAGCTGAAATATTTGGCCGGAAATTCATCGTCAAAACGCTGTACCAGGCGCACACCTTCGTCGCGTGTGATGTGATGGCGGCGAATGTCCTGCTGGGCATCACGTGAGCACCGGCCCAAGCCAAACTTCATATAGGCCAGGTAAAAGTGCAGGCCATCCATCTTGTCGTCAATGCTGGCGTACTTGGTATAGGTCGATTCGGTACGGCCCTCGTCGTTCAGCTCAAAACCGGTGTGTTTGACGGCGTAATAAAAGTTTTCCTGCGGTGTCCACTTTTCGTAATACGAGAACCAGTGCATTTCCAGCTCCAGCTTGCGCACCACATCAGGGGCCAGCGGGCGATACCACTGCAGCGCCGGGTTACGCAAATCCTCAGCCGTGAACAGGCCCACTTCATGCCCGGCCTTGAGCAGCGCATCCAGGCCAGCGCCCTTGAAGTATTCGTGCTCCCAGTCCTCAACTGTTTCTTTTGGCGAGTTTTTGTATTTGGTGCTGCCGCCGTATTCCAGTTCGCCGTTTTCTCCGTAAAAAATCAGCTTGATACCGAATTTTTGTGCAATGTGATAAGCCCAGGCCTTTTGCCCGTAAGCAAACGGCTCCCAGGCGTCACCCTTGATTTCAAAGGCTGCGCGTGACAGCTTGCGATGCAGCGCGCCATCGGGATGGCCGGTGATGTTGAAAAAACCAGCGCGTGTAAAGGCCTGCAGATTGCGCCAGCCCACTGGCGTCCAGTCAAACGGTGCCCAGGTCACACACAGCGGGTTCATGCCGAAGCGGTGTTTGAGCTGGTGCGCCACAAAAGCGCTGTCCTTGCCACCGCTGCCGGGCACTACAACGTCGTAATCACCGTTTTTGCTGCGGAACTTGTCGCACAGGGCTTCGAGTTCGCGGTTGCGCGCGTCCCAATCGACTTCAAAGTCCTTTTCAAGCGACCACTGGCAGGCAGAACAGATTCCCAGTTCATTAAAGTGTGTGCGCGGGCGCTGGTTGGACACCACACAGTTGCGGCAAAACATCACGTCTTTGGGCAAGTCGTGGAACTGCTGGTCCAGGGTAAACAGCTTGGTCACCAAATTCTCCGTTCTTGATCGAGTCGTCTCAGCTTTGCTGGACAAAATTGGCCAGCATTTTCAGGCCATGTTTTGCGCTGCGCTCAGGGTGAAACTGCGCACCCCAGACATTGGCATGGCGCACCATGGCGCTGTAAGGTGTACCGCCGTATTCCGAATAAGCCAGGGTATCGGCAGGGTCATCGGTCTGGACATAGTAGGAATGCACAAAATACACTGATGCACCTTCGGGCACACCAGCCAGCAGCGGGTCGTTCCAGCCTGAAGCCAGCGCCGGGTTGCTGTGCAGGGTGTTCCATGAAATCTGCGGTACCTTGTAGATGTCCGAGCCGGTTTCAGCCGGCGGAAAACGCAGGGCTCCGCCACCAACCAGCCCCAGACCGGCGTGTTTGCCGTTCTCCTGGGAATGCCCCATCAGCAACTGCATGCCCAGGCAAATGCCAAACAGCGGCTTGCCGCTGTGGGCGTGCTGCTGGATGGCAGCCACCAGGCCCATTTCGCGCAGCGTGTTCATGGCCGGTTCAAACGCGCCCACACCCGGGAGTATCAGCCGTTTTGCCGACGCAATCTGCGATGCATCACGCGCCACCAGCACCCGCGCACCGACTTCTTCAAGCCCGCAAGTGATGTTGAACATATTGCACAGGCCGTGGTCCACCACGGTAACTTCATTGCTCATGCGGCCTCCCTGACGTTAAGACCGGCAGCGCGCATGGCCTGTTTTGCCTGGTTTATCGAGCAGGGCTCGACAGTAATGGCTTTCTGGCCGCCGTAACCACGATTGAGGAAGTCGATATTGCCCGCATCAATCGGCTTGCCCATGCGCAGGGCATCACCGACAGCCTGCATGGTCAGCTGATTCGGTTTGGGCCTGGCATAGTGGTAATGGAAAACCGAAGCCGCACTGACCGCATCAGCCCCGGCATCGATCACCGCCTTTGCAAAATCACCCGCATGGCCCGCACCACCGCAGGCAATCACAGGCACACGCACCTTGCGTGCAATGCGCGAGATCAGGTCCAGATCAAAACCTGTGCCCATGCCTTCGCGGTTGATGGAGGTCAGCAAAATCTCGCCGACACCAAGGTCTTCAACCTGCGAGGCCCATTCAATTGCATCCACTGTGGTCGGCTCGCGCCCGTAGTCAACCCAGCAGCGGTAGCGCCCGTCCTGTGAACGGAAGGCTTCAATCGACGACACGATGCACTGCGAACCAAAAGCCAGGGCGGCCTCTTTGAGCAGGGCCGGGTTGCTGACTGCAGCCGTGTTGATGGCCACCTTGTCGGCCCCGGCACGCAGCAGTTCCTGTATGTTTTGCAGCGAGCGTATGCCGCCTGCCACAGTGATGGGTATGAATACCTTGCGCGCCACGCTGCGCACAATGTCCACCAGTCCGTTGCGCTGGTAAAGGCTGGCGACAGCGTCCTGGTAAATCAGCTCGTCTGCACCTTCGGCGTAATAGATTTCTGCAAACTCGGGCGCAGAGCCCAGCACGCGATGCCCGTCAAACTGTATGCCTTTGATCAGGTTGGGGCCCTTGATGTCTAGCCGGGGAATAAGCCGGATGGGATGGGAGCGGGTGGACATGTGTGGATTAAAAAACCTTGAAGCTTCAAAAAGCGGCAATGGACAGGTTGATAAAGAGGCTGAAAAGGCGGGCCGAAGTGATGCCATCCAAAGCCCATTCACCGGATGTCTGCGGCAGGTTTTTATTGTATCGGTCGGCCCTCATCAAAAAGCAGGCAAAAGTTCCAAAACCACACGCGCTACCGCCTCGGTGGCCGAGCTTTGGCTGCCTGACGGTGCCGTACCTGAAACCTTGCCTGGCGACTGCCAGCCAGCCAGCAGCCCAGGAAGCATGGAAAGATCATCACAAGCATCGGCCATGCCGTACCTGGCCAGCGGCACCGAGTCGTCAAACATGGAACCCAGCACCTGAATCACCTTGTTGCCAGCCAGATGAGCCTGCAGGCCCACGGTTGAATTCATGGTGACTACGCCGTCCACGGCGTGCAGCAGGGCATTCAACTCAAAATCACGACCCGAATTGACGATTTGTGGATGTCCCGATGCCTGCATGGGTGGCTCACTCGGATGTGGCCGCAACAGCAGAACACGTCCTGGTGCTGCAAGCGCCCATTGCTCCAGTGTCTGCCGGATACGTCCGGGCAAACCCGGATCACCCTTTTTTCCGGGCACCGAGGGGTGTGTTGCAGGTTCAGGCTGCGAAGCCCACAACACGACCTGCAGGCCATCCCAGCCCTGTTCGGCGCGCATAGCCTGGCCTTTTGAGACCCAGTGTGCAGATCTCAGCTCGTCAAAAGCCGGATTGCCGGTGACACAGACCTCTTGGGCCTGGCGCCCAGAGGCGAGCAGCCGCGCTGCCACGGCCTGATTGAGCACACAGACACGGTCGGCATAAGCAGGCTGACCAATCCAGGCGATTTCGTCCACGGCAAACAGATCCACCAGACAGACGGCTGGTGTGCCTGTCAGCCCTGCAGCCTCGATCGCCGCACGCTCGGCTCGTGGCGAGTTGGTGGCAAGCAGCACCGAGGGTGAAAGTTTTTCGATGATGCGGCGCAGCACACCCACTGGCCGCAAGGCCTGGCGGCCAAAACGGGCATAAGCCTCTGCAGCTTCGGCTGCGCCAAGGCGCTGCTCCAGGTCAACATAAGACAAACCGAGGTAAGCGAGTGACTCCTCGCGTGAAACCTGTGTGCTGGTGTTGCCATCCAGCAGCCGCTCGCCCCAGGCCAAAGCCGCCGCATCTTCATCGGGCCGCACAAAATCGCGAAAACCCAGGCTTGGAATACCGGCTTTGGCAAAGATGGGCGCTGCGGTAGTCAGGGCCAGAACCTGCACTTCAAACGCCGTATGGCTTAAAAACCATTGCGCCACGGGCATAACCATTTGTGCATGGCCACCGCCGTAAGTCACAAACAGCAGTTTGTGTTTTGACCTCATCCAACTCACTTTTGCCCTTCATCCCACAATGCCAGCGCTGCCAGTGCCCGCAGCTCTCTGGTGTGGTTGGTGGTGCCTGTTCTGTGCCTTTCGAGCATCAAATCGACCTCTTGCGGAATCAGGACGGACTTTAAAACTTCGCTTTTTTGCAGGGTGTCCCTGAGCCACGGGTAACTTGCATTCCGGAACCAGTCGCCCACCGGCACGGTAAACATCTGCTTTTTGCGGTGCGCAAGGTTTTCGCCAATCAGCGGCGCGGCGGCTTTTTTAAACCAGTGTTTTTTGTCGCCTTCGGACGAAAGTTTGGTCGCGCCGCGTGAGCGGAAAGCCAGCTCCATCATGCGGTAATCAAGAAATGGTGTGCGTGCCTCGATGCTGACGGCCATGCCCATGCGGTCAGGTTTGACCAGGTTGTTGCCGCTGAGCAGCAACTGCATGTCAAGGTACAGCGCCTGGTTCACGCGGTCAAAATGCTGGGCTTCGTCAAACCAGGGTTGGGCGGCCTCTTCAAAACTGTCGATTCCAGCCAATTGTTCGCGCACCCCTGGCTGATAAAGCGCATTTTTGGCTTCGGGTGAGAACAGCGAGATCGAATCAAAATACTGGCGCTGGAAGGCTCCAGGCGGCAAGGTTTGCGCATCAGGCCGGGCAAAAAAGGCGGCGTATTTGTCGTAACCGGCAAACAACTCGTCACCCCCATCCCCAGTCAGCACGACCTTGACGTGTTTTGCCGCCAGTTCACTTACACGCAAAGTCGGCATGAAAGACGCGTCACCATGCGGCTGATCCAGGTGGTAAAGCACTTTGGGCCACTGCGACAGCATGTTCAGTTCGGCCACTTCCATGGTGTGATCACAGCCAAAACGCTGTGCGGCCTGTTGCGCAAAGGCCGATTCATCGTAACGTGGATCTTCAAAACCGATGCAAAAGGTTTTGACCGGGCGACTCACATGCCGCGCCATCAGGCCGACGATGGTGCTTGAGTCAACCCCACCCGACAAAAACGCGCCCCAGGGCACGTCAGCGCGCAGGCGGATGCGGGTGGCATCGTCCAGAATGGCCATGAACTGCTCTGACCAGTCGCCAAAACTGAAATCCTGCTCCTGCTGGTCGGCCAGGCACCACCAGCGTTGTGTATCAAGGCCGCTGCGTGTGAATTTCATCCAAGTGCCAGGCATCACATGTTTGAGGCCTCGGTAAATCGTCCACGGTGCGGGAATGTAGTTGAATGTCAGGTAGTGGTGGATTGCTTCCAGATCGATAGCAGGCTGCGCACCTTGTCCCTGCAAGACAGGCAGCATCGCCTTGATTTCCGAGGCAAACAGCACCTGCTGACCATCGTCAAGCAGATACAGCGGCTTGACGCCTATGCGGTCACGGATCAGGTACATGGCGTCCTGCCGGGCATCGTCAATCGCAATCGCAAACATGCCGTTGAGTTTGCTGACAAAGGAGATGCCTTCACGCTCGTAGAGCCGCAAGATGACTTCGGTGTCAGAGCCGGTGTTGAGCTGCACGCCCTGCTGGCGCAGCTCGGCCGCGAGTTCGACGTAATTGAAGATTTCGCCGTTCTGCACCACGGCAATCTGGCCGTCAGCGCTCACAAAAGGCTGGCGTCCTCCGCCGATATCGATGATGGACAGGCGCCGGTTGCCAATTGCCACACCGCGATGCGGCTGGCTCCAGATGCCACCGTCGTCAGGGCCGCGGTGCAGCAGCTTTTTTTCCATCACCTGCATCAGCGCAGCGTCAAGCGGCTGTTTTTTGCGGTTCCAGTAGCCAAAAATGCCGCACATCTCAGTTGCCCCCCTTGCCGCCCAGCCGGGCCAAAGTCCACCACATGATCTTCAGGTCAAACCAGACACTTGCCTGGCGTGTGTATAACAAGTCCAGCGCCAGCCGCTCTTCGCCCGTGCCCTCGGAGCGGATCCTGGCCTGTGCCAGACCGGTAATGCCGGGCCGCACACTGCAGCGCTGCGCCCAATCGGCGTCGCTGTAAAGGCTGCGCTGGGCCGGGACATCGGGCCGCGGGCCGACCAGGCTCATGTCGCCACGCAGCACATTGATGATTTGCGGCAGCTCGTCAATGCTGGTGCGGCGAAGAAAATAGCCGACTTTGGTGATGCGCGGGTCATTGGCCTGCGTGAAATAGGGGCCGG
>JAZKIK010000284.1:0-6805 GCA_040384925.1 Pseudomonadota bacterium | reverse complement strand
CGGTGATGTAGTCAATACCCGCACCTTTGGAAAAAACATAGGTATCGCCCCCGGCGCCGCCCATCAAGGTATCCGAACCCTGAAGGCCCGTGAAGGTATCCATACCTGAAGTACCCGACAACAGATTATTCCCCGCAGTACCGGTATATATCGCCATATTTATTTCGCCCTGAGTCTGGTTGTAAAGACGCCCTGCAGTTTGCAGATGAATTGCTGCACGGTTTATAACATGCAGGCCTGGCGCGTGTGCAGGCACTAACAAGTCTCCCGCACGACCAAAACCTATACTGCAAGCCACCCCTCCAAAAAGCCGGCACACCTTGACCACAGATCCACAAAACATCGCTCCGCGCCACCCGCCTGGTCTGCCGGTCGTATGTATGGCGCTTGCATTGGCAACGCTGACGCCATGCCATGCCCAGCAGGCCCGCCCTTATTTGAAGCGGCGTTCGCCAGCCCGCTGATGGCCTGAAACTACTCTGCATATGAAAACCGCCTCCCCCATCCGCCTGCTGCGCGCCCTGCTTGGCCAGTTTTCCTGGCGTGAACTGATTCACCACCCGTGGCGCAACCTGGCTGCCGTGGTGGCGGTGATGCTGGGTGTGGCGCTGGCTTTTTCGGTGCATCTGATCAATGCGTCGGCCCTCAGCGAATTTTCACAGGCGGTGCGTTCGGTGAATGGTCAGCCGGATCTGGAACTGCGCGCTGTGCAGGGCACATTTGATGAAGCGGTTTTTGCACAGGTTGCCGGGAATGCGCAGGTGGCCGTGGCCAGCCCGGTACTCGAACTGGGCAGCTATGCCATCGACACTGCGGGTAAACGGATGCCGCTGCGAGTGCTTGGCATTGATGCCCTGGTAGTGGCGCAACTGGCTCCTGCACTGATGCCGCGCCCCTCGAACAATACGGCAGACAGCGAACGTTTCGCGCTTTTTACGCCCGGCACGGTGTTTTTGAACCCGTCGGCACGGCAAGGCCTGCCTGAGGCCACATTCAAACTGCAAAGCGGCCTGCAATTGCTCGATGTGAAGATGGCCGGAGCAGTCAGCGCGGGGGGTGCGGCTCTGGCCGTGATGGATATTGCAGCTGCGCAGGAACTGTTTGGCAAACTTGGCCAGCTTTCACGTATTGATATCAAACTCAAATCAGGTTCTGACAAAACTGCGTTTGTACATTCGCTGCAACTGCCGCCGGGCTTGACGGCGACCGAGCCTGGTGATGCAGCGCAGCGGGTCAGCAATCTGTCTCGGGCCTACCGTGTCAATTTGACGGTTTTGGCACTGGTGGCGCTGTTTACTGGCGCTTTTCTGGTGTTTTCGGTGTTGTCGCTGAGCGTGGCCAAACGGGCGCAGCAATTCGCGCTGCTTGGTGTTTTGGGTCTGCGCGGGCGTGAGCGCTTGTTGCTCGTCATGGCTGAGTCTGGACTGTTGGGCCTGATTGGCAGTGTGGCAGGCATCGCGCTGGGCACGGGTCTGGCGGCCTTGGCCTTGCGATTGCTGGGTGGTGACCTGGGTGGTGGTTATTTTGCCGGTGTGGCACCCGGCCTGCAGTGGAGCGGGGCTGCGGCACTCGTTTATGGCTTGCTCGGTGTGGCGGCCTCGCTGGTTGGCGGCTGGTGGCCGGCGCGAGCGGCGCAAAAACTGCCGCCCGCACAGACACTCAAAGGCCTGGGCGCCGCGCCAGCCAGTGGAAAAGGCCACTGGATGAGCCTCATTCTGATAGCTGCGGGTGCCCTGCTGGCGCTGACTCCACCCGTATTTGGCATTCCACTGGCGGCGTATGTGTCGGTGGCGCTGCTTTTGGTCGGTGGCATCACGGCACTGCCACGGCTGATTGCGCTGCTTTACGACAGGCTCAGCCCCTGGGTGGCGTATCGCCTGCTGCCCATGCTGGCGGTCGAACGCGCCCGCCGTGTGCGTGAAAGCGCGGCCGTTGCTGTCAGTGGTGTGGTTGCGTCACTGAGCCTGGCGGTGGCGCTGACGGTGATGGTTGCCAGTTTCAGGGATTCAGTCACGCACTGGCTTGACGTGGTGCTGCCGGCTGATCTGTATATGCGCACCGCGCCGCCATCGGGTTCCGGCATTGCGGGTGACACAGTTTATTTTTCGCCTGACTTTGTGGCCGCGCTGGCCCAGGTCAAGGGCGTCGGCCGCATCAGCGCGCTGCGCAGTACATCCCTGCTGCTGGATGCAAGCCAGCCTGCGGTTGCCTTGATTGCCCGCGACATTCAGGACCCGGCTGGGAGTTTGCCGCTGGTTGGCAACCCCTTGCCTGTGCCGCCAGGCCAGGTAGGCATCTACGTCAGTGAAGCCATGCTTGATTTGTATGGTGCCAGGCCTGGAGAGGTCTTTAAACCGCTTTCAGCAGTGTTTTTCAATTCATTCAGGCCTGTTGCCCTGGTGCAGCAGGCAGCACCCGTCGGCGAAACAAGGGTCAGCCCAATAAAATTTTACGTGGCAGGTGTCTGGCGCGATTACGCCCGTCAGTTTGGTGCGATTGCGATGGACCAGCGCGACTTTCAGCGACTGACGGGCGATATGCGCGTCAATGATCTGGGTTTGTGGCTGGCTGCCAACGCCGACAGCGCAGAAGTTGAACAAGCCGTGCGCCAGCAGGCTGACCGGCTGGCGGGTGCCGGGGCGCTGATTGAATTTGCATCGACCAGCCAGATAAGGGCGATTTCGCTGAAGATTTTCGACCGCAGTTTTGCCGTCACTTACTGGCTGCAGGGCGTGGCGATTGCGATTGGCCTGTTTGGCGTGGCCGCCAGCTTCAGCGCCCAGGTACTGGCGCGCCGGAAAGAGTTTGGCCTGCTGGCGCACCTGGGCCTGACGCGGCGGCAGATTCTGGCCGTGGTGGCTGGTGAAGGCGCGGCCTGGACGCTGATCGGCTCCATCGCCGGGCTGGCGCTGGGCCTGGCGGTGGCCGTGGTGCTGGTGCATGTGGTCAACCCGCAAAGTTTTCACTGGACCATGGACTTGATCGTGCCCTGGCTGCGGCTTTTGGCGCTTTGTTCAACGGTGGTGGCCGCAGGTACGGTGACGGCCTGGCTGGCCGGACGGGCGGCAGCGGGCAGGGATGCGGTGCTGGCGGTCAAGGAAGACTGGTAGCCTGAAGCCGCATCGTCAGGCTCTGTTTTTTGATGATTCTTGTCACGCAACAACAATTTACAAAACAATGCAACTTTCACGCTGGTAAATCAGGGCCATTTCTAACAAAATTTGGGATGTTTTCGTGAAAATTCCCTGTCAAATTTCACACAAATCATTGATTTATATATACATATTTACACTGTTTCATTTACTTTCATTTGTAACACTCTTTCTGCAACATTGTCACCACGACAACAATCCATCTGGCGCATGATGACCACTTAACTATAAGGAGGCCAGCAGAATGAAAGCAAGGCAATACCGAATCGAAAGCAAAGAGCCCTTACTGGGCAGACTTCTTCCCACGGGCGCTCTGAAGCTCATTTACGGCAACCCCTCACTGGCAGTGGCCATTGCGGTAAAAAGTGTGATTGACCCCACCCGACAGCAGGTCAGGGTTGTGGACGTTGACAGTGGCGAGATAGTCTTTGAAACCCAGCCTGCCGAGTTGACATCCTGAAAAACTTATTGTTACAGATCGCCGCGCTGCTGTCTGGCTTGCCTGGGTACCCCGGTCTGACAAAACTGCATCAGCGTTTGCACCAGCTTGTGCGTGGTGCCGTCCTGCAGGGCTTGCGGCCTGTGTACAACAGCCGTGTGGCGACTCATGGCCGGTTGTAGCGGCAGCACCTGCATGCCGGGCAGCAAAGTTGACCTGATATTTTCATCATCCCCCGCACCTACCATCAACTCCAGCGGCATCACCGCCGCACCATAACCCGCCACCACCAGGCTTTTCATGGCCTCGGTAAAGTTCAGCTCGATCCGGGCACGCGGCGTCAAACCAGCTTCGGCAAACCAGGCCATGGTCAGACGGTACATATGGGTGCTTGAATCGTTAAAGATCAGCGCTCTGGTGGCCAGCCACTCGGGTGTGATGTGTTCGGGTGCCTGCCAGGCTTGCGGCAAAAATGCCATCATCGGGTCACTGCGCCAGTGCGTCATGACGAGGCCGCGCTGCGGGGATTGAGGAGTGGCGACCAGCCCTACATCAAGCGTGCCCTGGCGCAGCCTTTCAAGGGTTTCGGCGGAACCCAGAATGCTGACTTCAACATCAATGTCGGGATGGGCGCGCTCCATGGCCTGAAGCACCTGTGGCAGCAGATACACGACCACGCCGGTCGAGGTTGCCAGCCGTACACGGCCGCTGCGGCCATCCACATGGCGTTTGACGGCATCCACCGCATCGTCGGCGTCTCGCAACAGCCGCCGGGCACGCTCGACCAGCAAGGCCCCGGCAGAAGTTGGCTGCACGTTTTTGCCACCCCGCACCACCAGCGCCGTGCCCAGGCGGCTTTCAAGCTCGCTGATATGCAGGCTCACGGTCGGCTGGGCCAGGTTCAGCGCCAGGGCCGCTTTTGAGAAGGTACCCAGATCGGTGACGGCGATCAGGGTACGAAGTTGGTCAAGATTGATTTCACGCATGGCATGATTATCTGTAGATATCAGGTTTACTGATTATTTATATCAGTAAATTCAACTTTCATAATATTTCAACCCGCAGCACCATTGGCTACTTCAACTTTCAAGGAGTATTCAAATGGTTCTTAAAAAGCTGCTGACCCTGCTGCAATCACTGCCCGGCCTGCTTACGACCAGGGCCGAGGGCGCAGAACTCAGCCAGATGACAACACGTGAATTGAATGACCTGGGCATAGGCCGGGGCGACATACCAGCACTGCTCAATCAGCCAGCAGCCTGGTCAAAAGACAGGTGCTGAGGGTAAATTGAACGCCGCTTGCCAGCCGGGCTGCGAGAATCGTCAGCATGACTATTTCTGCATCACTCCAAGCGCCACATATACCGAGCGCAGACGCCAGCACCTGGCTGCACACCGCCATTGCCCGCATTGAAGCCGACTATCAGCGCAGCGCCGACACCCATCTGATAGCGCTGAACCTGCCCGAATTTGCAGCGCGTGGCATTGACCTGTACCTGAAGGACGAATCAACCCACCCCACCGGCAGCCTGAAGCACCGGCTGGCACGCTCGCTGTTTTTGTATGCGCTGTGCAACGGGCTGATTCACGAAAAAACCACTGTCGTTGAAGCCTCCAGCGGCTCAACCGCCGTCAGCGAGGCCTACTTTGCCCGGCTGCTGGGTTTGCCTTTTATTGCCGTCATGCCGCGCAGCACCTCACCGGAAAAAATTGCGCAGATTGAACATTACGGAGGCCGCTGCCACTGGGTTGGCAGCGCGGTCGAGGTGTATGACGAGGCACGCAAGCTGGCGCTTGAAACCGGTGGCCACTATATGGACCAGTTCACCTACGCCGAACGTGCCACCGACTGGCGCGGCAACAACAACATTGCCGAAAGCATGTTCAACCAGATGGCGCGTGAGCGTCACCCGGTGCCGCGCTGGATTGTGGTCGGTGCAGGCACCGGCGGCACCAGCGCCACCATTGGCCGTTATGTGCGTTACCAGCAACACGATACGCAGCTTTGCGTAGCCGACCCGGCAGGTTCGGTATTTGGGGCTTACCACCGCACGGGCGACGCCAGCATCACCGGAGCCGGTTCACGCATCGAAGGCATTGGCCGGCCACGGGTCGAAGCCAGTTTTATACGCAGCGTGATTGACCGCATGGTTGAAGTCGCTGACCTTGATTCGCTGGCCGCCATGCATGCACTGTCATTGCTGCTGGGCCGCAAGGTCGGGCCGTCAACCGGTACCAACTTTTGCGGCATGCTGGAATTGGCGCATGAAATGCTGGCGCGTGGCGACCAGGGTTCCATTTTGTCGCTGCTGTGTGATTCGGGTGAACGTTACCTGCCCAGTTATTACAACCCAGCCTGGGTAAACGAAAAAATGGGCGACTGCACGGCTGCGCAGCAAACCATCACCCAACTGATGCGGCCCCGGCCGGAACGCTTGACGGCCTGATATGCACAGCCCTTTCAGACGCCAGTTGCTGGCCGGCGCATTAAGCGGTCTGCTCGGCTGGAGCAATCAGGCCAAGGCACTGCCCGCCAAAACCCTGGTTTTCCCGCGTGACAGGGGCGCGCACCCTGACTTTCGCACCGAGTGGTGGTACATCACCGGCCATGCAGCGTCTGGTGGCCGCCAGTTTGGTTTTCAGCTGACCTTTTTCAGGTCACGGATTGAAGCCACTCAGGGCATGGCCTCGCAGTTTGCGGCCAAACAATTGTTGTTTGCGCATGCTGCGGTGACTGATGTTGAAGGCAAAAAACTCTGGCACGACCAGCGTATTGCACGCAGCGGTTTTGGTGTAGCGCTTGCCAGCGAAACAGATATGCAGATCAGGCTGCGCGACTGGACGCTGGAGGCCAAAGGCTCAACATACACGGCGGCCCTTCCCGCCGCCGATTTTGGCCTGCAACTGCAGTTTACGGAAAGCCAGCCGGTGCTGCTGCAGGGCAAACAAGGCTTGTCGCGCAAAGGCCCGGACGAAAAACAGGCCAGTTATTACTACAGCCAGCCACAACTGGGCACCACAGGCAGCCTGCGCCTGGGGGGCAAAACGCTTGAAGTCAGCGGCAAAGCATGGCTGGACCACGAATGGAGCCAGGAGTTGCTGGCACCAGGTGCCACCGGCTGGGACTGGATTGGCATGAACCTGACTGACGGCAGCGCGCTGACCGCCTTCAGGCTGCGCGACAAGGACGGCAAAGCAATCTGGGACGGCGGCT
>JAZKIK010000283.1:450-1563 GCA_040384925.1 Pseudomonadota bacterium | reverse complement strand
AGCCGGCTCCGACCACGATGTAGTCGACAATTTGAGTTTCCAACTTCTGTCTCCAATCTTGTTTTGCTTGGGACGGATGGTCGGATGATTGCCGGTTCGTTTCAATTCAAACCGCACCGAGTGCGCTCTGAATCAATTCGCAGTGCCCGCTCGGGCAGAGCCGACGATTTCCAAGTTAGACAGGCGGCTGGATGGCTGAAGCAGATGACTGGGCAGGATGTATGGCAACCCAGCTGGCAAAAAATAAGCTGAGCCTGCAGAAAAAAAACAAATTTGCTACAAATTCAATAGCTACGAATACCCACAGAAATTGCACCACCCCCAATAAATCTTATAAATCGGCGCAAAACCGGGTTGTGACTGGTTTCCGACCAGACCAGGCTGGTTTCGCAGCCTGGAATTTTGACTTCGGCCGAGTCCTTGTCCGCCGGATGGCCTGCCACGGTGCGGTAAACCACCCCTGGCCTTTGAAACTGCCGCACACTTTCGGGCACCCAGGCCATGCCCAGACCGGCGGACACCAGATTCACAATCGTCTGCATCTGTATGGCCTCCTGCGTGACCTGCGGCAAGGCACCGCAGGCGTGGTACATCGCAAATATCGCGTCGTGCAAGGACGGCAGGATACGGCGCGGGAAGATCACCAGAGGCTGGCTCAGCACATCCTGAAGCAACAATTGCTCATGGCTGGCCAGTTCACTTTGTGCAGGCAAGGCCAACAGCAGCGGGTCGCTGGTGATGCGCTGGCAAGCCAGGCCGGACGGTGCGAAACCCGGTGAATGCAGCATGAAACCCGCGTCAATCTCACCACGCTCGAATGCCAGCAATTGCACGTCACCGGTGGCTTCAATCAGTTCCAGCTGTACCCTGGGGTTTTGCTCCCTGAAGGCCAGAACCCAGCGCGGCAGCAAGTCAAAACCGACTGTGGATACAAAAGCCAGCCGCAGCCGCCCGGCCTCGCCATCAGCGCTGGCGCGGGCAAAAGCCGGCAGCGCCGAGGCCCTGGCCAGCAAATCACGTGCCTCGGGCACCAGCGCTGCGCCTGCAACGGTGAGCTGAACGCTGCGTTTGGTGCGGTCAAAAAGCCGGTAGCCCAGCAACGCCTCCATCTGC
>JAZKIK010000283.1:0-440 GCA_040384925.1 Pseudomonadota bacterium | reverse complement strand
ACGGTCGAACAGCCGCAGGCCCAGAACACCCTCCAGATGGGCAATCGCCTGAGTCAGGGGCGGCTGGGTCATGTGCAGGCGAATGGCGGCGCGGCCAAAGTGCAGATCTTCAGCCACGGCCAGGAACTGGCGCCACAGGCGCAGCTCAATCAACGGGGAGCGAGTGGGAGTGTTCAAGCCGTCTTTCATATGCCATACATATTAATGACTACTGAATAATGGATTGGAAAGAATCAGCGAAGCGGTGGATACTCCAGACCGTGAACACGTTCTCAGCCCACAACAACCCCCACGAGACTTCCAAATGGACATCAAACCCATCATCCTGAATCCGCGCAGCAAAAACATCACCGAAGGCAAATCGCGTGCGCCCAACCGCTCCATGTACTACGCCATGGGTTACGAGGCAGGCGATTTTGTCAAACCCAGGATTGGTGTGG
>JAZKIK010000282.1:2224-3089 GCA_040384925.1 Pseudomonadota bacterium | reverse complement strand
GGGCAGGGGATTTGTTACAAATCACATATGGACGTGGCGGCTGACATTGCAGCGGGGCGCTTGCAGGTCTTGTGCCCCGGTTGGTCCACCGAGGCATCTCCCTTGTACATGCTGTTGCCGGGGCGCAGGCAACTGACCCCGGGCCTGCGTTTGCTGCGTGAGTTCATAACCGAAAAATGCCGCGCCATGGTGTTGCCAATCGACTGAAAACAGCGGAAAAAATTTGCGAATTGAAAACATTTCGATACGAATTTTTGCCAAAATACGTCTATTTGAGCGACCTTGCTGGTACGGTATAGCCATGACAACAGACATGCTGTGCTGTGAGAAAGGCTTGAGATGAACCCTCTTTTTGATCTTGGTTACGAGGAAGATGATTTGAGCGTCAAGGTGTCGGAGCTGCTGGTGGCCACAGCCGATGGCGCGGACGAACTGATTGACAAATCCGTGCCCGAAGTGCTGCGCCTGCTGCGTGAACGCATGGACATGGACGTGGTGTTTGTCTCTGAATTCACCGAGGGCAAACGCGTTTTCCGCCAGGTCGAAACCCTGCCTGAAAACCAGGTTATTTCTGTCGGTGGTGCTGACCCGCTGGAAGAAAGCTGGTGCCAGCGCGTGGTGGACGGCCGTCTGCCGCCATACATTCATGATGCAGGCAAAAACCCGGCATCTGCCGCGCTTGAAAAAGCCCTGCCTTTCCGGATTGGCACCCATATCAGCGCACCCATCGTGCTTAAAAATGGCGATGTGTACGGCACCTTGTGCTGCTTCAGCTTTTCGCCAGTTGAAAACCCGAATCCAAATGACCTCAAACGCCTGCAACTCACCGCACAGCTGACGGCCAACAAGATTGACCGCAGCCGTG
>JAZKIK010000282.1:0-2214 GCA_040384925.1 Pseudomonadota bacterium | reverse complement strand
AGGCCCTCACCCACACCATCGGACCCGAGCTGGCAATTGGAGCCCAAAACTCTTGGCCCGTCCAGGTACGCGAGCCTTTGAGCCAGCAGGCATCAATTCAGCCAGCCATAGCGTGCTTGGCCATGGCAAAGCGCCTGAAAACCGCCCCGCGCAGGCTGACCTGTTCTTCCTGCACCACTTCAAACCCCAGGCGCTCAAAAACCGGCCTTGACAACAGGCTGGCTTCGGTAAACAGGCGGGTGGTTCCTTGCTCAAACAGTTGGACTTCAGACGCCAGGTAGAGCTGTGAGGCCACGCCGCGCCGCGCCGCCTGCGGCGCGGTGAAAAGCAAGTCAATATGGCCGTTGTCTTCATAACCGACAAAACCCAGCATATGGCCGCTGCCATCCTGGGCTATCAGCAGATGCAGTGCCGCCAGCCGCTGTTGCCAGTAATCCAGGTCAGGTGGTTGGGGTGCCCAGGCCTCACGCTGTGCTGCGTCATAGTGGCTCGCAGCCAAGGTGTGGACGGCATCGGTGAAAAGCCGGGCTACAGCGCCCAGGTCGGCAGAGGTATAGGGCCGGATCTGCATTGGCTATTCAACCTGCCATCAACTTGTGAACCAGATCAGCCGTTGTCGAAGCCTTGTACTTGCGCATCAGGCGTGCCCGGTAAATCTCCACCGTGCGGTGGCTGATGGCTAAGGCGCGGCCTATTTCCTTGGAGGTCAGGCCGTCCATCAGGTGGGCCGCCACTTCACGTTCGCGCGCTGTCAATTCGGCCGTGACCGGGCGGCGCGAGCTCAAATCTTCAAAGGTCCAGATGCCGGACTCATGCGGCGCTTCGCGGTTCAGCGCCCGGCCTGTGACGTGGCACCAGAAGGTCTCGCCCTTGTTGCGGCCATCAACCCGTTTCATGATGCGGTCGTCTCCGTACACACCCTTGGCATTGAGTATGGGCAACATGCGCGCACCAATGCGTTCGTATTCGTCCAGGCTGGGGTAAAGCACCAGAAAGGACTGGCCAATCAGCTGCTCGCGTGAGGCACCAAACATCTCGCACAAATGCTGGTTGCAGTCCACAATCGAGCGGTTGCGCGACAGCACCAGCCCCACTGGGGCCATGTCGAATGCAAGTTTGTAGCTGACTTCTGTTGTCACCTAAATGACTGCCTTAATAAGATTGAATACTGCATGGGGCTTACCTTTACGAAAAACTACGTATTTGAATAAGTAGTATCGTAAAGGATTGAGCAGCCTTAAAACCTTACAAAGGAGACCTTTTGTGAACAAACTTTTTCCCTCCGCAGCGGAGGCCCTTCAAGGCGTCGTGAGCGATGGCCAGTTGATCGCCGTTGGCGGTTTTGGCCTGTGCGGCATACCTGAAGCGCTGATTGACGCGCTGCGCGACAGCGGTGCCAAAAACCTGACCGCCATCTCGAACAACGCCGGTGTTGACGGTTTTGGCCTCGGCAAGCTGCTGGAAACCCGCCAGATCAAAAAAATGATCTCCAGCTATGTGGGTGAAAACAAGGAGTTCGAGCGCCAGTACCTGGCAGGCGAGCTGGAGCTTGAGTTCACGCCCCAGGGCACGCTGGCTGAAAAGCTGCGTGCAGGCGGTGCTGGCATTCCAGCGTTTTTCACAAAAACCGGTGTGGGTACCCTGGTTGCCGAAGGCAAGGAACTGCGTGACTTTGACGGCGAAACCTATGTCATGGAACGCGCGCTTTTCCCGGACGTGTCACTGGTCAAGGCATTTCGTGCCGACAAGTCCGGCAACCTGCAGTTTCGCCTGACTGCCCGCAACTTCAACCCCGCCGCCGCCATGGCTGGCAAGATCTGTATTGTTGAAGTCGAGGAAGTTGTTGAAACCGGCGAGATTGAACCTGACCAGGTGCACCTGCCCGGCATTTATGTACACCGCATCGTGTGCAACCCGACACCTGAAAAGCGCATTGAAAAGCGCACGATCACTGAAAAAGCTGGAGCATAAACATGGCCTGGACACAAGACCAAATGGCAGCACGCGCTGCAAAAGAACTGCAGGACGGTTTTTACGTCAACCTCGGCATCGGCATTCCGACGCTGGTGGCCAACCACGTCAGCCCCGACATTGAAGTCTGGCTGCAGTCAGAAAACGGCATGCTGGGCATTGGCCCCTTTCCGACCGAAGACGAAGTTGATGCCGACCTGATCAACGCCGGCAAACAAACCGTCACCACCATCAAGGGTTCGT
>JAZKIK010000281.1:8774-56911 GCA_040384925.1 Pseudomonadota bacterium | reverse complement strand
AGCCCGCACCTGCAGAAAATCTGGGCGGCTTCGCTTTAAACGGGTTTGGCCTTCATCACGCATCACACCATGCGTGAAACGCATCATGCGGAACAGGCTGCGTTTCTACACTTTTTCATCCCTTCAACCCACGGAGACTCACTGATGAAAAACCTGTTTTCTGCCCGACATTTGTTTAACCGCCGCGCTGCAATTTTTGCTCTTGCCGTGCCGGGCCTTGTTGCAGCTGCCTTGCCTGCCCAAGCCGAAAGCTGGCCTGCTGCCAAGGCCATCACCATGGTCGTCGGTTACCCTGCAGGTGGCAGTGTTGACCTGGTGGCGCGCATTATTTCGGAGCCGCTGGGCAAACGCCTGGGCCAGCAGGTCATTGTGGAAAACGTCGGTGGCGCGGGCGGCACCATAGGCGCGCAAAAAGTCGTGAATGCCGCGCCTGACGGTTACACGCTGCTGCTGGGTTCGGGCAGCGAGGTGTCGATTGCGCGCATCTACAACGCGGCTGTCAAATACAACGGCGAGACCGATCTGGCACCGCTGGGCCTGATTGGCAGCACGCCCATGGTGTTTGTGGCTGGCCCCAAAACCGGCGTCAGAAACATGCAGGAGGCACTTGCGCTGGCCAAACGAAGCCCCGGTGCGCTTAACTTTGCGTCTTCAGGTGTTGGGACACCTCTGCATGTGGCGGGCGAACTGATCAACCTGAAGGCTGGAGTCAATATCAAACATGTGCCTTACCGCGGTGCGCCGCAGATGGTGCAGGATGTGCTGGGAAGCAATATCGAGTTCGGTGTGTTTGTGCTGTCGTCGGCCATGCCGCATATCGAGTCTGGCAAGATGGTAGCGCTGGCTGTGACCACACCCGAGCGTTCGCGTGCTGCGCCGCAAATCCCTGCGATGTCGGAGTTTCCACGCATGAAGGGCTACAACATGAATGTCTGGTTTGGCCTGTTTGGCCCGACCAAACTGCCGCAGGACATGGCGACGCGGCTCAACAGGGAACTGGGTGAGGTATTGCGCGACCCGGCAGTCTGGCAAAAATTACAAAAAGCCGGCATCAGCAATGAAGGTGGCACCCAGCAGGCGCTGAGCAGTTTTATCAAGGCTGAAACCCTGCGTGTGCGCAGCGTGGTGAATCAGGCTGTCAGCACCGGGTCTGCAAGTTAAAGGAAAGTGACTGGCATGAGTTTTGTTCCGCATCCGCTGCAAACCCGCCCACCCGAGCTGGCGGCCTGGGCCGCATCAACCAGCGGCCTGGAGTATGTTCATGAAAGACAGGGCGACGGCCCTGGGCCTGAGGTGCTGGTCACCGCGCTGGTTCATGGCAACGAATATTCGGGTGCCATTGCATTGAGCGAGTTGTTGCAAGGCGGCTGGCGGCCCAGGCGCGGGCGGGTGACTGCCGCTTTTTGCAATATGGCGGCCTTTTTGCGCTTTGATGCCAGCCAGCCCGACGCCTCGCGTTTTGTTGATGAAGACTTCAACCGTGTCTGGAGCGAGCAGCGGCTGGCTTCACCCGCACAGTCTTGTGAGCTGAAACGGGCGCGCCAGTTGCTGCCGATTGTGCAGCGTGCCACCCATCTGCTGGATCTGCATTCCATGCACGAGCCCGGCGCGCCGCTGCTGGTGACTGGCACGCTGCAGCGCAACATCGACTTTGCCCAGGCGCTGGCGACCACCTCACAAGTGGTGATTGATGAAGGCCACGCCGACGGCGTGCGCATGCGCGACTACGGCGAGTTTGCCGCACCGTCAGGCGAGCGCATCGCCTTGCTGCTGGAGGCCGGGCAGCACTGGGAACTGGCTGCCGTGCAGGTGGCGCGCAACACGCTGATGCGGTTTTTGCTGGCTGCCGGTGTGCTGGACCAGGGCGATGTGCCTGCTGGCTGGCTGCTGCCGGATGCCGCGCCACCTGCACCTGTGCTGGTCACGCATCGTGTGGTGGCCCAATCCATGGAATTCGGGTTTGTGCAGCCATTTACCGGTGGTGAAGCCATCTCACGGGCTGGCACTGTGATTGCGTTCGATGCTGGCCGTGAAGTTGTCACGCCTTATGACGACTGTGTGCTGGTGATGCCTTCAGTGCGGCAACTGCTGCCAGGTGTAACGACTGTGCGGTTGGGACGCAGGGCTTGACTGCGCCTGGGTGATTATTTTCCTGGCTTGCGAAATGGCTGGGTTTTTTCGTAACCGACAGCGCTGACCTGTTTTTTGACTTCATCGCGCCATTCATCGTCGTTGAGCGAAAACAGGCGGGCCAGTTCGGGTGTCAGGTCGGTTTCTTCCGCTGGCCGGCTGCATTCAAAGTTGGGGGCACCGTAGTCAAGGCTTGATTTGGGCAGTGGTTTGTCGCCTTGTTCTTTGGCCGGGCCAGGGCTGCTGTGGCTGACATGATTTGCTGTGCGAGGCGGTGTACTTGGCACTGCCGCGTGGGCTGCAGCCAGGGCCGGACTGGTGCCAGGGGCGCTGACCGGCCTGGCCGCCAAGACTGGTGCTGGTGCTGGTGGCAGGCTGACCGTTGGTGCGGGCAGGGGTGGTGCGCCGGCGCGTGATTCACGCAATTGCCGCAATGCATTGATGGCAGAGGCGGGCAGTGGTGCATTTCCTGATGTCGCAGGTGCGGCTGGTATGACAGGTGCCGCTGGTTTGGCTGCAGCAGAATGAGCAGGAGCAGCAGGCGCAGCCATTGGGCGCGGTGCGGCGCTTGCGGCTCTGGGTGGGGGCTGTACTGGTCGCGGCACGGCTTGCGGAACTGCTGCCTGCGGTATTGGCAATGGGGCTGCCGCAGCGGCGGCAGGCTGGGCTGGGCTTTTGGGCGGCAGGTTTTTTGCGTCCTGTGCGGCAATCACGGGTTGCCAAAAAGACTTGTCTGGCAAGGTCTTGCGTGTGCAGCTGTGGTCAATGTCAAGCTGCCAGGACACACCGTTGAGCCAGCGTGATGCAGACGGATCGGTAACAAAAAGTTCTTTTTGCAGCTCTTTCTGGATCGCAAAAATGTATTGCAGCAGCCGCTCGTCGCCGTGTTTCAGCGTCAGCTTCAGGTGCGCAACGCTGCCTCGGGTGCGGCTGCTAAGCACCAGGATATGGCATTCAACCCAGGCTGGCGGCAGGCCGTTGCGCCGCATCACCTGCTGCAGCAGCGTCTGCGCCAGCTGACGCCGTGTGGCGCTTTCGGCCGTGTCCTGTTGCGACTGTGGCCCGGCATGGTTGTTTGGCGCGGCTTTGTCCGCTGTGGTTTCGACGCGCCCAAAGATGTTTTTCAGTAATGTGTTCATCGTTTGCCATAGCTGCTGGGTAACACCCTGCCGAGCTTGTGTGCCCCGGCTGCTTGCCTGTTAACAAATTCATTGATGTGTAACAAGAAGTTTTATGATACTCGCCTAGAGCGGGTTTCAAGTCAATAGCAAGCCATGCATGCAGCCAAACAGAACAAAAATAAGTGCTGAAATATAAGCAAACCGCCACAGACACCTGCCCTGAAGCGGCAGATGTGTAAAAAAGAATTAACCGGCGATCAGCTCAGCGTTTTTGGCCCGCGTCCGCTGGGTGGCCGGGCGGCTGTTGATGCTGTCGATATAGGTGCGCAGCAAGGGCGTTTCAGGCACGAGTTTGAAGCCGACCGTCCAGTCCAGCGCCACACCCCACAACACATCCAGCGCGCTGAAACGCTCGCCCAACATGTAAGGCCCTTTGGCCAGTTGCCCTGCCAGTGTGTTCAGCACGGTTTCGGCATCGCCGTAGGGCGACATTGATTGAGGTGGTGCTTCACGTTTCACCGCCAGATCCATCAGCGCGGGTTCAAAACACGAGCCGTAAAACACCATCCAGCGCAGATAGGGCCCACGCAGCGGGTCATTCAGCGCTGGTGCCAGGCCAGCTTCGGCGTACAGGTCGGCCAGGTAGATAAAAATGGCGGCCTGCTCGGTCACCAGCGCATCGCCGTGCTGAATGGCTGGCACCTTGCCCATGGGGTTGATGGCGAGGTAGGCCGGTGTCCGCTGCTCGGCGGCCTTGATGTCGAGCAGGTGCAGTTCATAGTCGGCACCCAGTTCTTCCAGCAGGATGTAGGTGCCCACTGACCGGGATTGCGGCGAGTGGAACAAGGTAATGTGACGGTCGGTACTTTGTGTCATGGAATGAATCCCTGTTCAATGATGGGGTTCAAATCTTAGGCCGAATCCAGGACCGCAGATCAGGCTGAAGCACTGGGTTTTTGTCAGCCCCAGCCTACAAGGGATGTTCTGTATAAAACCTGCCACCATGAAACAACAGCGGTGAAGCACCTTCGCGGTGGCTGCAGCGTTCGACCTCACCAACAAAAATGACGTGGTCGCCTTCTTCATAACGGCTGCGGTTAAAACACTCAAAACTCGCCGCCGCACCGTGCAGCAAAGGTGCGCCACTGGCACCAATGTCAAACGGCACATCGGTCCAGCGGTCTTCACGTTTGCCGGCAAAACGCTCGGCCAGCGCTTTCTGGTCAGCCGCCAGTATGTTGATGGCGTAATGCGAACCCTTGGCCAGCGCAGGCATGGAGCCAGCCGCCTGCGCCAGGCTCCATAACACCAGTGGCGGCGACAAAGACACCGAGTTGAAAGAATTGGCCGTCAAACCGACCAGTTCACCCGCAGGCGTGCGTGCCGTGACGATGGTGACACCGGTGGCAAACATGGCCAGAGAGGCACGAAATTCCAGCTTTGAAAATTCAGGTGTGCCAGCCACGGCCTGGGGTGGGGGGGGCGTATTGACGGAGGAAAACATGTGGCTAATTTAACTGAAGCCCGGAAAACCAGCCCACTTGCGCCAGACATCACTCATGATTGCAGGGGTGTCGGGCACGTCAGGGTCGGCGGGTAAACTTTAAGACATGAATTTTCTTCTGCTTTCCATCGGTCTGCTCGCTACTTTTTATATAGCTACCAGTGCACACGCGGCAGCACCCTGTGATGAGTTTGTCAAACGGCTGCCGAATGTGCAGCGCGCCCTGTGCGACGGCGTGCAGCTCAAGGCCAGCACGGCACGTTCAGTCAAGGGCCGTACGCTGTGGGTGCGTGACATCAAACCCGAAAACCCCGGCATGCGCGTGCTGGTGCTGGGTGCCATTCATGGTGATGAAGCTTCTTCAGCCTCCGTTGCGCTTCACTGGCTGCGGCTGGCCGGGCAGGCACCTTCGGACACACCGCAGGCGATTCATTGGCGCTTTATTCCGGCGCTTAACCCTGACGGGCTTTTTACCAACCCGCCCACCCGCGTCAACGCCAATGGTGTGGACCTGAACCGCAACTTTCCCACTCCCAACTGGCAGCGCGACGCCAAAACCTACTGGGAAAAACGCACCGGCAAAGATCCGCGCCGTTACCCCGGCATCAAACCGCTGTCAGAGCCTGAAACCGTTTTTTTGCATGAGCAGATGCTCAGCTTCAAACCCCAGCTCATCGTCAGCATTCACGCACCCTACGGCGTACTCGACTTCGACGGCCCCTCGGTTCCGCCATCACGGCTGGGTCGCCTGTACCTTGACCAGGTCGGCATCTTTCCCGGGTCGCTTGGCAACTACGGTGGGGTGCACAAGGGGGTACCCGTCGTCACGGTGGAACTGCCCAACTCCACACGCACCCCGCTGGACGCTGAAATGCGCCAGATGTGGCTGGACTTGCTGCGCTGGATGAGCGAGCGGCTCGAATCATCAAAAGTGCGTCTGCCCGCCGTGGGTGCGGGCTTTGACTCGCCGCGCTGAAGACGCTTTCAGCGCAGTTTTTCGTAAGCCTGATCCGTTTCTGTGGCCTTGCTGGTGTCCTTGATGCCGCGCTTCACATCAACACTGGCCTGTTTGATTTTTTCGGACTGTTGATCGGGTGTCATGTCAGTTGACTGGTCGCGCTCGTGCGGCAAACGCAGGCTGGCTTCCACTGAAGCATCTTCAGGCGTGACAGGTTTGTCGACCTGGCTTGTGGATGCCTGCTGCGGCGTTTTGGCTGGCATGCCTTTGCCGCTGGTGCTTGTGCTGCCATTTGCAGTCGCGTCGGCTGCCGTGTCGCTAGGGGATGGGGCCTGGGTTTTGGTTATTACTGTCATGCAAGTCTCCTTTTGCTGGTTCGACTTTCTGACTGTCGGGGCCTCGCTTCCAAACCGCCGTCGGCCCTCCCGGTGAACGGGCGTAGGACAAATGAGCCGGTTTTGAGTGTTAAATAGCGCTCTGGCGCAGGCGTTACGGGCTTGCCCAGCTATCAAAGCGTTCTGCTGGCGAGTGAATTCCATATCGCCATCAGATTCGATCACCGATTCAGCCCTGCGCTTGAGGATGCTCTGCATAACTCCCTGCGGCCTGTGATCAGCCGGGCTCGGGCGGTCTGCTGCGTTGTTTTTCTTGCCAATAGGCATACTATTGGCTGCAAAAAACGCCTTGCAGCCCATCCCGATCCGACTGCCACAGAACCGCGAGGCTTATGCAGAGCATCCTTGACTTTGGCATTCAAGGACACACCATGCCCTACCAAGGCTCCAGCTTCTATGACAACAGCGCAGTCTTTGATACCTATACAAAACTGCGCGAGCGCACGGAAAGTGCCAATGACACGCTGGAGGCACCCGTTATCTGGCAGCTTCTGAATGATGCTGGTGGCGTCAGGGGCCATGATTTTCTTGACCTGGGTTGTGGCAATGCTGCTTTTGGCAAGGACTTGCTGGCTGCAGGTGCGGCGTCTTATCTGGGTCTGGACGGCTCGGCCAATATGGTGGCTGAAGCTGAAAAGACGCTGCAAGGCACACCGGGCCGCGTGCTGCGCGCTGAACTTCAGGACTGGTCCTACCCCGCCAACAGCAGCAGCCGCGTCTGTGCCCGGCTGGTGCTGCATTATGTTGAAGGGCTTGAGGCCCTGCTCCGGCAGATTCACCGCACCTTGCAGCCCGGCGGCTTACTGGTTTATTCAGTTGAGCACCCGGTGCTGACAGCACGCGAGATGGCCCTGGACGACGGCCCTGACGGCGCGTGGGTAGTTGACGACTACTTCAACACAGGCCCACGCATCACCGACTGGCTGGGCGCAAAAGTCGTCAAATATCACCGTACGGTTGAAGACCATTTCCAGGCGCTGCAAAAAAGCGGTTTTGTGGTCGAAACCCTGCGCGAATCAAAACCTGTGCGTAGCAACTTTGAAACTGAAGAAACGTTTTTGCGACGCCAGCGTGTGCCGCTGTTTCTTTTTATGGGGGCGAGAAAGGTGGCTTGAAGTTGCCCCGCCAGGCGATCAAATATTTATTACAAAACAGACTTTTCTCCCCATAATCCGGCAGATGAACATCCGCAAAACCCTTCTTGCTGCTGGTTTTTTTGTTCTTGTGCTGGCCGGATGCGGAGGGGGCGATGCGGCACCGCCGCTGCCCGTACCGGTACCGTCGCCGACAGCTTTTCTGGGGGAGCTCAAGCATGTTCAGGTCGGCACGGTGAACTACGGTTATTACCGTTTTGGGCGCGGGCGGCCGCTGGTGTTGATCAACGCTTTTGGTATGACCACCGCAAACTGGGGCGCGCCCTTGCTGCGTGCTCTGGGTGAACGTTATGAAGTCACGGCTTTCGACAACCGTGGAATGGGCCATTCGCCCGATACCGGCCCCGACTTCTACACGGTGGAGGACATGGCCGACTCGACAGTCGCCTTTATGGCGGCCATCGGCTTGAACAAACCCGACATTCTGGGTTGGTCCCTGGGCGGCGAGACGGCGCTTGCCATTGGCGTGCGGCACGGCAATCGTGTGGACCGTATCATCTCCGTCGCGGGGGATGCGGGCAGCCCCAAGACCATCCCGCCCACGCCCGAGTTCATGGCGGTTGCCGCGCAACCTGATCCGCCCCTGCAGGATGTTCTGAGCATCCTCTTTCCGGCAGACCAGATGGACAAGGCCGCTGCTTGGGTTGCTGGCGTGGCAGAAATGCCCGCCAACCCGTCTCTTGCTGGTGGGCGCAATCGGCAGCTTGCGGCATTTGCCGCCTGGTCCGAAAGCACCACGATCTGGGACGCGATACCCACCATCAGGAATCCGGCACTTTTCATCAACGGCACCGAGGACCTGTCCACCCCGGTAGAAAACGCGGTAACACTGGCCTCGCGTCTGCCGGGTTCGTGGCTGATGCAGGTTACGGACGCTGGGCATGCCGTGCTGTTTCAGGAGCAGGAGCGTTGCCTGAAGATGATTGATGCGTTTTTGGCGCGTTAGGGTTGGGCAGGGCATCCCAAGGCTGGCTGTTGCTTCGTTTTGCGGTGGCTGGAACTGGCCGGGATTTTTGTTGCCTGCCTGGTTGCCGCCTGTGTCCGCAGTGATTGCCCGGCATTCAGGTTTGGCTTGAATCTCGTCAAAAAATCAAGGGGCGAACATGAAATCACCAGACATCTACCCGCTGGACGGTGGCTGCGCTTGCCAGCAGTTGCGTTACCGCATGTTGACCGCGCCGCTGATCGTGCATTGCTGCCATTGCCGCTGGTGCCAGCGTGAGAGCGGCGCGTCCTTTGCGCTGAACGCCATGATTGAGGCCGATAGGGTCATGCTTTTAAGCGGCCAGCCTGAGCAGGTGTTTACTCCGTCAAACAGCGGCAAGGGTCAAAACGTGGCGCGCTGCCCCGGTTGCCGCGTGGCCCTGTGGAGCAACTACGCAGGCAGCGGACCCGCAATCCGGTTTGTACGCGTAGGAACCCTCGACCAGCCTGACCATTTACCGCCCGACATCCACATTTTCACCAGCTCGAAACAGCCATGGCTGAAGTTGACAGCTGATGTACCCTTGGTGTCTGAGTATTACGAGCGTGAAGCGGTCTGGTCAGCGGAAAGTATGGCCCGGCGCGAGGTGCTGATGCCGGTGATTCGGGCCTGGCAGGTGGGCTTGGGTGGGCAATAGTGGTGTCCCGGATGCATTTATTTGGATTTTGCTGCTTTTATTGATGGGGACTTATGCCCATGGATAATCAGTTTTACCGCCTAGCCCCCAGGACACACCATGACCAGCCGCTACCTCGACCCCAAGATTGATCTGGCTTTCAAACGTGTTTTTGGCGAGCATGAACATCTGCTGAAAAGCTTTCTGAACGCCTTGTTGCCTTTGCCGGAGGATGCGCCGATTGAAAGTCTGGACTACCTCACACCCGAGCAGGCACCGGAAATCCCCGGTTTGCTTAAAAACTCCATTGTTGATGTGAAGTGCCGTGATGTGAACGGCCGCACATTTATTGTCGAGATGCAGATGTTGTGGTCACCGTCATTTCAAAACCGCATGGTGTTTTGTGGTGCGCAGGCTTTTGTCAAACAGCTCAAAAAGGGCCATGACTACCGCAGTTTGCAGCCGGTTTACGCGCTGGCACTGATTGATGATGTGTTTGACCACAAGACACCCAGCTATTACCACCACTACCAGATCGTCAATCTTGAAAATACCAATGAAACGCTGAAGGGCCTGGAGTTTGTATTTATTGAGTTGCCCAAATTCAAACCTGACAACCTTATCGCACGCCGCATGCAGGTGTTGTGGCTGCGGTTTTTGAATGAAGTCGGCGAAGATGGGGTGGTGCCGGACGCTGAGATGACAGGCAACGCGGACATCGCCAGTGCGCTGGAACTGGTGGAAGTGGCGGCTTTCTCTGATACAGAGCTGGACGCATACCACGCGGGGCTTGATCATCGGCGGGTGGAAACCAGTATCTTGGGTGATGCCGAGGCCAAAGGCTTGGCAAAAGGCTTGGAGCAAGGTTTGGCCGAAGGTGAGGCCAAAGGCAAGATCGAAGGCATCGCCCAGCTGGTGCGAACCATGTCGGCCAACGGCATGCCGGCCGCGCAGATCAGCCAGATGACGCAGTTGCCGCTGGAGCAGGTGCAGCAGATGCTGTTGTCATAAGGTGTGCTGGATACGCCATGCCTGACTCCATTTCTGTTCGGACAATGCTGCTTCAGTTGTTCCGTCAGGCGGCGTGGGCTCCCATTGCCGTGCTGTTGTTTCATGCATTGATGGTGCGCACGCCTTACCGGGTTCAATTTGACGGCGTTCACCATTTTTTGGGTGGTGTGACCATTTCCTACTTTTTGCTCAAGTCTGTTTGCATCGCATCCCCCATCATTGGAAGCCTGCGCCCTGTGGGGACTTATTTGTTTGCCTTTGCGCTGGCCTGTGCTGCTGCCGTTTTTTGGGAAATTGCCGAGTTTGCGGCGGATCAGTTCTTTGGAACACATATACAGATCACTTTGACCGAAACCATGGGGGACCTGATTTTTGGCGTTGCCGGGGCTGCCAGCACGCTGCTTCTGATGGCCCTGTTTCAGACCTTTCGCTTGAAAAACCAGCCATGAACCCAGCCCACTGCGTCGAAAGTTACCGCCTATGGGATATCGTGACCCAGTGGGCGCGAGAGACGCTTCAGCATGAAATCGTGATGGCCCGTGTGCTGGCCAAAGGGGTGGTGCGGGACGGCTTGCGGGCGCAGAGTGTTGACCCGAGGTGGCTGAGCCAGGGCACTTTTGAGCTGCGCGGCCTGCCCCTGGTGGGTTATGTGGCCAGGGACGGGCAACTGCCGATATTTATAAGATCAGCCGCACTGAACCACCTGCGTGCCGTGGTCGAAAACGCCGCCACACCCAACCCGCAGCTGCTGTTTGACGAGTTTGTTACCCGGCAGGACTTTCGCGCCTGGCTGCAGCAGGCGGGCATTGAAGCGCCGCTGTTCTGGTTTGACATCAACGAACGGGCCATGGCCTGAAGATTTTTATGGCCACACACCAAGCCAAACCCTTCAGCCCCGGTTTTCGCATGTCGCTCCTTGACGGTGCTGTGCTGCTTGTCGGTATCGCCGCCTCAGCCTGGGCAGCGCAAATCGATGTATGGCTTGGCTTGCTGATCCTGTTCACCGTGGGCCACTTTTTTCTGTTCTGCAACATCGTGCGTATGGCGCGTGCGCTGGAACTGGTGTGGACGGCGATTTTTTTGTTGCTGGCCGTCTGCAGTTTTCTTTTGGGCTGGCCGGGTTTGCCTGTGGTTTTTGCCCTGACGCTGGGGCTGACGGGCGTGCTGGTTTTTGTTCATGCACGCCGTCCCTCATATCACGGAGTGTTCTGGCAGCGCATCAATCCGGGCTTGCCAGACTGGTGGGCGAAGAATGGCGGGGGATGGGTTTGATTCGGCATGCCGTTTTATCACTCGTCCTTGCTGTGACGCTTTTCGGGCCGGTCAGCGCGGCCGAAAGCCAGTGTTTTGGCACTGTCAACAAAGGCCGTATCGAGGGGAGCGTCAGACTGCCCTCCAGTGGTGCCAACTTTTCGGCCTACAGCTCACCCTGGGTTCGTCACGACGAGCATGAGCACGTGGACTTTGCCGTGTCGTGCCAACATGATTCGGGCTGAGATTTCGAGGTACTTGAAGCTGTTCGTTGTGTTGACGGGATGCCTTTGAGCCTGCGCTGCCGTCCCGGAAGGCCCGTTTCAAAAATCAAAAACAAGGGAAATATTTGTCATGGACCCCACGAAGATCTTTGCAGAGCTGGCTCGGGGATTCTGTAACTGGTGCGAAAACGCGCAGCCCGCTGCACAGCGAGATTCGCAGGCCGTGTCGTGGTTGTGCCGGCTTTATGCGGCGGCCCTGGACTTGCCCGAAACCGGCCCTGAAAATTCGGATGATGGACCGGATATTCCCGAGCATCTGCTTGAGCGGGCGAAGACTAATCTCGCCCCCTTCAATGGTTGGTATTACCGTGAATATTTCGATCCCGATCCGGGGCTAAATGACGAGTCCGGGTTGGGCGACATTGGCGACGATCTGCTGGATACCTATAAAGACATCCATGCAGGTCTTTTGCTTTTTGAGCAAGGCCAGCTGGCTAACGCACTTTGGCATTGGGCATTCTGTCATCGCAATCACTGGGGGAGGCATGCCGCAGGTGCGATCCATGCCTTGCATGGCCTGTCGATATCCAGACAGGGGCCGATGTGACATCCGGGTCAGATTGTTTTGCCGATGCGCTGACGCAGTTGACTGCTCAACCCCTGCTGGCTCTCTCAGTCGTCGCTCCCAGCGGGACAAACATTGAATCCGGCAAAAAAACGATTGAAGTCCGCTCGTGGCGGCCTGCCATTGTTCCTTTGCGAAATTTGCTGATTGTTGAAAACGCGGTTTTTCTTGGCCCAGATCAACCGTGTGACCCGCACGGGCGGGCGGTGGCGCTGGTGGATGTGGAAGAGGTGCATGCATGGCTGCCTGCGGAGCTTGAGGTGGCTTGCGCCAGTGGCTGGTTGCCTGGGTATTGGGCCTGGCGGCTGTCGAATGTACGGCCTGTTTGTTGGCCTGCTGACCTGACTGCGAGGCTTGGGATTTATGAGCTGCAGCTGCCTGGCTTGCTCCCTCTGAAATAACAGACAATTGCTACTCCCACCCCTCACCGCTTTTTATGCTGCAGAAAAAACTTCAACATGGCTTCCGAGGCTGGTGGCCCCTGGGGGTCGGTGTAGGAGCCTGATGCGTCACCGCCAAACCAGGCGTGGCCGCCTTCCACGACGGTCCATTGCTCGATATGGACTTTGCCCTGGTCGTCCAGATAGCTTGTGCGTCTGGCGGGGCGGGCGGTTCTGATCTGTATGGTTTCTTCGCTTTTGACCAACTGCAGGCCATTGGCGCTCAGGGTGGCCAGGGCTGCACCGCTGACATGGGTGGCGTTGTCGGGGTGAACGGTTTTGTCTTTGGTGCCATGGAAAACAATGGTTGGAATGGCGGTGGCGGTTTGCACAAGGGAGCCGCGCCGCATCGCGCTGAAGGCACCAATCATGCTTTGCGCTGCGCCTGCTGCCAGGCCGGAATGCACGCCGACAGCCGCAAAAATGTCGGGGTAGAGTTCGGCCACTACGGCTGACATGGCACCGCCTGCCGAGAGACCGGCGATGTACACACGTTCGGGGTCAATCTGTACGTCACCGTGGCTGGCGCTTATGGTTTTACGGGTCAGCGCGGCAATCATGCCGGGCTCGCCGCTGCGGGTCTGGTGATGGGGTTCAAACCAGTTCCAGCAGCCGCCGCTGTTGGCTTTGCTCAGTTGCTGGGGGTAAAGCACCATGACCTGGTGTTTGTCGGCCAGCGCGTTCATGGCGGTGCCCTTGGAAAAGTCGAGGGCATTCTGTTTGCAGCCATGCAGCAAGACCACCAGCGGCAGCTGGCTTGGCGCGGCGCTGGCGGCTACCGCGTCCGGGGCTGTGGGATAGTTGGGGCTGGCGGGTACATAAAGCCGGTACAGGTAGTGCTCGCCCTTGAACTGTATGGTGCTTTCTGCAAACAAGCCGGGCCGGGCGACCGGCTGGCGTGCAGGTGCCAGTGCCTCGACTGGCGCTGCCGGATTTGATGCCGGTGCGGGCTGAACTGGCGAGATTTGAGGTGTTTGGGGTGCTGCTGGTATATCCGGTGCTTCGGGAGGCGTAAATGCAGACGGTGATACTGGCGGCGTAAACGATGCGGGCGGCGCTCGGTCCGAGGGCAGCACATCTGGCGGTGAAAAATCCGGGAAAAACGTCTCTTTCAGGGCTTCTTTCAGCACCGCCTCGACCTGGGCCAGCGAACTGAAGGGCTGCAGCAGCCCACTGCTGCCGACTGTGCTGCTGCTGGTTTGCGGGTCATTGGCAGCGGGTGTGTCGGTACTGGTCCTGCGGACGGGTTTGACTTCAATGTCTGTGACGGCGTCGGCCGGGCTGGCAAAACGCGCAGCGCTGCTTTTTTCAGCGGTGGCGGCTGGTGGCATGGGTTGTGCCGTGGCTGGTGCGCCCAGACCGCTCAGACTTGACAGGGCGCGCTGAATCAGCCGCGTAGCGTCCATCAGGCCGCCTTTGGCTGTCAGGCGCGTGGCCTTGAGCATGGTCTGACCAAATGTTTTCTGAAGTAGTGATTTCGGCACGTTGATTCCTGTCCAGTGCAAAAAATGCTGCACTGCAACAAAGAATACGCTTTTTAGCTAGGGAGCGTTGTCAGACAAGACCCGGAAATAAGCACACGTGTGAATTTTTGTGGGTTTATGTGAGCTGATGTTGATATTTATTGCGACAAAATGTAAGTGACGGTGTTTTTTGACGGTTTTGACTACCCGATGCCGGATTTTGAAGGGTTTTTAACGGTCAAATGCAACAAGAGGTAAGGAAGAAATGCCTAAACCCCTAAAAATCCAAAGGTCATAGCCGGTTTTTTTCCGCTTATCAGCTCGGCCATGGCCTTGCCCGAGCCCGCGCCGTGTGTCCAGCCCAGGGTGCCGTGGCCGGAATTGACCCAGAGCTTGGCGATTTTGGTCTGGCCAATGAAGGGGATATTGGTTGGCGTGGCGGGGCGCAGTCCGGTCCAGAAGTGCGGGTCACCGCCTTCTTCAGCCAGGCGTGTGTCGCAGACGCCGGGCAAGACCTGTTCAATGCGGTCGGCCAGCATCTTGCAGCGGGCTTTGGCCAGCGGGGTGTCGAGTGCGAGGTCGTAACCGCCAACTTCAATCGTGCCAGCCACGCGCAAAAAGCTGTCCTCACCGCTGCCCAGGCGGCTCATGGCGCATTTGACTTCGTCGTCAATCGTGCTGACAAATGGTGCCAGTTCGGGTTTGAGCAGTTTGAAGCTGGCGCTATAGCCCTTGCCGGGGTAAATCGGCAAGTTGACGCCAACGGTGCGCAACAGCGGCGCGGTGTATGAGCCACAGGCCACCACCACTGCATCAGCCTTCAATTGACTGGTTTTTGAATCATTCTGGCCTGCTGCGCCTGTCTGGCGGGCACGTATGGCTACGGATCTGACAGCGCCACCAGCTGTTTCAAGCGCCGTGATGTCATGGTTGAACAGAAATTCAGCGCCCCTGGCCATGCAGCGTTGCGCCAGCGCCTGGGTAAATACACGCGCGTCGCCGCTTTCGTCGCTGGCCGTGTAGGTGCCACCCACGATACGGTGGGCAAAGGATTTGAAGGCCGGTTCAATTTTGAACAGCTCTTCGCTGCTGACCACTTGCCGGTCCACACCATATTTGCGCATCAGCCCCGCAGCTTCGCCTGCGGTGTCGAAGGATTTCTGGTCAGTGTAATAGTGGGCAATACCACGCTCCAGGCGGCTGTACTCGATGCCGGTGGTGGCCACCACATCTTTCAGCGCCGCATGGCTGTAGGCACCCAGGGCCACCAGTTGCTGCACATTGCGTTCAAACGCGGCGTCGTTGCACTGGGCCAGAAACTGAATGCCCCAGCTCCACTGGTGAACGTCAAGTTTGGGGCGAAACAGCAGCGGAGCGTCGTTGCGAAACATCCATTTCAGGGCCTTCAGAGGTGCATCACGGTTGGCCCAGGGTTCGCAATAACTGACAGAAATCTGCGCAGCATTGGCAAAACTGGTTTCAAGTGCGGCGTCGGGCTGGCGGTCAACCACGGTGACCTCATGGCCCAGCTCCAGCAAATGCCAGGCCGTGCTCACGCCTATGATGCCTGCGCCTAAAACAACAACTTTCATATAAAACTCTCTGTGGATGACTGCATCCGATGTCGTGGGGACGTAACAACTTTCATGCCACGTTTGCAACATGAAAGTGTGCTGGAAGTTGCCTTCAATTAAAAGAAAAATTAAACTCTTAGCCGAAACATCAGCCCAGCTTATATAAAAACACACGAGTTTTCTGCCATGAGTACCTTTGACCCCGACGCCCTTGAATGCCTGGCTGCCATTGTTGAAGAGGGCGGTTTTGAACGTGCGGCGCAGCGCCTGTCGATCACGCAGTCAGCGGTGTCACAGCGTTTGCGCGCGCTTGAGGCACAGGTCGGCACCGTGCTGATCGTGCGCAGCCGGCCGCTCAAACCCACGTCGGCCGGTCAGTTGCTGCTCAAGCACACCAAAATGCTGCGCCTGCTGCGTGCCGACCTTGAACGTGACATGAAAGAGCTGGCACCCAGCTCGTTAGGTGGCGCGCGTGAGGAAGAACGCATCTCGATTGCCATCAACGCCGACAGCATTGCCACCTGGGCCATGCCCGCGCTGACCGAGCTGGCAAAACAGGGCCTGCCGATGGAGATCATTCACGACGACCAGAACTTCACTCACGAATGGCTGCGTGAAGGCCAGGTGCTGGGTTGTGTCACGACGCTGAAACAGGCCTTGCGCGGCTGCAAGATCGTGCCGCTGGGTGCGATGCAATACATCGCCGTGGCGACGCCAGGTTTTGCACAGGCCCGGCTCGGCCTGCGTGACGGCCCTGACGGCAGCCAGACCGCGCCTGCGCTGACGCAGTACAACTTTCGTGAAGTGCCCTTTGTCGCCTTTAACCGCAAGGACGAACTGCCTGGCGAGTTTGTCGGCAAGGCTTTTGGGCTTAAACGTGTCACGCTGAACCAGCTGTTTGTACCCTCGTCCGAAGGCATGGTCAGGGCCGTGCTGGCAGGCTGGGGTGTCAGCGTGGTGCCGTGTTTGCTGGCCGACCCGCTGATCGCCCAGGGTTTGCTGGTCAACGTGACGCCGAGCTATACCCTGCCGATCCAGCTTTATTGGCACTGCTGGAATCTCGAGTCGGAGGTGCTGGATGCGCTGTCAGCTGCACTGAAACAGTCTGCTGCCGCGTCGCTGGTGCTCAATCAGCTTGCCCTGGCTGAATAAAATGCCTTCAGCCTGCCCGCTACCTGCTGTTTGCCGGGTCCAGGCGCTGGCTGGCTGGTCACAATGACTGCCCTTGATGATGACATGAATGCCCAGCCGAATGTCCCCTAACTCCAAGCCATTCACCATTCTGGACGTCGCACGGCTGGCCGGAGTGTCGGCGATGACCGTGTCGCGCGCGCTGAACAACCCCGAAAAGGTGTCCCCTGACACCCTGACGCGTGTGCGTGACGCAGTTGAGCGCACGAGTTATGTGCCGAACGCCATGGCCACCGGGCTGCGGCTGTCGCGTGCCCGCCTGGTGTCGGCGCTGCTGCCCACGCTGGTCGGGCCGGTTTTTCAGGAAATGGTCGAGTCGCTTGACCTGGCGCTGCACGAACGTGGTTACCAGCTGATGATTGGGCAGAGTGGCTACGACGCGACACGTGAAGACCTGCTGCTCAAGACCATTATCCAGCGGCGCCCCGACGGCATCGTGATGGCAGGCATAGTCCGCTCGGTCGAGGCGCGGCGGGCCTTGCTGGCCTCAAAAATCCCGGTGGTCGAAACCTGGGACCTGACACCCACGCCGGTTGACATGCTGGTCGGCTTTTCACATGCACTGATTGGCGAGGCGGTGGTTGACTTCTTTCACCAGCGCGGCCACCGGCGTGTGGGCCTGGTCAGCGCCAACGACCAGCGCGCCCGCACACGCGCTTCGGCTTTTCAGGCCAGG
Source organism: Pseudomonadota bacterium (assembly GCA_040384925.1). GTDB lineage: Bacteria > Pseudomonadota > Gammaproteobacteria > Burkholderiales > Burkholderiaceae_C > Polaromonas. The sequence goes on along the minus strand of JAZKIK010000281.1, from coordinate 39,593 downwards.
GCGCAGCGTCTGGGCATGGACGAGGTGAGCATCTGCTACACGGCCGCACCCAGCACCATGGGCGCGGGTCGGGCGGGGCTGGCTGAATTGCTGGCCAAAGCGCCTGGCGTCACAGCGGTTTTCTGCAGCTCGGACATGCTGGCCCTGGGTGCCTTGATAGAAGCCACCCAGCGCGGCATCGTGGTGCCGGGCAAACTGGCTGTAGTGGGCATGGGCGACCAGGGTTTTGCTGCAGACGCCACTCCGCCATTGACCACGGTGAGGATAGACGGCACCCGCATTGGCAGGCTGGCCGCTGAAATGGTGGTGGCGCGTGCAGAGGGCCGTGTCAATGCCGAGCCCATGGTGGATATCGGCTTTTCCATTGTGGAGCGTGAAAGCGCCTGAAGTGGTGCTGTCCGTGCATCGGGTCCGGCCTGCCTATTGAGTGCGGACAGACCCCGCGATTTCAGAATCATTTGATCCCTAAGTTCGGGATTTCACCTATGCAAGTTTGTTGACAGTTAATTTGGTAACGTTAACAATGAATGTTAACGTTAACTAATGCTCGTTAAAGAAGCAAACAGTTGACGCCACTGCAAAGCGCCTGCTGTTGCAGGTGCCCAGCAATTTCATTGTTCGGTATCAAGCCGGAATATTTCCCGAGACAGCCCTGATTCACACCCTGGAGACAAGACATGAAAAAACATCACGCAACAAGCACTCAAGCACCTGCGCTCAGACCGCTGTTCAAGCGCTCGCCGCTGGTCATTGCCCTGGGGCTGGTATTGACCGCCGCAGGCTGCGGCGGCGGTGATGATGCCGCGCCGCCTGTCCAGGCCGACCTGGGTGCCCGTGTCAAGGGCCTGATCACCGTTGACAGCCTGAAATTCAAGGACTTGAACAGCAACGGCAAACTTGACGACTACGAAGACTGGCGCCTGTCGGTTGACAAGCGCGTGGACAACCTCGTGTCGCAAATGACGCTGGCAGAAAAAGCCGGCCTGATGCTGATTGACACCATGAACGCAGGCACCAATGGCGCTGCACCAGCAACGGCTGCCGACTTCATCAACAACCAGAAGATGAGTCGTTTCATCTTCCGCAGCGTGGTGACGGCCACACCCGCAGCCGGGCAGGTCACGCCGGAGCAGGCCGCAAACTTCACCAACACCGTTCAGCAAATGACCGAAGGCACACGCCTGGGCATACCAGCCGTTTTCAAGTCCAACGCCCGCAACCACTATGAAAAGGACCCGCGCGTCGGCATCAGCGAAGCATCGGGTGCCTTCACCGAGTTTCCCAAGGAAGCGGGCCTGGCCTCTGCATCCCTGGGTGCCGGCGACATGTCGCTGATGAAGCAGTTCGCAACCGTGATGGGTAACGAGTGGAAATCGATTGGCCTGCGCGGCATGTACGGTTACATGGCCGACCTGTCTACCGAACCACGCTGGTACCGGGTACAGGAAACCTTTACCGAAGACGCCGACCTGAACTCAAACATCCTCAAGACACTGGTTGAAACACTGCAGGGCACGACCATCAAGGACGGCACTTCAGTCACACCACAATCTGCCGTGGCACTGACCATCAAACACTTTCCAGGCGGTGGCCCGCAGGAAATGGGGCTGGACCCGCACTACGCCCACGGCAAAAACCAGGTGTATCCTGGCGGCAATTTTGGCTACCACCTCAAGCCTTTTGTGGCCGCCATGAATGCCGGTGTGTCTGCCGTCATGCCTTATTACGGTGTGCCTATCAATGTGACGTATGAAGGCGTGACCTACGACCAGACCGGCATGGCCTTCTCAAAACAGATCGTGACAGACCTGTTGCGTGGCAAACTCGGCTTCAAGGGCTACGTCAACTCCGACACCGGCATCATCAACGACAGGGCCTGGGGGCTGGAGAAAAAAACCGTGGCTGAAAGGGTCGCCGCAGCCATCAATGGTGGCACTGAAACCCTGTCTGGTTTTAACGTGAACAAAACCATTACCGACCTGGTGGCTGCCGGACTGGTGTCGGAAGCCCGTGTCAACGAAGCCGCCAAACGCTTGCTGAAAGAACAGTTCCAGCTTGGCCTGTTTGAAAACCCCTATGTTGATGCCAGCAAGGCCAATGGCACGATTGGCAGCAGCGCCAACCTGGCCGCAGGCATGGACATCCAGCGCAAATCCATCGCCCTGCTGCAAAACCAGGACATGGGCACCGGCAGCAAAACCCTGCCACTGAAGGCTGGCGCCAAGGTCTACACCATGGGCCTGGCCAAGAACGACACCGTGAAATATGGCTACACCGTAACTGATGGCGAAGCGCTGGCAGGTGGTGTGCGGCCCAGCGCGGCAGGCCATGACTATGCGGTGATACGTGTCGAGGTCTCGAACAACAAGCTTGTTCCGGGCACAACCACAAAATACACCAGCACCTACAAAAGTGATGACCCGGCAACCGGCGGCCGCATCAACCCTGCGACGGGCAAAACCTGGGGTTCTGTTGACCGCTGTGTGGCCAAGGCCGACTATTCGGTTGAAGACTCGACCAAAGCCTGTCTCGACAACGGCCTGAATTTTGGTGGCTCCTTTCCCTGGGAAAACGGCATGATGTCCTTTACCGAAATGGCCGCAGCACAGTCGTGGCTGATTTCCCCGCCACTGGCCGACATTCAGGCCGTGATGAACGAAGTCGGTGCCAAAAAGACGGTTTTGGCCATCTATTTCCGCCAGCCTTATGTGCTGGACGACGCCAGCGGCCTCAAGGGTGCGGGCGGCATCGTGGCTGGTTTTGGGGTCAGCAACACCGCCTTGCTTGACGTGCTGAGCGGCAAGGTACTGGCCAGCGGCGCAGCCTTCAAACCCCAGGGCAAACTGCCGTTTGCGCTGGCCAACAACTCAAAGGCGATTGTGGACAACCAGCCCGATGTGCCAGGTTACCCGGCCAGGGACACGCTGTTTCCGTTTGGGTTTGGTCTGACTTACTGATTGCCTGACCGAGACTGAGACGTATCGCTGGGGCGCAGGGCTTTGAGGGGGCGATCTCCTCTGCCCTGCGCTTTTTTGTATTCTGGGCAGGCTATTGCCCGCTCGCATCCGGCTTTTGCAGATTCAGAGCGGGCTTACAGCTGGCTGACATTGGGTGAGGCCCTAAGGGAAAGTCTGGGCCTGTTTCCTGGGTGTGCTGACTATCCTTGAAGTGAAGTCTGGAAGGTCGATTCGTTCATTTTTGAGCGGCAGAGCTCAACAGGCAACAACACTTCAGGAGACAAGCATATGAAAACTTCATGCCTTCGGTTTTGCCGGGCTTATTTTGGCTCCGGCGCGGCCATGCTGCTGGGGGCCTGGCTGACCCAGGCGGCACCTTCCGCGCTGGCACAGGTGGTGCCGGCCAGCCCTGCGGTCACTACAAGCACTGCCAGCAGCCTGAAAATCGGCGTGATTGGCCCGTTTACCGGTGCATCGGCAGATTTTGGTGTGCCCATGTTCAATGGTATCCAGCAGGCGGTGGATGAGATCAATGCGGTTGGCGGCTATCTGGGCCGCAAGCTTGAAATTGTGCGCAGGGATGACCAGGCCAGCCCGGATGTGGGGCTGAAGATGTCGCAAGAGCTGGTGGCCGAAAAAGTGATTGCCACCCTCGGGTTTTGCAACACCGGTGTGGCCGCCAAGTCGCTGGAGGTGTTCCAGAACGCCAAAATGCCGCTGATCATTCCGTGCGCCACCGGCACACCCCTGACGGCCAAATACCCGGCACCCGAGAGTTACATCTTTCGTACATCGGCCAAAGACAGCATACAGGCACCATTTGTGGTTGAAGACATTCTCAAACGCGGTTGGGACAAGGTTGCGATTTTTGCCGATACCAGTGGTTATGGTGAAGCCGGGCTCAAGGACGTTGAAGCCGCGCTGGACGCCAAAAAACTCAAGCCGGTGCACATTGCGCGGTTTGCTCTGGGTGTCAAGGACCTGAGCGAAGAACTCAAGGCCGCCAAGGCTGCCGGTGCCAATGTGGTGTTCAGTTACACCGTGGGCCCTGAAAACGCCGTGATTGCACGCGGGCGCCAGGATCTGGGCTGGAAAGTGCCACAAGTGGGTGCCTGGCCGCTGTCTTTTCCCTTTTTTATTGAAGGCGGCAAAGAAGCCGCTGACGGCGCATTGATGGCGCAAACCTTTATTGCCGAGCCCAGCAACGAGCGGCGGGCCTCGTTTTTGACCAGTTATGCCCGCAAGTTCAATGTCAAGAAAATCCCCGTTCCCATGGCCGCAGCCCAGGGTTATGACGCGGTTTACATACTCATCTATTCACTTTTCGGCATTCGTGACGGGAACTTGAGCGGCCCGTCCATCAAGGCGGCACTGGAGGGCAAATCAAAAACATACTACGGCGTGATAGCCACCTATGAGCAGCCTTTCAGCCGCGTTGACAAGGACGCCACCACCCAGAACATGCTGGTGATGGGCATGGTCAAAAATGGCGCGGTGGTGTTTGCCTACCCTGAAGACGCCAAACGCAATCTGTTTGTGCAGCGCAAACAATAGGCCTTGCTGTCGCGCAAGCTCAGGCTACATAGTCATTTACAAAGAAGCAGACCATGCGCATACTGTCCTTGAACATACTCTAAAACGTGGGCCGGACCCGGCCGCACCTCAGGGAAAGGCACAAGGTAAGCAGATGCTTGAATGGCGGAGTGGATTGCGTTTTCGTCTGGCACTGCTGGTACTGATGGCTTGTGTGCCTGTGCTTGGCCTTTTTATCTACTCGGCCGCCAAAAACAACAGCATTGCGCTGGCCCTGGCCAAGACCAGCCTGCAGTCAGAAGCCTTGCTGGCCGCAGACCGCCAGCAGCATCTGGTAGACAGGGTCTACCAGTTGCTGAACGACATGACCGGCACCCCGTCAATTCAGGACACCAGCACTGGACTGTGTGTGTCTTACCTTAAAAACCTGCAGGCTCGCAACGGCAGCTACACCAATCTGGCTGTTGTAGCGCTGGACGGCAAACTGGCCTGCCATGCACTGGAAAGTGAGCTGGGAAAAGGGCCGAAAATTTATGTCGGTGACCGGGTTTATTTCAAACAGATAGTGGCCGGGCAAAAGTTTGCCGTAGGTGAATTTGCTGTCGGGCGTGCCAGCGGCAAACCGGGCTTGAGTTTTGCCGTGGCGGTTTATGGCCCTGACAAAAAAATCAACGGCGTGGCGTTTGCTACGCTTGATATCACGGCGATTGCCCAGGCGCTGGCTGACGGGCCAGTGCTGGAAGGCGCGCAGTTGCGGGTACTGGACCGGCAGGGCACCATCATGGCGGTTTACCCGGCAGATACGGCTTTGCAGGGCAAACCTGAATCAGATGCCGCCGTGCTGGCTCTGCTGCAAAAAACGCAGTCTGGTGTGCCGGATGTAGTTGAGGCCACAGACCCCAGCGGCGTGATGCGGGTTTATGCCTACGCACCTGTGGACGGGGTGGAGAAAGGCGGTATGCGGGTGGTCATCAGTGCGCCGCAGGCCAGTCTGACCGCTGGGCCGCGTGAGGCGTTGTATGTAAGCCTGCTGGCGCTGCTGGGCATGGCGGCAGTTGGTGTGGGCGGTGCCTGGTGGCTGGGCTCCTGGCTGATTGTCAAACCGACACTGGCCATTCTGAAAAGCGCGCAGGACATCACATGGGGCGACCTGGGTGGGCGTGTCAGGCTGGGTCCCTGGCATCAGGACGAATTTGGTGCGATAGGCGCTTCGTTTAACCGCATGGCCGCATCGCTGCAGTTGCGCGGCCAGGAGGTCAATGCCGCGCTGGCCCATGTGGACGAAGAGCGCGCCCTGCTGAATATGATTGTCAACAGCATGAGCGAAGGTGTGGTCGCGGCAAATACCGAAGGCCGCCTGATGCTTTGCAACCCGGCGGCCAGCCGACTTTGTTCAATTGACGGAATAAATAATACGCTCGACGTATGGCACCGCAAGCACGAACTGCTGACGCTGGACGGCAAATACACCTACCCGCTATCCGAGCGGCCGCTGTCGCTGGCGATTCGTGGCGTCAGCACCGACAACTGTGAAGTCCTGTTCAGGCAGCCCGGTGCTGAAGACCGGATTTTCCGGCTCAGCGCCAGCCCGGTGCGTGACAAAGACCGGCAATTGCTCGGTGGTGTGTTGGTGTTTAACGACATGACCGAGCTGAAAGCGGCCGAAGGTTTTGTCCGCGGGCAAAAGGAAGTGCTGGCCCAGATTGCCAGCGGCGTGCCACTGGCGCAGTCACTTGGTGCCATCGTGCACCTGATCGAACGCCACGCGCCGACCAGCCTGTGTTCCATCCTGCTGGTAAAGGATGGCCTGCTGCGCCACGGTGCTGCACCTGGCCTGCCTGAAAGTTTTGTCCAGGCGATTGACGGGCTGCCGATTGGCGAAGGCGTGGGCGCCTGCGGCACTGCTGCCTTTCGCAAAGAGGCGGTCATTGTTGAGGAAGTGAGCACAGACCCGCTCATGCAGTCCTATCGGAGCCTGCTGCATGAACATGATTTGCAGGCCTGCTGGTCTGTGCCTGTCCTGTCGGTTGCCGGTGAGGTGATGGCTACTTTTGCTGTTTACCGGCGTACGCCATGTAAACCGCAGCCCAATGACCTGGAGTTGCTGGACAGCGCCGTGCGGCTGGCGCGCATCACGCTGGAGCGCAGCCGCGCCGAAGCCGCCGTTTTGGAAAGCCAGGCCCGGTTTCGGGAAATGGCAGAAAACATCCAGGACGTTTTTTACAACGTCGAAGCCTCTACCGGCAAGGTTTTGTACATCAGCCCCGGTTACGAAAAAATCTGGGGTCTCAGCAGTGAAAGCCTGCATGCTGACCCGCGCTCCTACGCCGACCCGGTGTTTGACGAAGACCTGCCCATCATCAGGCGGGCCTGGGCACTCAACCGCCAGGGTCTGAAGTCAGAAGGGCTGTACCGCATCCTGACGCCGGACGGCCAGACCCGCTGGATACGCGACAACGCCTACCCGGTGTTTGGCCCTGATGGCTGCCTTGAACGTGTGGTTGGCACGGCGCGTGATGTCACCGCAAGCAAGCTGGCTGACTTCGCGCTGCTCAATACCCACAGGGCCTTGCAGATGCTGAGCCGCTCCAGCATTGCCATCAACCGGATTGATGACGAAAACCAGTTGCTGGCCGCTGTTTGCCGGGTGGCTATCGATGTGGGGGGCTACCGCATGGCCTGGGTTGGTTATGCAAGGGACGACGAACAGCGCAGCATAGAGCCGATAGCCCATGCCGGGCATGACCTTGGTTATCTGAGTTCTTCCAGGGTCACCTGGCATGAGAGCCGGCGCTCCGGCCAGGGTCCGGCGGGGCAGACGGTTCGCAGCGGCCAGGCTGTACAAAGCAGCGACATATCCGACGCATCCAGCCAGTTTGTCTGGCGCGAGGCCGCCCTGATGCGTGGTTATCGCAGTGTGATTTGCCTGCCGCTCAAGGACGGGCAGGGGGTGTTTGGCCTGTTTTGCATGTATTCGGGTGAGGTGCAGCGTTTTCCGGATGATGAAGTGCAACTGCTGCAGGAACTGGCCGACAACCTGGCTTTTGGCATCGTCAGCCTGCGAGCCCGGCTGGAACGCCGCCGCAGTCAGGCAGCAGCACGAGAGGCTGCCGCCAAGCTGAGCGAGCAGGCCTCCTTGCTTGACCGTGCGCAGGACGCCATCATGGTTCGCAATCTTGACCGCACCATTCGCTACTGGAACAAGGGTGCTGAACGTCTGTACGGCTGGACCGCAGACGAGGTGCTGGGCAAAACCATGGAGCAGTTCATGTACCGCAGCCCGAACGTGCTGGAAACCGCCATGAACAAGACCCTCGACACCGGCGGCGACCGGACCAGCGAGCTGGAACAGGTGGCGCGTGACGGCTCCAGCGTCTGGGTCGAAGCCCGCTGGACGGTGGTGCGCGACGACCTGGGCCAGATCAACGGCGTGCTGGGCATCAACACCGACATTCGTGAACGCCGGCGTGGACGTGAGGAAATACTCCAGCTCAATGCCAGCCTGGAAGAGCGGGTGCAGCAGCGCACCGCCCAGCTGGAGTTTGCCAACAAACAGCTTGAAGCATTTTCCTACTCGGTGTCGCATGACTTGCGCAGCCCCTTGAGTGCGATTGACGGTTTCAGCAACCTGCTTGAAAACGCCATCGGCAAACCCGCCAACGCAAAATCAGTCGAGCGCAGCCTGCATTACCTCGCGCGCATCCGGGCTGGCGTGACACATATGGGCGAGCTGATTGACGCCATGCTGGCCCTGGCACAGGTCTCACGCACCAACCTGCGCTGGGAGCCGGTTGACCTCAGCACAATGGCGCAAGAGCTGCTGACAAACTATCAGGAGCGCCAGCCCGATCAGCCCGTACAGTGCCATGTTCATCCCGGCATGTCGGCTCATGGTGACCCCAGGCTGCTGAAACAGGTACTGGACAACCTGTTTGGCAATGCCTGGAAGTTCAGCGCCGGCCAGGCCTGCATCCACATCACTTTTGGCCAATATATTGCGCAAGAGGGTGATTCCGGTCGGGCAGACCCAGGTGAGGTGGTTTATTTTGTACGCGACCAGGGTGCGGGTTTTGACATGGCGTATTCAGAAAAACTGTTTGGTGCCTTCCAGCGGCTGCATGGGCCGAGCGAGTTTGCCGGCACCGGCATTGGCCTGACCACGGTTCACCGCATCATCTCGCGCCATGGTGGCCAGGTCTGGGGCCACTCTGTGCCTGGCCAGGGCGCTACTTTTTATTTCACGCTCGGGGCTGCAGAGCTTTGAACAAGCCTGATGACGGCGACGTCAACGCTGTCAGAAGCAGGTTCAAAGATCTTGAGCTTTCAGGGTTTCACGCAGCGTGGCGGCTTTTTCGACATCAAACTCACCTTCAACCCGCGCCAGCACATCACCGCGCCGGTTGACCACCACCACATAAACCTGGTCCGTGCCGTTCAGCCCCGCAGAACGCGCAAAACTGTCGCGGTCAGCAAACACAGGTACCAGGTTGGCACGTTCAGCCTCAAAAGGGTAATGCTGCAACAACTTGGTTTCAGCCGCATCCCGGCCCGTCAAAGTGCCAGGGTCGCTGATGACAGGCATGCGCATCCAGCTGATGGTACGGTCGTTTTTAAGGTCCAGGCCATTGATCCAGCCTTCAACCTGCGCCCGCTGGCCACGCTGAAAGGTAATCAACGCCAGGGTGCGATCAGAAGGCAGGCCCTCAGGCACCGCCACCGGTTGGCGCAGCAGCGTGCGCGACATGAAATCCGGCAGTTTGCCCATCACGCTGGCGTCATTGGGCGACACCACAGCCAGCCCAAACGCCACTGCAACGGCTGCCAGCCAGGCAAAAATGTATGAGTAAGTGCTTTTCATGTTGACGCTCCTGCCCGTTAAAACGCGAGGAAAGTGCATACAGCCTATGCACGGGGAAAATCTTTTTGGTATGTCATGCAAGATACATGCAACCCTTTTTCAATTCAAACCATTGTTTGGCTTGATTTGGAACAGTTGAAACAAAGGGTTAAAACCGTTGAGTCACTTTAAATGCTGAAGGTTCAAAAAAGAGGTGGCGTATCTGTTTTTTGACCGCCTGGCCTGATAGATCGCTAAAATCCGGCCCATGTCTACCCCAAGCTCATCCGCCACCAAACCCCCCAAAGCCTCGTTCAAGCTGCAAATGCTGCAGGCGCGTGAAGACGCGATTGTTCGTGCCGTCAACCGGCTGCTGGCTGAAAAAGGCTTTGACCTGATGACCGTGGACGAAGTAGCCGCCGAAGTTGGCATTGCCAAAGCCAGCCTGTACAAACACTTTCCCAGCAAGGAAGACCTGGCTGCCGCAGCCATGGTGCGTGTGCTCGGACTGGCGCTGGCCTTTATGGCCACCTTGCCACAAGGTGCCCGGCCAATCGAGCAGCTCAGGGCTCTGGCCCGCTGGATGATGCGTCTGCAACTGCTGGGCGAAATGCCCTCGCTACCCAGCCAGAACTCCAGCCTGCGCGCCAACCTGATGGGCAACAAGGCCTACCTTGATGGCCTGATGCAGGTCAGCGACCAGATGGGTGCGTGGATAGAAGCCGCCCAGCAAGACGGCAGCCTGAGCAGCAAAACCCCCGCCCTGGTCGTGCTCTACACCCTGTATTCCCGCGCCTGCGACCCGGTGCTGGAGTTTTTAAAGGCAGGCGGTCAGCACAGCGACGAGGAGATCATCGAGATGGTGATTCATACCTGTTTTGAGGGGCTGGGGGCGCGGTGAGTGGCCTGTTTCGGCTTGCTGCTTTCAACCGCGAGCCAACGCTTTTTCGTAAACAGCAAGGTCCTGCGCAGAAAAGCAGCAAAAAATGACCTCCTGGATTGACGGAAACTCCAGGCATTTTTCACGCACGCTGCTGATGGCGACCCCGGTTGCCAGCTCAATCGGATAAGCATAGATACCCGTGCTGATGCACGGAAACGCGATAGAGCCAGCGCCATTTTCCGCAGCAAGCTCCATGGATCGCCGGTAACAGGAAGCCAGCAAGTCCGCCTCCCCATTCAAGCCCCCACGCCAGACTGGCCCCACTGTGTGAATGATGTGTTTTGCAGGCAAGCGGTAGCCTTTGGTGATTTTGGCCTCGCCTGTTTTGCAGCCACCCAGCAAACGACATTCATGCACAAGATCTGGCCCTGCCGCCCGATGAATCGCCCCATCCACCCCACCACCCCCGAGCAAAGAAGAATTGGCCGCATTGACAATCACGTCAACCGCGAGCCGGGTGATGTCGGCGCGGACGGCTTTAAAAGATACTGGCATGACGAGCGACCTTTGATGAGGTCGGTGCAAGTGGCACTGATGATTGAAAACGCAGTAGCACAATCACCCCACTTCAATCAAAAGCTCCGGCTTATAGCCTTCCTGCTCACCCTTGCGCGCATAACCCAGCGGGTTGGCGACCACACGGCAGCCATTTTTTCGGTAGTCGATGGCGCAGTGCAGGTGGCCGTGTAGCCATAGCTGGGCTTTGGGCAGCAGGTCGTCCAGGGTGTTGCAAAAGCCTGCGGTGCCGGGGCTGATGCCGTAACGCGGGTCGGCGCTGCGCAAGCTCGGTGCAAAGTGAGTGACCACTGTTGTTGCGCCTTCAAAGGCTTGGTCCAGTGCCTGCCTTAGCCAGGCCTGGCTGGCCAGCCCTTCCTGGCGTACGTCTTCGGCCAGCATGGGCTGTTCGGCACGAAAGGAGTGGTTCTTTTTAAGGTAAAAGTTGGCGGCCCTGAAGGCTTTTTCACGTTCGGCCAATTGCTCACCCAGTGTGACTTCGCCGGTCAGGGCACGTTCGTTGGTCAGGGCGTCAAAGTCTGTCCACAGGGTGCAACCGACAAAACGCACGCCATTGATCACGGTGGTTTCGCGCTCCAGCCAGATCAGCCCCAGGCGCTGGCAGGTTTCGCGCAGGCGACTGTGGGCTTCGTCAAAATCCAGGCCGTCGTATTCGTGGTTGCCGGGTAAAAAGATGACCGGTGTGGGCCAGGCTGCGCCGCCTTGCGCGACGGGCAGCGGTGAAAAACGCGCCAGGCCGAAGTCCTTGATGCCGAGACGGTCCAGTTGCGAGCCGTTCTGGTAAGAGCCGATGTCGCCAGCCAGCACCAGCAGATCGGCACCTGGGGTGGGGCGGGCTGAAAAGTGCGGATTGGATTCGAGGTGCAGGTCTGAAAGAAGCTGGATTTTCACGGGGCAGGGTTGACTTTCTTCAAGGCGGCTTCATGATGCAAGTGGTGCCGTCAGATGCACCGTAAACCGTGTGCCCTGGCCGGGTTCGCTCGCCACTTCTATCTTGCCCCGGTGCAAGTCCACACACTGTTTGACGATGTGCAGGCCAATGCCGGTGCCAGCAATATGGCCAACATTGGTGCCGCGGTGAAAGGTTTCAAACAAACGCGGCAAGTCGCCAGCCGGAATGCCTATGCCCTGGTCACTGACGGTGATTTCCAGCAGTTCACCCTTGCCCCGGGCAACCAGTTGCACCGGCGTGTCTGGCGACGAGTATTTGAGGGCGTTGCCGAGCAGGTTGCTGAAAATATGCCGCAGCAGCTTTTCATCGGCCAGGCGCGGCATGTCCAGCCCGTTGCACTGCACGCTGATGCGGGCGGCACTGGCATCGCTGCGCTCCATTTCAACCACCACCTGCACCATCAGGTCGGCCAGTGACAGGGCAGCCGGTTTGAAGGCAAAACCGCCTGCTTCAAGCCTGCTGGTCATCAGCACCTGTTCAACCATGCCGCTCATGCGCGACACAGCGGTCTTGATCTGGCCCAGCAATTCGTGGCGTTCGCTGGGCGGAAAACTGTCGCCGTACATGTCCAGCAGCTCGACGGACGACAAGATTGCCGCCAGCGGGGTACGGAATTCGTGCGAGGCAACGGCGACAAAACGCGATTTCAGCTCTGACAGCTCACGCTCCTGCACCAGCGCATTGCGCATGTCCTGCTCGGCCTGGCGTTTGATGGTCACGTCGGTCAAAAAATTCAGCGTGGCCGCTTCGCCCTGCCATTTGAACAGGACCGCGCTGATTTCAAGCCAGCGGGTGTCGATGTCGTGGTGTACCACGCGAAAGTGATAGTAGTTTTCAACCTGCTCGCCGCGCATGCGTCGCAGGTGGTTGTTCAGCACACGTTCGCGGTCTTCAAGGTGAATGAATTCGATAAACGGTTTTGATTTGGCGGTGGCCTCGTCCAGCCCGATCAATTGCAGCGCCTTGGGGTTGGCATACAGAATGCGCCCGGCAGCGGTGATCAGAATGCCTTCATTGACGTTTTCAACCACTGCCTGGTATTTGGCTTCAGAGTCGGTGCGACGGGTGATTTCGGCACGCAGGCGGCTGGTGGTGTCCATCTGCCAGGTGATGTTGTTGGCCAGATGAATGATGCGCAGCAACTTGCCCGACGGGCTGTGCACCGGTAGCACACGCTGGCGCAGCCTGGCGGTTTCACCCGACAGCCGGGTCACGCTGTAGTCCATGGTCTGCCCGGTGCCTATGCCCAGCCCGCCCAGTTGCAGCTGGCGCACCTTGTCGCGTTCGGAGGGGGCTACTTTTTCAAGCCACTTCCACGGTTGCCCGGCCAGGCTGGCAGCGTTCAGACCCCAAAAAGTCTCAAAAGCCGGATTGGTATAGGTGATGCTGCCGCTTTGCGGGTCCCACGACCAGAGCATTTCTTCAATATTTGCGGCAATCTGTCGCAGCAACAATTCGCCCGCCACAGGTGTGACCAGGGGTGTTGAGGGGGCGGGTGTGGGCGCAGACATGAGTCAAGCATAAATCAGGTCGTCACGACGGCGGTCAAATCTGTGTTTTAAGGTCGATATGCGGACTGCTTCGTCAAGCCATGCGTTTTATGCATCAGGATTAGGCCGATTTAGGCTTGAAAACCTAGGGAAAACCCTTAACCTACAGTCATCGCAACTTTTCACCGCTTGTGTGGTGATTTTTATATGAACAGCTTGCTGTCACAGATCGTCAGTTTGATTTCTTCCTCATCCATCGCCCTTGATGAAAGCGCCAACACCGATGGTGTGGCCCATAACCTGATGGAACGCGCCGAAGCCGGTGCCGGCCGCGACCCGCACCAGTCGCAGGAACTGCGCAACGCTGCCCAGGCTTACCTGAGCGTAGTGCGCTAAAACATTAGAGCTTCACGCCTGCGCCTTTGACTGTTGGTGCCAGCGCAGCCACCTGGTCTTTTACAAAACCGGTAAATGCTGCGGAAGTGGTCGGGCTGGTGTTAATACCGAGGTCAAGCATCTTCTTTTTGACTTCGGCGCTGGCCAGAATCTCGTTGCAGGCGGCATTGAGCCGTGCCACCACGTCGGCAGGCATTCTGGCCGGGCCGCTGAGGCCAAAAAAATTGTCGAGCACCAGCTTGCGGTAACCAAACTCGAGCACGCTGGGCACGTCAGGCACCAGTGGTGAGCGGGCCGCAGAGGTCACGGCCAGCGGCACCAGTTGGCCGCTTTTGAAGTAGGGCACATAAGCCGTCAATACATCAATGCCAATCGGAATCACACCTGCAATCAGGTCGGTTGTCATGGGTGCGCCGCCCCGGTAGGGGATGTGCGTGAGGTTGACGCCCATGGTCTTTTTCATCAGTTCGCCATAAATATGGCCGATGGAAGCCGGGCCGCCCGAACCAAAATCAAGCCGCCCGGTCTTGCGTGCCTGTGCTTCAACGTCGGTGATGGTTTTGATCGGCGTGGCCGGGTTGGCCATCACCACGCAAGGTGCGTTGCCAATCAGCGCGATGTGGGTAAAACCCTCCAGCGGATCATAAGGCTGCTTTTCAAGCGCAAAGGGGCCGATTGAAACCGGCGTTGAATTGCTCAGCATCAGCGTATACCCATCAGCAGGGGCCTGCGTGACGAGCAGCCCGCCTACGCTGCCGCCCGCACCGGGTTTGTTGTCAACCACCACGGCCTGGCCGAGCTTTTTGCCAAGTTGTTCGGCCATTACACGCGCCACGATGTCGCTGGCACCGCCTGCCGGAAAAGTCACGATGATCCTGACCGGTTTGTCCGGCCAGGCAGCAAAAGCCGGCAGAGCAACTGAAGCGGCCCCGGCCGCCAGCACTTTAAGGACGCTGCGGCGTGGCATGGCTGTGTCTGTGGAGCGTGTCATGCTGCAAATCGAATCGGCAAACAGGCTGGGGCGGCGGGAAATCCGGGTCATGTGGGCGTCCTTGATACAGTTTGTGCGCACAAACTGTATGCAAAAAGTATGCCTTGAGGAGGCAACTGGCTGGTCATGATGTGCTCAGGGCCTGCGTGGCCAACGGCAGCCGGGTGTTCGAGAAACCATACAAAAACCAGCCGGCAATAAAAAAGGCGCTGGGGTTGCCAGCGCCTTGGCAGGCAAACATCTTTTGGAATGTCGACCTGCAGTAAATCTGTTATTGCTCTAAGTGTCTCCTCGGCTCCTCGCGTTGCGAGCAGCATGGCTCGTCAGCAAGACATTTAATATAACTTGCGCACTCACATAGTGCATTGGGGATTTCCCGCCCCCGAAATCGGTGGCAAATCCGCTGTTTGGGCCTTGGCCTGCAGTTTTGTGCACGATTTGGTGAATATTGCCATGGTGGGCCTTGTTTATTTCATGGCCTTGCACCATGCCCGTCCCCTCTTGAAACACCAGTATCTAGCGCATTTCCTGTCGCTTCAGCGCGGCAGTTGGCACGACTTATGCCTAATGTTGTAACTATTAGCAAATTTATAAGGAAAGGCGGACATCTTATGCACATCAAGCGGTTTATTGCACTGGGTTTGTGTGTCTGGATGGCGTTTTCGTTTCAGCAGGCTGGTGCACAGGCACCGGCTGCGCCAGACGCAAGCGCCGCAGCACCTGCGCTTGCCCCGGTTCCAACACCCGCTCCTGGTGCTGTGGTTGTTACACCACCTGCCGCTGCCGCTGTGTCCGCACCACCTGCACCGCTGACGCAGCCAGGACTGGTGGATGCCTCCACCATCAGTGGTGCTGACACCGCCTGGATGATGACTTCCACGGCCCTGGTCCTGTTGATGACCTTGCCCGGCATTGCCCTGTTTTACGGCGGCATGGTGCGCCGCAAAAGTGTGCTCAACGTCATGGCCTGTGTGGTTGTGATTTGTGCCATCGTCAGTCTGTTGTGGTTTGCCGTTGGTTATTCGCTGGCTTTTACGCCGGGCAGTGGTGCCATCGGTCACTTCATAGGCGGTACGGACAGGCTGTTTTTTGCCGGGCTTGACTACATGAAGGAGACGCAGAAGGTTGCCGTCAGCCACATTGCACCCAATATTCCTGAATCTGTGTATTCGATGTACCAGTTGACGTTTGCCATCATCACGGCGGCACTGGTGGTTGGGGCTTTTGTCGAACGCATGCGCTTTTCAGCCGTCGTGATTTTCATGTCGCTGTGGACCTTGATTGTGTATGTGCCGATTGCCCACTGGGTGTGGGAGCCGAACGGCTGGCTGGCGCGCCTTGGTGTGCTGGACTTTGCCGGTGGTTCGGTGGTTCACATCAACGCCGGTGTGGCCGGGCTGGTGTGTGCGTATGTACTTGGCCCGCGCCGGGGTTATGGCAGCGAGGCGTTTTCACCCTTTAACCTGGGCCTGACCATGGCTGGCGCAGGCATGTTGTGGGTTGGCTGGTTTGGTTTTAACGCCGGTTCAGCCGTGGCGGCTGATGGCCGGGCCGGTCTGGCCATGGCCGTGACACATATTGCTGCTGCTGCCGGTGCCTTGTCATGGATGGCGGCTGAATGGGTTGTACGTGGCCGTCCTTCGCTGCTGGGTTTGTGTTCGGGTCTGGTGGCTGGGCTGGTGGCCATCACACCGGCGGCCGGTTTTGTGTCACCACGCTCTGCAGTCGTCTTTGGGCTGGTGGCGGGTGTGGCCTGTTATTGGGGTGCCACCTCACTCAAGCGCATGCTCAATGCAGACGACTCACTGGACGTCTTTGGCGTGCATGGCGTGGGCGGCATTGTGGGCTCACTGCTGACAGGTGTATTTGCCAGCAAAACCATTTCAGGCGTTGAAGGCGACATACTGATGCAGGCGCTGGGCTCGGGCTCGGTCATGCTGTACAGCCTGTTTGCGACCGCCCTGGCGCTTTGGATCACTTCCCTGTTTGTCAGTCTGCGTGTTGGCGAAAACTCGGAAACCGATGGTCTGGACATTGCCCAGCACGCAGAGCGTCTGGGCACCTAGAACACCGGATTCCGGAATCGACTCACCTGGTTTTTTAAAGGACAGCACACCATGCCTTCCAGCGAAAAAATCGCCATTGCCGCCCATTTGCATGTCTTGCTAAGGCGCAAGACCGGCCGCGTGACCGACACCGAATGGATGGCAAGCAACCAGGAATACGCAGCTGAAATCACCCGCTTTGCGCGTGAAAAAGCCAAGGAAGATGGTCATATGGACCTCTCGGCCTGGGCTGACAAGCTCGAGGAAATCATGGGTGTGCCTGAAGCCAAACCGCGTGTGCCGCTGGTCAAGATGGTGTCGGACGCCGTGCGTGACCACCGAACCCATCCGCCTGCGGCAGCCGCCCCCGCGCCTGGCCGCCCAGGCGCACATTCGATCAATACTGAAGAAGAGATTTACCCGGAGTCGGGTTTTATCGAGTCCACCTTTGGCGCGATTTTTGGCGACAGCGAAACGCACAAGGAACGCAAGCCAAAAGACCCGAACGCACCACGTTACGTCAAGGGTTTGCGCTGAGTTTCAAAAAACCTTGAGGGTTTTTTGAAAGGGCAACTGCTTTGCCATGATGGCAATGCTGTGGCGTCCATTGCCACACTATCTGCTGAATAAATCTTGCGCACAATTTTGGTGCGCCCAGTATCGGGCGACAGGGATTCTTTGCCCCATGTTGTCTGTTTGGGGTCTTGTCAGGGTTTGTACGAGTGTATAAATATTTGATACGTTTGTATAGTTACAAACATCAAAGCCAACTCCCGTACAAACCATGAGCACTACACCCAAGCTGGACAAAATCGCTTCGCCACCGCGCAAGCCCAAAGGCCGGGCGACTGGGGAAAACACCGCCGACCGCAAGGGCGACATCCTGAACGCTGCAGAAAGGCTGTTTGCGCAGCACGGTTTTCACGGGGTGTCGATACGTGACATTGCCGACGAAGCCGGTGTGCAGTTTGCGCTGGTCGGTTATTACTACGGGCCCAAACTCAACCTGTATCACGACATCTTCAGGCAGCGCGCCGGGTATGTACAGGACAGGCTGGCCTTTCTGGCTGCTGCACAGCTCAATGCCGCTCCAGGCGAGCTGCTTGAAAAAATCGTTGAAGCTTTTGTGCTGCCGGTGCTTGAGGTGGCGCGTGACCCCAAGCGCCGCAACTTTTTGCGCCTGATCCAGCGCGGCATGGACGAACAACTGGCAGAAGATGAAGAGCTGCTGGGCACCCTGTTCAACCCCATGGCCCATGCTTTCATAGATGCGTTTACGGCTGCCATACCCGGTGCCAGCCGTGGCGATGCGGCCTGCGCTTACCAGTTTGCGCTGGGCTCCCTGCTGCACCACGTCGGCGACAGGCGCATAGAGGTGCTGTCCAGAGGTGCATACCTCAACTGCGACGCGCAGGCCAGTCCGCTGCTGTTGAAGTTCATCACAGCGGGCATTCGTGGTGTGTTTGCCAGGCCTGTTCACTGAAGCAGACTTGAAGCTGCTGAAGGTGCAAACACCATGAAACCACTTCACTACAGCCAGCCGCCCTAAGCAAGGCGCGGCCTCCCTTTCCTTCGTCTCTTATTAATTTCAGAGCGGCTTTTGCCGCCCTGCGGGTCAACTCACGTCAAAAAAAGGTAACCATGATGAAAACAGCTCTTTTTTCCACTACATTCACCGCCGCTCTGCTGCTTTGCCAGGCCGGCGCGCAGGCCCAGTCGAGTGTCACCATCAGCGGCGTGATGGACGCCTATGCGGGCAGTACACAGCTCAGCGGTAGCCAGCGCCAAAGCCGTGTTGAAGGCGGCGGCATGTCCACCTCACAACTCAACTTTGACGGGGTTGAGGACGTTGGTGGCGGTGTCAAGGCTGAGTTTGGCCTGGGCATGTTTCTGCGTACCGATACGGGCGCTGGTGGCCGGTTTGATACCGATCCGCTGTTCGGGCGCCGTGCCTTTGTCGGCCTGAAGGGTGACTTTGGCACGGTGCGGCTGGGCCGCCAGACCTCGGGCAGTTTTTTGACCATGTTGCGCACCAACTCACTCGGTGACTCCGCAGCTTTCAGCCCGGTGTTTTTGCACACCTTTCGCAATGCAGTTGGGCAGGGCACACAGTTTTTAAGTGCTGGCGCGCCGCCCGTCAGCCGCGCGCTGACTGGCGCACTGGGCACTACTGACAGTGCCTGGAACAACGCGCTTGGTTACACATCGCCTGCCGTGGGTGGGTTTACGGTGTCTGCGCTTTACGCTCCCGGTGAGGCTGCAGGCACAGGAAACCGCAAGGAGGTAAATGTTTTTTACGCCAATGGACCTTTGAATCTGGCTTTTGCCGTTGACAAATTTGCCGCTGGCTCTGTTCCCGCATCCGGGCCAGCTGCTGCAGCCTTCCAGGGCCAGACCAGTGTGCAGATTGCAGCTGCCTATGCATTTGGATTTGGCCGCCTGAGCGCGGGGTATTTCAATCACAAACGCAACTACACCACAGTGGTTGACGACAAGATCAGCACCTTTCACATGGGTGCCAGCATTCCAGTCGGGGCCGGTGCGGTATTGCTGCAGGCTGCGCAAAGCCGCCAGTCGCCCAATGTCGGTGCCAGTACCAAACGCACTACCACCACCGTGGCTTATGACTACAACTTCTCCAAACGCACCGATGCCTATGTAATTTACATGAATGACAAATTCAGCAATCTCGCCTCGGGCAGCTCGTTTGTTGTGGGCATTCGTCACAAGTTCTGAAAGCGTTTTTAAAGTCGTCCTTCTTCAAACCAGGACACGATGTACCAGTCCTCTCCAAGGGTTGGGGCACATCCTTACGGATGTGCCCCTTTTTTAACCTAGGGTTTATACGGTTGTATATTATTTATACGTTCGTACAATTTTCAATCAAGACATTCATCAAGATAGTCGTCAAGCAAAACGGAGAGCACCATGATTCAACGTCGCAGTCTTTTACAAACCGCAGCAAGCATACCTTTGATGGCTGTGCTTGGCCATTCGCCCCTCAGCCGTGCCGCCCAGTCAGGTGCCACCCCCGAGCTGGCAAAGATCATGACCGGTTTCCCGCCCGGCGGAACGCTGGATGTGCTGGCCAGGCGGGTCGCCGACAAGCTGCGCGGCGGATACGCCAACAACGTGATGGTTGAAAACAAGGCCGGTGCGGCCGGACAGGTCGCCATCATCGCGCTGAAAGACAGCAACCCTGACGGCAGCGTGATGCTGCTCACGCCTTCGTCAATGCTGTCGATCTATCCGTTTACCTATTCCAGGCTGCAATACAGCCTCGGTGATGTGCGTCCGGTTGCATTGGGTGCCTACATCAGCCACGGGCTGGCTGTTGGCCCCATGGTGCCTGACACAGTCAAAACACTGAAGGACTTCATGGCCTGGGCCAAGGCCAACCCCTCCAGCGCCAGTTTTGGCAGCCCTGGGGCTGGTTCCATGCCACACATGATTGGTGTGTTGATGAGCAGGTTCGCCAAGGTGGATCTCCAGCATGTTCCATATCGCGGTTCGGTGCCTGGTGTGCAGGATTTGCTGGGTGGCCAGATCGCCGCCTTTTGCGGCCCGATTGGTGACTATCTGCCGCATATTGCGGGCAAAAAGCTTCGTGTGCTGGCCATATCCAGCAAAATTTCTGACCCCTTGTTGCCCTCGGCTCCGACTTTTTCCAGTCTGGGTTACCCGATTGCCGTGCGTGAGTGGTATGGCTTCTTCCTGCCCGGCAAGGCCAGTGAAGAAACCGCGCGCCGAGCATCAGCTTACCTGCAACCCGCGCTGGCGCAAGCAGACCTGGTGGAAGCCGGCAAAAAGTATGGCTTGAACATCAGCTCTTCATCGGCCACCGAATTGGCTGATTTGCTCCAGGCCGACGCGGAGCAGTGGAGGGGGCTGATCAAACAGGTGGGTTTCAGCGCTGATTCCTGATGCAAAAGCCCCACCCCGATGACGATTTTCAGCAATAAACAGGATTTGAATATGCCGCGTCAGTTTGTGGATTTGTCGATTTTTCTTGAAAACGATGTGCAGTCTGACCCGCCCGGCCTGGGCCCAAAGATTGAATACTTCAGCCACAACAACACCTACGAGCAGATTGCGCCCTTTTTCCCTGGCCTGCAGAAAAAAGACCTGCCCGACGGTGAAGGCTGGGCCGTTGAGCTGGTACAGCTTTCAACGCACAACGGCACCCATCTTGATGCGCCTTACCACTTCCATTCAACCATGGACGACAAGCTGGGCGACAAAAAACCAGCCATTGCGATTCATGAGGTGCCGCTGGAATGGTGTTTTCAGCCTGGTGTGAAACTCGATTTCACCCAAAAACCCGATGGTTACGTGGTGCAGGCCGCCGATGTGGAGACTGAACTCCAGCGCATCGGGCACACCCTGAGCCCGCTTGAAATCGTCATCATCAACACCCGCGCCGGCTCACGTTACGGGCACAGCGACTATGTTTCGGCCGGCGCTGGCATGGGTTATGAAGCCACCATGTATCTGCTGGAGCGCGGCATACGCCTGACCGGTACCGACGCCTGGAGCTGGGACGCGCCTTTTGTACACACCGCTGAAAAATACAAAACAACACAGGACGCATCGCTGATCTGGGAGGGCCACAAGGCCGGGCGCGACATCGGTTATTGCCACATGGAAAAAATGCACAACCTTGAAGTGCTGCCACCTACCGGCTTTTTTATCAGCTGTTTTCCGCACAAGATTCGCGGCGCATCGGCAGGCTGGACACGGGCTGTGGCGATTTTTGATGATGTCCCGATGGCAAAAAAGCCATGAATACATTGCTGAACCACACCCACGATCCCGCTGCGCGCAGTTGGCTGGAGTCGGCCAACAGTGGCAGCGACTTCTCCATACAGAACCTGCCGATTGCAGTTTTCAGGCGTGCTTGTGGTGATGAGATTTTTCGCGGTGGTATCGCCATAGGGGACAGCATTGTTGATCTGGCCGCGCTGGTCCTGACCGGCCTGCTGCAGGGTGATGCCGAGCGCGCCTGCAAACTGGCGGCGCAAAACACACTCAACGACTTCATGGCCGCTGGCCCCCTGATCTGGCAAGCCCTGCGCAACAGCCTGTTTGCCCTGCTTGAAGCCGACGCGCTGCCGGCTCAGCAACAAGCCATGCGCGCTTGTCTGATACCGCAAAGCAGTGCCGAATATACCGTAGCAGCCCGCATTGGCGACTACACCGATTTCTACACCTCGATTCACCACGCACGCAAGGTCAGCCAGATCGTCAAACCCGGCGAGCCGCTGCCTGGCAACTTTCAGTGGATACCGATTGCCTATCATGGCCGTGCGTCCAGCATCGTCAGCAGCGGTAGCGCTTTTCACCGTCCCATGGGCCAGTCCTTGCCGCCCGGTGCAGCCGAGCCGGTGTACGGCCCCTGTGCCCGGCTTGACTTTGAGCTCGAACTGGGGGTTTTTATAGGTGCTGGCAACCAGCTGGGCCAGGCGATTCCGCTGTTCGAGGCAGAAGACCATATTTTTGGCGTTTGCCTGCTGAACGACTGGTCAGCACGTGATATCCAGTTCTGGGAAATGACCCCGCTTGGGCCTTTTCTGGGCAAAAACTTCTGCACCAGCATCTCGCCGTGGATAGTCAGCATGGAGGCACTGGCCCCTTACCGCCTGCCTTTCATGCGCCCGCCTGGCCACCCGCAGCCATTGCCTTACCTGGACGGCCCGACCAACCGTGCGCAAGGCGTGCTTGATATCCAGCTCGACGTGTTGATAGAAACCCCGCAGAATCGCGCCCGGCATGAGCCAGGTACCCAGGTATCACGCACCAGCTTTTGCCACCAGTACTGGACGCTGGCCCAGATGGTGACCCAGCACACCATGGGTGGTTGCAATCTGCAGGCTGGTGACCTGTTGGGCACGGGCACCATCTCTGGCCCGACCGCGCCTGAAGCCGGTGCCCTGGTCGAGCTGACCGAGGGCGGCCGCCAGGCCCTGAGCCTGCAGGGTGGCGAGCAGCGTACTTTTCTGCAGGATGGTGATGCGGTTGTGCTGCGCGGCTGGTGTGAAAAACCCGGCGCAGCACGAATCGGTTTTGGAGAATGCCGAGGTTTGGTTTTGCCTGCGATAGCGGCTGCGTGAGCTGTGTGAGCTCGCAGAAGCGGTCATTTTTTGATTTTTATCATCAAAAGTGATTGTGGCATCCGTTCCACGGCTACAAGCAGCTATAAAAAAGTAGTCAATCAGCTGCCAAAAATGGCTGCCAGACGGGCCATCACCGACGCATCGGCTGCTTCCTGCGCGTCCTTGTCTGCGCTGGTATAGGGCGATGCAATGGTCTTGCTGATGTCAATCTGGTCAAAACTGTGGCGTGCACCGGTGTAAGTTGTCATGGCCACAGCATTGCCGGTGGCGGCGCGGGCACCCAGTGTGGTGGCCACATCGACCCGGTTGGTGCAACGCCCCACTGTGTACAAGGGGTCCATGCTGCCATGGTGAATCGTCACCGGCGCGTAAGGCAACCAGGTGGTTTTGGCAGGCGTTGTGGCGTCACCGCCAAACTCGCTGATCAGCCCGCAGCCGGGATAAAACGAAAACGCCTCCTTGAATGGCCGTGCACCGACTGTGCCTTCATTGCTCTTGTCCATGGTCGCCATGACCGCGCTGCCGCCATTGGACCAGCCCATCAGCGCCACACGTGTCCCTGTCACATGGCTGTTGCTGACCAGCCATTCACGCCCGGCCAGCGCGTCCTTGGGGCGTTTGGTCGCTTCATTCAAGCCGGCGGCACCGTTGTCGCATTCATTTGTCAGGCTGCGGGAAGTAAAACTGTCCACCAGCAGGCCCACATAACCGGCCCGTGCCAGATTTTCGCCCCAGCGCCTGTGGATGTGCGACAGCTTGGTGATCGCTGGCTGTGCATCGGTAGAGATCACTCCGTTGGACCAGATGCCGCCGCAGCCATGCATCATGACCACCGCTGCGTTTTTGGGTGTTGCGCTGCTGTCCTTGAACATGAAACCAGTCAAAGCCTGGCCTTCAGAATTGGTAAAACTCACCTTGGTCATGCTCACAACGCCAGGCACAATCTGCGCCGCCACCTGCACCTCAGCCGCCTCGGCCGCCGCCGCGTGCGGGCTTTCTTCATTCGCGCCACCACCACAGGCTGTCAAGGCAAGTGCGGCAAGCAGAGCCAGCGCAGCAGACTGAATCTCGCGCAGTTTGAGTTTGATACGGGTCGTGGTTTTCATGGCAGCGTCCTGGATGGCTTGGGTTGAACTGGATGTCTGATCGACATGCCAGTCAATTCTCAAAACCTGTGCCAGATGGAAAATTCAATCAAATCAATGGCTTGCCGCGATGCAGCATGGGTGAGTTGTCGGGATTTGCCGACAGCTGCGTCTTTTGCTGCGGAAAAGGCCAATGAAATCAGTGCTTTGTCTTGTCGGGATTTACCGACACTTCAAAACAGGCAAATACAGTTGCCTAGCGATAACACGCGCGTTTGCACATCCTTTAATTAGAGTAGGAACAACAGATGCCCTACGCAATTTGCTTGCGTGTTTCATTTGTGTACGGAATACTTGGGCAGGTGACTGAAATTTAAAGGGGAGGAAAAAACCATGTTCAACATTGCTGGCAAAGCTTATGCCATGAATGTGATCACGCCGTTACGCTGGTACCTGGCCTGGTTCAACAAGCTTATATTTTTGGCGGCGCTGAAAATACCCAGCACGCTAAAAGGCCTGGTCACCCTGTCACTCATTCACTATGCGCGCTGGGTCATCATTGGGCGCAACGAATTTCCGCATCTGGCACCCGAGCAGCCACGCGAGAACCTCAAGTACTCCTACATGCTGTTCTTCAGCAACTTCAATGGAAGCTGGGATCAGTATGTCGACTCCTTCACATTTTCCATTCCCGGAGGGCTTGACATGTTCTGGAAATGGAACATCCGCTATTCCAAGTCTGTCGCGCTCACGCCTTTTCACCAGTACATCCAGTACAACCAGCTCGAAACCCAGCACTATTACAACGCTTATCCATTGGCTGCATCCAACGACGTCAAAAGTGCCAAGACTGTCAAGGCAGCGCTGGTCTCCTTTGATCAGAAGGCAGCCCAGGGTAGCGACGATGAATTCATGATCCGCTACAACAGCCTGCTGCGCGGCCTGCAGCACGATCTGGGTGACATGTACCCGACGCCCATTGTCAGTATGGCCGCCTATCAGGTAGACCGCCGCCACGAGAGGCATGCGCGCCAGTTTCAGGAACACCTCAAAAACAAAAAAGACATTGAAGGGAGTTTGTAATGCAACGCAATATCAGTGGCAGCGCATACGCACTGACCATTCTTTCGCCCATCCGGGAGGGCATCGTGGAGGGGCATGAGATCGCCTACGCCGACAAGGTACGCGATACCCTGCAAAACTGGAATCTGCTACCCAATAGCCCAATGACCGAGGTTCCACAAACCTACCTGTGCCGCTATTTCGTGCTCAATGATGTGTACGTCGAATCCCTGCCTGGTGGCAGTGCACCCGACACACTGAATGACTGGCTCCCAGTGGTTCCTGATGCCATACGGCGTTGGGTCATGCCTGGCCAGGATCACCTGAAGTCCCGTTATCTTGTTTTTTCATGCAACTTTCATGGTGGACCGAACGGGGATGTAGATGGCTACCTCCAGGGTATGTGGAATGCCATCAGCAGCCATATCAGGGAAGCCTGGCGTTATTGTTACGGCTTCGAAAAGGTCAACGACGCAGCCAGTTTTGCTGCCTATATGAAAAAGTGCCAGCTGCCGGCAAGCCTGTTTTTTGTCGGCTCCAATGATGACCCGCTACCCGAGCAGCTCAAGGCCCTCTACCTGAAACAGGAATTTTCCCGCTTCGCAGTGGCCAATCAGGGACTGGACGCCAGCACCTTGCGAGCCAACTACAGTGCATTCAGCCAACGGGTCGCAATGATGGATCTGAGCAGTCCTACCTGGCAGCCAGGCAAGTACCACGTGTGAGCCAAAGCGAAACCGATAGGGGAGAAATCATGACAAAACAACTCAACCTGCTTGATATCCAGGGCAACGTGATACGCGCTTACGGACGCTTTGGCTATCCAGTAGCACGCTATGTGTTCCTTAACATCAGCGACTCGACCCGTGCACGTGCCTTTGTCGGTGCACTCACGCAGAAGGTGACCACGGCCACTCCCTGGGGCGATGGTCCCGGCCAGGTGAAGCAACCCGCATGGACGGTGAATCTGGCCTTCACCTTTCAAGGAATGAAGGAGCTGGACGTCCCCATGGCGTCGCTGATGGATTTTTCTCCCGAGTTCGCCGCCGGCATGAAGGAGCGCCGTGACATCCTCGGGGACGATGGCCCAAGCGCACCCGAAAACTGGGATCCGATCTGGCGTGGCAACCGGGAAGTACGGGAAAAGGATGTACACATCTTCGTGTCACTCAACGCCGCTGCGCCAGGCTGGCCGCAGAATGGCAAGGGCTTGCTGGATACTGCTTATGAGCAACTGGAAATCAGCTATCAGTGGCTCAAGGACTTGATCGCTCAATACAGTGAGGGCGTGACATTGTTAGGTGGTCATCGGGGCGACGATGGCGTGCTCATGGATTACCAGGACAGCAAGGTTGTCATGGAAAACGGCCTGCCCACGGCCAAAGAGCACTTTGGCTATACCGACGGAGTCGGTGACCCGGTTTTCGAGGGCGTACCCTACGATGCCGACCGCGTCAATGGTCGCGGCAAACAACTGGCCAATGGCAAGTGGGCACCGCTGGCGACTGGTGAATTTGTACTCGGCCATGTTGATGAAGCGCGGGAATACCCGCCCGCGCCCAGACCATTTCTGCTGTCGCACAATGGTACCTACATGGTCTACCGCAAGCTGCATGAGAACGTTGCCAGCTTTGATGCCTACCTCGAAGAGCACGGCAGCAAATATCCCGGTGGCAAGGAACTGTTGGCGGCCAAGTTCGTTGGTCGCTGGCGCGATAACGGTGCACCCTTGGTCAAGGCGCCAGATCTTGCCAGCAAGGCCGCATTCGACACCATGCTTGCCGCTGCAGACAGCAAGGGGCAAGACGACTTGCTGTGCGACTTCACTTATGACGATGACATGAGCGGTGCCAAGTGCCCGTTCAGCGCGCATATCCGCCGCATCAATCCGCGTGCCTCGCTACAGATGATCAACGATCCTGGGGACACGCCTGGATCACTCAAGGTCAGCGTGGACGCCTTTGACACTCCCGGTGCGCTGACCAATCGCCGTCGCGTATTGCGGCGCGGTCTACCGTATGGTGACGTGACAGACCGCAGTCGCAATGATGGCAATCACGGCATCGTCATCATGATGCTCAATTCCGACATTAACCGCCAGTTCGAATTTGTCCAGCAGCAGTGGATCAACTACGGAAATGACTTCAAGGCCGGGAACGACAAGGAAATTCTGCTGGGCAATCACAGCGTAGATTCTCGATTTCCAAGCAAAGCGGTCCTTCAGGTAGATCCTGAAGGCAGTGATACACCCTACATTCTGTCGAAAATTCCACGGCTGGTGGAAACGCGCGGCGGTGAGTATTTCTTTGTTCCCAGTCTCACGGCGCTTCGGATGATTGCCAAGGGACTGGTTGACCCTACCTGAGGGACTATCGACGCCAATCTCTTGTTGATCGACGCACCCTGTGGATACGCCAGGGGATGAACTTATATCGCCTTCCTCTTCTATTTGGGCGAAGTTTTTTCATGTTGGCATCGCCAGAACCGATTGCTTCGGTGCCTGGCACAACTACATCCCGCCACGACAGCTCCCTGCAGGGTGCAGGGAACTCAATGCCTATGCAAGAGCTCCTGGAGCTGTGCGTCGGCGGTGACTGGCTGCCAAAGCTTCAAGCTGGTGGCGGAATGTCCCAACTGGTCGGCTCCACCCGGGGTACGCCATTTTTCTCGTGCCTGAACATGGAGATGGCACGGTAGACCACTTTGCGGGCACGATTCACACCACCGAGTGGCCGATGTTCAGGCAGGCTATGCCATGGTGTATAGGACAGGTTCTCGCCAAACAAGCGCTGACTCTGGGTGTCAAAGTCTTGCTTGAAAATCCTGATGCTGGCCACCTTGCGGAATGGCGACTCCAGCTCTGACCAGGCTTTTCCTGGATCCTCGATGGGCATGGTCTGGGCATTCGTCTGCAACTGAACCACAAAGTCAAACTGAGCTTCATCTTGCGCCAATTGCTGCACCATCGCCTCGCGCAAGAAGTTGTCACCCGGTGAATTGGGGATGCTGTCGAGCTTGCCCAAAACCGGAATGGCAGAGTACTTCACCGCATTCCTGCCAAGCAGGTACGGCGTAGTGCTCCAGTACCTGATCTGCAGCGGGTTTGCAGACTTTTTCATTGACTTGACAAGATTGAATACAACGCGCCAGTGTGTGGCAAAGAACAATAACTTGTCCAGCATGCTCCCGGTCAGCGCCTTGATGAGTTGATCAAACTCCTGAGCATCCTTGGTGACAAACACATTGGTGCTGATGACGATGAAGTCCTGTGTGGTTTCATGCTTCTCGTCCTCCAGCAGCTTCTCGCCATCCACATTCATGAGCTTGATGGCCATGCCGCGGATATCGCCATCAATGTCCGGTTGTATCGTGCCGTTCTGGTTGGAAAACCGGATCCAGGCGCGGTATGTGCGAGGCACACTGAATACGCCAATGCGAAGGTCATCGGGAAGGTCAGGCTCCACCGTGAATTCGGCCCTCACTACCCCGTGCATCTTGGGGTGTGCGTCACGGCGCATGATGCCGCTAGGGTTATCCTGAATGATTTTGGCCTTGAGCCGTTCTGTCAGGTCGTTGATATACACCGCTTCATCGGGCGGTGGGCATTCTTGTGCCAATGGCGTGTTTGACATGGTTTCCCCCTGTTGCGCGATGCGTACTTGGTGCTTCGCTCCACGAAGTATGGCATTGCATTACCCGGAAAGCAAAAGTCAACGCATGTGCTCGATGAACGCAAGCTGTAACAGCAAGTCAGGGCTCCAGATTGAGCGTTGGCTGAGGATGTTCTAAGCCCAAACCTGCAGAATTTCTCCAAACCGCCAGTGCTGCGTATTCCAGGGCTTGAGGACATCTGGCATCACTTCTAGTTTGATATTAGTCGTCCAGCTTCAAACCAGCGTCATCAATTGTTTTTTTCCATGCTTGCGTTTCAAGCCGGATGAGCTTCGCAAACTGATCAGGGCCAAGATCCATGTTCTGGTAGCCCAGTGTGCGGTAGCGCTCAATCAACTCGGGCGAGGCCATGGCTTCGGCCACATCGGCGTTGATCTTGTTGCGCACCAGCTCGGGCGTTCCGCGCGGCGCGAAAAGACCCACCCATGCATTGACTTCGTAGCCCTTGGTGCCAGGCGACTCGCCCGTCGTGGGCACATTGGGATACAGCGGTGAGCGTTGTGCTGCCCCGAGCGAGATGAACCGGACCCTGCCTGCTTTTTCCATGCCTCCTGCACTGGCCACACTACCCAAGGCCCACTGCACTTCCTTCGTGGCAACAGCCGTGTAAAGCTGGCCCATGTCCTTGTAAGGCACGTGCATCATCTGGATACCCTTGAGGGACTGAAGTCTTAACGCCCCCAGGTGACCAGGGCTGCCGACAAACCAGGAGCCGTAAACCACCGCTCCTGGCCTGGATTTGGCGGCATTGATGATGTCGTTCAGCGTCTGAAAGGGGCTGTCTTTTCCGACGACCACAAAAAAGTCTGTACGCAGGATAGGCCGGATGGGCTCAAGGTCCCGCTGCGGGTCGTAGGGCAGCTTGCGAAAGGTGTGCGGGTGCGTTGTCATGTGGTTGCTGTCCAGCGCGATCAGGTCATGGCCGCCCGGCATGGTCTGCTTGAAGGCACCCATGGCGACGAAGCCGTTGCCGCCAGGCCGGTTGTCAACGATGACGGCTTGGCCCCATTTCTGGCTGAGCTTTTCGGCAATGACGCGCAATGCAGCATCGGGGCCACTGCCGGCAGAAAACGGCGTGATGATTTTGACCGTTTTTGTCGGGAAGGTCTGTGCGCCCGCAAACGGGGTGAATGCTGCAGCGAGAAGAGCTGCGGCCAGCCATGCACTTGTATTGATTTGCTTGAACATCTTTGTCTCCTGGTGTAAGGTCATTGGGTTTTCTATAGCTGGATCAAGGGGACATATCTGGGCGAGTGATTGCTAAGCTGCAGTGACATGCGAGGATTTATCCGCGCTGCTCCTGAGCAGGTCCAGCGCCACGTCGACGATCATGTCTTCTTGCCCACCCACCATGCGGCGGCGACCCAGCTCGACCAGGATGTCAACGGCCTTGAGCCCATACTTCGCGGCTGCGATTTCTGAATGGCGCAGGAAGCTGGAATAAACCCCGGCATAACCCAGCGCCAGCGTTTCCCGGTCAACCCGCACCGGGCGGTCCTGTAGCGGCCGCACGATATCGTCTGCGGCATCCATCAATTGGTAAAGGTCGCAGCCGTGGTTCCAGCCCATACGCTGTGCAGCAGCAATAAACACTTCCAGCGGCGCATTGCCAGCGCCAGCACCCATGCCGGCCAGGCTGGCGTCCACCCGGTCGCAGCCCTCTTCCACCGCGACGATGGAGTTCGCCACACCCAGGCTCAGGTTGTGATGGGCGTGCATGCCGGTTTGCGTTTCAGGCTTGAGCACATCCTTGAAGGCGCGAAAGCGCTCACGCACGTCGTTCATGCTCAGTGCACCGCCTGAGTCGACAACGTAGCAGCAGGTCGCGCCATAACTCTCCATCAGCCTGGCCTGCCCGGCCAGGGCAGCAGGCGACTGCATGTGGCTCATCATCAGGAAACCCACGGTGTCCATGCCCAGATGGCGTGCGTACTCGATGTGCTGGCGCGCCACGTCGGCTTCCGTGCAGTGCGTGGCGACGCGTACGATGCGTGCACCTGCGTCGTAGGCGGCTCTCAGGTCATGGACGGTGCCTATGCCTGGCAGCAGCAGGGTGGCGACCCTGGCGTGCTTGACGACACTGGCGACCGCCTCTATCCATTGCAGATCGGTATGTGCGCCGAAGCCGTAGTTGAAGCTGGAGCCCTGCAAGCCATCGCCATGGGCGACTTCGATCGAGTCCACCTTGGCCTCGTCAAGCGCCCTGGCAATGCGCCTCATGTCTTCA
>JAZKIK010000281.1:2240-8671 GCA_040384925.1 Pseudomonadota bacterium | reverse complement strand
CGTGACGTCGGAAATGTAGATTTTTTTGGCTGGAATCATGTTGTTTCTCCTGGGGTCAGGCCAGTGCGGCCTGATCCAACATTTTTTCGGCCATACGTTCAGCAGTTGCCAGTGCGGCGCTGGTCATGATGTCAAGGTTGCCGGCATAGGAGGGCAGGTAATGTGCTGCACCTTCGACCTCCAGAAAAATGGAGGTTTTGAGACCGCTGACATAACCCACACCCGGAATGTTCAGCGGCTTGTCGGCCTCAATGCGCTCGAACTGCACTTTCTGCTTCAGGCGATAGCCCGGCACATACAACTGCACATCTGCGGCCATGCGTTCAACAGACTGCTCAACCAGGTCCTCGTCCACCTGCTCGCTCAGGCAGTAAACCGTATCGCGCATGATCAGCGGCGGCTCTGCCGGGTTCAGCACAATAATGGCCTTGCCCTTCCTGGCACCCCCGACCACCTCAATCGCCCTGGATGTCGTTTCGGTGAACTCATCGATGTTGGCGCGTGTGCCTGGGCCTGCGCTTTTGCTTGAAATACTGGCAACAATCTCGCCGTAATGCACTGGCGCGACACGTGAGACGGCGGCCACCATCGGAATGGTCGCCTGACCACCGCAGGTGACCATATTGACATTGAGCGCATCCAGATGCACCAGTCCGTTGACGACTGGCACGCAATAAGGACCAATCGCTGCGGGCGTCAGGTCAATCACGCGGATGCCGGGCTTCAGACTGCGCAGGAAGGCGTCGTTGACCACGTGTGCACCGGCGCTTGTCGCATCAAACACGATGTCTATGTCTGCAAATACCGGCAGCTTTGCCAGGCCTTGCACACCTTCATGGGTGACGGCCACGCCCATGCGTGAGGCACGGGCCAGACCATCAGAGCCTGGGTCCACGCCGACCATGGCGACGATTTCGACATGCTTGCCGTGCCGCAATATCTTGATCATCAGGTCGGTGCCGATATTGCCCGGGCCGATGATGGCTGCTTTCAGTTTTTCACTCATTGAATGTCTCCTGTAATGGCTGTTTCTGGTGCGAGGCGCTCTTGGACCGTGAACAGGTTCTCAGCCCTTGGGCACGCCGCCCACAGCCCAATGGGCGGCCGGTACTTCCTGGATGATCACGCGCACCGATTCGCGCGGCGCATTCAGGCTGGCCACAGCGGCTTCGGTGAGGGTGCGCATGAGTTCTGCCTTGGCCGCAGCGGGACGGCCCTCGATGAGGGTGACCTGGATCAATGGCATGGCTTACTCCGTGGTGCTGAAAGAGACCGAGCCCAGGCCCTGCATCTCACAGTGCACATGCATGACGGGTGCCAGTGCTTCGGCAGCGGTGGCGCCACCGGCCATCACAATCCAGCCCGCCTGCAGCGGCTCACCCGCTGCAGCGCACATGCGCGCTGCAGCCACCAGTGAGCGCAGGGGATGGCCCAGGATGCCTGCCGTTGACCCGACCTGTTTTGCCTGGCCGTTCAATGCCAGTACCAATCCAAGGTTGCTGAAGTCCTGTCGGGGGTCTGCCCATGGCCCAATCACAAAACCTGATGACGAAGCGTTGTCGGCGATCACGTCGGCCAGCGAGAATTTGAAGTCTGCGTAGCGCGAATCGATGATTTCCAGCGCGGGGGCAATGGCTTCCACGGCCAGCAGTGCTTCGGCCAGCGTGACCTTGCCAGACAGGGGGCGTGAAAGCAGAAAGGCAATTTCTGGCTCGACCCGTGGGTGCACATAACGCGACAATGCAAGCGGTGCCCCTTCTTCCACTGTCATGGCATCGGTGAGCCTGCCCCAGATCATGTCGTGCACGCCCATCTGCTGCATCTTGGCGCGGCTGGTGAAGCCCATCTTCATGCCAACGCGCTTTTCGCCCCGCTGCAGTCGCCGTGCGATTGATGCGGCCTGTACTTCGTAGGCCTGTGCTTCGCTCAGGACGTGCTCATGCGAAAGTTGGGCAATGGCTGTAGCGTTACGAGCAGCATCGTCCACACGCCCCGCCAGTTCAAGGATCAGGCTCATGCTTTTTCTCCAAATACGGCCCGAACCGAGCCCAGACCATTGATACGGGCTTGCACGACATCACCTGGCGAAACCACAACCATGGGCCCCAATGCGCCCGTCAGCACCACGTCGCCGGCTTTCAGGCCACGACCCAGGCTGGCCATCTTGTTGGCCAGCCACACTGCTGCGTTGCAGGGGTGGCCCAGGCAGGCTGCGCCTGCGCCCAGCGAGATCGGCTCACCCCCGCGTTCCATCACCATGCCCGCCAGACGCAGATCGAGTTTTGCCGGACTCACCGGTGTGTTGCCGAGAACAAAAGCGCTGCTGGATGCGTTGTCGGCGACGGTGTCGACAAAACGAATATCCCAGTTGGCAATGCGGCTGCCCACGATTTCCAGGGCGGGTAATAAAAATGCGGTTGCCCGCAGCAATTGCGCAACCGTGATGCCTGGT
The DNA here is from genome assembly GCA_040384925.1 of Pseudomonadota bacterium. Taxonomy (GTDB): domain Bacteria; phylum Pseudomonadota; class Gammaproteobacteria; order Burkholderiales; family Burkholderiaceae_C; genus Polaromonas. Next base: position 6,219 of record JAZKIK010000281.1, on the reverse strand, counting down.
TCGGGCAAGTCGTGTTCCATCACGAGTGCAACTTCGGCTTCCACCTTGGGCTGCATCAACACCGTCCAGGGAATGGGCTCGCCATCGCTGTAGGCCATGTCGGCAAACAACATACCGAAATCCGGCTGGTCAACCCCGAGTTGCTTTTGCACTGCACGTGCTGTCAAGCCGATCTTGCGACCCACCAGCTTGCCCCCTGCTTTCAGGCGTCGTTGGGTGTTGAGGTCCTGTACGGCGTATGCGTCGCCGGCACTGAACTGAATGAATTGTTCACGCAATGGCGCGATGCCCCTACCACTTTCTGCTGCCATCCAGAGCAGTTCCGCTGCTTTGGCTATATCGTTTTGATTCATGCCGCCTCTCCTTCAAGTTTGATGCAGACGTTCGACAGCTCGGTGTAGAACTCCAGCGAATGCACACCGCCCTCCCGGCCTATGCCCGACATGCCGGAACCACCAAAGGCCGTGCGCAGATCGCGCAGGAACCAGGTGTTGACCCAGGCGACGCCGACCTTCAATTTCGAGGCCACCCGGTGGGCACGGTTGATGTCACGGGTGTAGACAGATGCGGCCAGCCCATAGGGCGTGTCACTGGCCAGCCGCACTGCTTCTTCTTCGGTGTCAAATGGCATCACGTGACAGCAGGGCCCGAAGATTTCTTCCTGCACCACACGCGCGGTCTGCGGCAAGCCGGTCCACACGGTCGGCTCTATCCAGGCTCCTTCGCGCAATTCGACCGGCATTTCGGGCACCCCGCCGCCGCACACGGTATGTGCGCCTTCCTCGCGTGCCAGCGCGTAATAGCCGAGCACCTTCTGCTGGTGTTCGCGTGATATCAGCGGGCCCCAGTTGGCCGCAGCATCGCCTGGTGCGCCGGGCCGCAATGCCTGTGCCGCGTCGGCCAGCCTTTGCACAATAGTGTCGAATACCGGCCGCTGGACGTAGACGCGCTCGGTGCCCAGGCACACCTGACCGGTGTTTTCGAACACCGAACGCGCCAGGCCTGCGGCAACCACGTCCAGATTGGCATCGGCAAAGACAATGGCCGGGTTCTTGCCGCCCAGCTCCATCGATACCGGCTTGATGCGATCGGCCGCCGCCTTGATGATGGCTGCGCCGGTGCGGGTCTCACCCGTGAAGGTGATCGCGTTGACATCGCTATGGGTGGTGAGGAATTCACCCGCTGAACCGGGGCCAAATCCATGCACCACGTTGTAGACACCCGGCGGCACGCCGACCTCGTTCATCACCTCGCCAAGCAGTGCGGCAGTGGCTGGTGTTTCTTCAGAAGGTTTGACCACCACCGTGTTTCCGCAAGCCAGGGCAGGAGCCACTTTCCAGGTCATGAGCAATAGCGGCAAATTCCAGGGACAGATTACCGCGATGACGCCCTTCGGCCGGCGCAGGGCGTAATTCAGGCCTGGCTGGCCATCGGGCGCTGTCATGGTGAAGCACTCTGTAGGCACGTTGCGTACGGCATCCGCAAACACGCGAAAGTTTGCGGCACCGCGAGGGATGTCCAGGTGCGAGGCCAGCTTGCGGGGTTTTCCGGTGTCTGCGATCTCGGCAGCCAGGAAGTCTTCTGCACGGCGGTCTATGGCTGCGGCAATGGCGTACAGCATGTCGGCGCGCTGGGACAGCGTGAGCTTTCCCCAGGGGCCGTCCAGCGCAGCGCGGGCGGCTTTTACAGCAGCGTCCACGTCGGCCAGGCCTGCCTCACTCACATGGGCAATCAAGCGCCCTGTGACTGGATCGGTGTCGTCGAAGGTTTTGCCGCTTCCGGTGCGGTATCGCCCGTCAATGAAGTTCAGGATGGTGGGTATTGGATCGGACATTTCGTTTTTGCCTGGTAAGGTGGTCTATACGTGAATCAGTGACTTGCAAGGGGATCCAGCTCGACATCGCCAGCGCTCAGGTAATCCCACATGCGCTCGAAAATGAGACCGGTGCTGGTGGCTCGCTCGGTGCACGCCTGCTCGTCAAGCAAGGCTGATTGAGCTTCAAGGCCTGTGGCCAGCACATCCAGCTCAAGCCGGGCCGCGTCTTCCAGGTACCAGGTCAGCACCACGGCCTTGAGGAGCGAGTCTGCAACTACCACCGCTCCATTGCCACGCATGACGAGCGCGGCAAGGGGGCCAAGTCTGGCGGTCAGACCGATGGCAGCCTCATCACTGCGGACAAGCTGCGGGTCGTCCCAGAGTGCCACGCCGGCACCGAAGTAGGCGCCGAAGCCATGCCGTGGACGCGGCGTGCGGCGGGCAGTGCCCAGCGTCATCACGCTCTGCGGCATGCTGCGCACCACGGCCCTCACCTCCGGGCGGCTGCGGTACACCTGCTGATGAATGCGCACTTCACCAAGCACGCCCTCAGGAAGGCCGCCGAATACGGGCACGATCACACCCGGCTCGCCAGCGGCAATCAAGCCCATGGGCCGGGCAGCGCAAACCAGAAAATGCTCTGCATCAAGCCGCTCGCTGCAATGCCCGTAGGCATGAACCAAACCATGACGGGACAAGGCCCGGGCAGCCACGCGCACCCGGCGCTGCACTCCTTCCAGCTCGGGAAAAACCGCTTCAGACAAGTGATGCATCTGCATGGCTAGACCTTGAACTCAGGAATGTCGGGCCTGGAGCCCCACATGCAGAACGAGGAGCTGTCCATCGGGAATTGGCGTGGCTGGTAATCCGCTTCCTGTGCCGCCGTGATGTGCCGCACACCTGTCGAATACTCGTAGACCATGCCGTCTGGCCCTTCGAAGTAAAGAAAGCAGGCGCCCGAGGTCGGATGACGCCCTGGACCAAACACGATGCGCACGCCTGCCGCCTGCAAGCGGTACCAGGCCTTCATCAGATCGTTGATGGAATCGACTTGGTGATTGACATGTTGCACACCCGGTCTGCGTGCCGGAAATAGGGCAATCTTGTGATGCACCTCGTCAATGCGCAGCAAGGGCGAGGGACCGATGCGGTCGCTGACTTTGGCGCCCAGGACGCCGGTCCAGAACTGTTCGTCGCGCACCGGGTCACTGGAGCACAGGCCAATGTGGCTGAAGCCGGTGATGCCCGCGTCATGCGAGGGCCAGTAGCTGCGGCCGCTGTGGTGCGGCTGTACCACCAGGTCAATGCTGTTGCCGGTGGGGTCCTTGAAGTTGATGAAGGACTTGACCCGGCGCTGCCCGCATTCTTCGGCCGTGCCAGTGCGCACCACGACCTTGCTGCGGTCCAGCAGCGTGGCTGCTGCCTCCAGTTCATGCGCATCGCGCAGCTCGAAACCAATCGTGTGGTCTGTCGGGTCTCCCTCGAAGTACACCAGGGTGTGGTCACGGTCATCGCTGCGGAAATACTCAGCGCCGGCTTCCACACGGGCCGATTCGAGTCCGACGATTTGACGCGCATAGCGGCTGGCGCTTGCGAGATCACGAGTGCCGAGCCTGACGTAGCGGATATCCCAGAGATTGATCATTCTGTCCCCTGTACGGCGCCGGTCTGAAGTGGCGCGGTGAAGTAATTGAGGGAACTATAGGCAGACCTTGGATATTTGAGAAATGAAAATATAGAATTTGTGTTATCTGATTTATGGATGACAAAAACCATGCAGGCCCAAAGCAAACCGCTCACACATCAAATAGACCTCAACCTGCTTGAACTGTTCGACACCATCTTCAGGACGAAAAACCTCACCGCCACCGGTGTCAGACTGGGGCTCTCACAACCCGCTGTCAGTTACGGCCTGGCCAAGCTGCGTGAGTCCTACGGCGACGCCTTGTTTGTGCGCATGCAGCGCGGCGTGCAGCCCACCCCGTTTGCAGAGCAACTGGCAGAACCCATCGCGGCGGCGCTGCATATCGTGCGCGGCACGGTCAGAAAAACCATCTTCGTGCCTGGCCAGGCCGTGCGTGCTTTTCGTATCGCGATGACGGATATCGGCGAGCGTTATTTCATTGCGCAACTGTCGCAATGGCTAGCCGCAGAGGCACCCGG
>JAZKIK010000281.1:0-2140 GCA_040384925.1 Pseudomonadota bacterium | reverse complement strand
AAAGCGAGGATCGCTCTGCGGGTACGCAGCTTTCTTTGCGTCGGCCCTATCGTTGCCGAGACCGACCTGGTGTCACCCGTGCCGAACAACCTGGCCCGACTGGTTGCCACCCACCTGAATCTGCATCTGTGCCGTCCACCAGTCAAGTTCCCGGAGTTCGATATTTCCATGTACTGGCACCAGCGTTATCACCAGGACCCAGGCTTGCTCTGGCTGCGTGATGCAATGGTCAGTCTGTTTGCTACTGACCGAAAGCGGGTCTGAGCTGGTGCAGCACAGCGTTGAACCTGGATCGAAGGGCATCCAGAACGCCTGAAAACCCGCAGAAGGTGCGGATCAAATCCCAGCCTGGATCCACTCCGCCGCCTTCTCCGCAATCATCAGGGTCGGTGAATTGGTATTGCCGCTGGTAATCAGGGGCATGACACCGGCGTCCACCACACGCAGGCCGGTGATGCCGCGTACCTTCAGGTGAGAGTCGACCACGGCCATGGGGTCGTTTGCACTGCCCATTTTTGTGGTGCCTGCCGGGTGAAAGATCGTGGTGGCGATGTCGCCTGCCAGGCGGGTCAGGTCTTCGTCGGTCTGGAACTGCAGGCCGGGTTTGAATTCTTCGGGTTGGTAGGCGGCCAGGGCGCTCTGGCTGACGATCTTGCGGGTTACCCGCAGCGAGTCTGCGGCTACCTTGTGGTCTTCGGCGGTACTCAAATAATTGGGTGAAATGGCCGGGGCGTCTTCAAAACGCGGGCTTTTGATGTTGACGGTGCCGCGGCTGGTGGGGTTGAGGTTACAGACACTGGCGGTAAAGGCATTGAAGCTGTGCAGCGGTTCGCCAAAGGCGTCAAGCGACAGCGGCTGTACGTGGTATTCAATATTCGGCCAGGGCTGGTCCGGCGAGCTGCGGGTAAACGCGCCCAGCTGTGAGGGTGCCATGCTCATCGGGCCTGTGCGTTTGAGGGCATATTCCAGGCCGATGCGCGCCTTGCCCCACAGGGTATTGGCCATGGTGTTCAGTGACAGGCCCGAGGTTTTTTTGCCTTCTGCCTGCCTGATTTTGTACACCGAGCGGATCTGCAGATGGTCCTGCAGATTGGCACCGACCCCTGGCAAATCATTGGCGACCTGGATGCCATGCTGCTGCAGCAGGCCGCCGGGGCCAATGCCCGAAAGCTGCAGAATTTGCGGTGACCCGATGCTGCCTGCGCACAGGATGACTTCACCGATCAGCCCCCGGTCTTTTCCCGAATCGCGGGTTGAAGTGGCAACAACTTTTTCTTCACCGGTCCAGACCTCAACCCCGGTGCAGCGCTGGCTGCCGTCGGCCTGGGTTTCAAGCACCAGCTTGCAGACCTGGGCGCTGGTCCACAGCTCGAAGTTGGGGCGACCAAAACAGGCGGGGCGCAAAAAGGCCTTGGCGGTGTTCCAGCGCCAGCCTGCTTTCTGGTTGACTTCAAAATAACCTACACCTTCGTTGTTGCCCTGGTTGAAGTCCTCGCTTGCCGGAATGCCAGCCTGCTGCGCCGCAGCTGAAAACGCATCCAGAATGTCCCAGCGCAGGCGCTGCTTTTCAACCCGCCATTCACCGCCTGCGTTGCGGTGACGCAGTATTTTTTGATAGGGTTTGGTCTTGTCCTGCATCAGCTCGGGTGCCGTGCCGCGTGCGCCGTGCAGAGCGCTTGCACCCTTGTAGTGGTCTTCATGCAGCTTGAAATGGGGCAGGCTGTTGTCCCAGCGCCAGTCGTCGTCACCGGTCAGTTGCGCCCACTGGTCGTAGTCACGTGCCTGGCCGCGCATGTAAATCATGCCGTTGATGCTGGAGCAGCCGCCCAGCGTTTTGCCGCGCGGGTAACGCAGGGTGCGGCCATTCAGGCCGGCGTCGGGTTCGGTGTTGTAAAGCCAGTCGGTGCGCGGGTTGCCTATGCAATACAGGTAACCCACGGGGATGTGAATCCAGTGGTAGTCGTCCTTGCGGCCAGCTTCAATCAGCAGCACACGTTTGGAGGCGTCGGCGCTCAGGCGATTGGCCAGCAGGCAGCCGGCCGTGCCCGCGCCGATGATGATGTAGTCGAAATTGAGTTCACTCATGATGTGCTGCTGCGATGGGGTTGCGGGGGATGTGGCGGCTGATGGCCGCTTGTCT
>JAZKIK010000280.1:0-1586 GCA_040384925.1 Pseudomonadota bacterium | reverse complement strand
GCGGCGGCTGGGTGGGCCCCTGTTTTCGGCGTCTTTTTATTCTCGGATTGCAGGGCTGGACACTCAATATCCGGGGCGCACACTGCGGGCTGGCTGGCGATGTGCTCAAGGGCCACCGTAGAATCCCTTGGGTTGGCCGCATGCCATAGCTGCGCTGGCTGCCGAGGTAAATTTGTGTACGGGGTATTTGTGTTTGCGCGGGATGCTGAGCCTGGTGATGGCTCCCGGCATGCCAGCAAGGCTGGCGTGAATGGCCAGGCTGCTGAAGGTTTTCAGCGCTGGCCTGTGCCACTGGCAGCGCCAGCGGCTTTGAGTTGATGTGTGAGGGTGTCCGCTTGTCAGAACGACACCGCGTCCCGGCCTTTCAGGCCCAGCATGCTGCGGGCTTCGTCAGGTGTTGCAATCTCCAGTGACAGTTCTTCCAGAATGCGGCGTATCTTGCGCACCTGGTCGGCGCAGGAGGTGGCGAGCTGGCCTTTGCCCAGGTAGAGGCTGTCTTCCAGGCCCACACGCACATTGCCGCCCATCACTGCGCCCATGGTCAGCAGGGGCATCTGGTGCCTCCCCGCGCCTAGAATTGAAAAGCGGTAGTTCTCGCGGCCAAAGAGTCGGTCTGCGGTGCTGCGCATCATGACCAGGTTTTCCGGGTCCGGGCCCAGTCCGCCCAGAATGCCGTAGATGGACTGGATGAAGAGCGGCCCCTTGACCAGGCCTTCGTCCACAAAGTGGGCCAGGTTGTAGAGGTGGCCCACGTCATAACATTCAAACTCAAAACGTGTGCCGCAGTCATCACCCAACACCTTGAGGATGTGTTTGATGTCGCGAAAGGTGTTGCGAAAGATCAGGTCTTCCATGCCTTCGATATGCGGTTTTTCCCAGTCGTAGCGCCAGTCGGAAATTTTTCGCGCAGCCGGATGGATGGAGAAATTCATCGATCCCATATTGAGCGAACACATCTCGGGTTTTGCCATCAGCGGATAGGCCAGCCGCTGCTGCAGTGTCATGCCTGTGCTGCCGCCCGTGGTGATGTTGATCACCGCGTCTGTAGCCGCCTTGATGCGCGGCACAAACATGTCAAAAACTTTGGGGTCGGGCGTGGGCCTTCCGTCTGCCGGGTCACGTGCGTGCAGGTGCAAAATTGCCGCCCCGGCTTCTGCTGCGTCAATCGCCTGGCGCGCAATGTCCTCGGGTGTCAGCGGTAAATACGGCGACATGGTCGGCGTGTGCACCGAGCCGGTCACGGCGCAGGAGATGATGACTTTTTCCTGTTTGTTTTTCATGGAGCTTTCCTGTAGATGATCAGACTGCCAGCCAGTCGGACAGCAGTTTCTGGTTTGATGCGAGTTGGTCGGGCGTGCCCTCAAAAACAATGCGCCCATGGCCCATGACACACACGCGTGTTGACACCTTGAAGGCGATGGCCAGCTTTTGCTCGACAAGCACCACCGACACACCTTTTTGATGCATGTCCCTGATGGACTCGCCAACTGCGGTCACAATTTTTGGTGCAAGTCCTTCGGTGGGCTCGTCAATCAGCATGACCAGGGGGTTGCCCAGCAGCGAGCGGCACATGGTCAGCATTTGCT
>JAZKIK010000279.1:0-10015 GCA_040384925.1 Pseudomonadota bacterium | reverse complement strand
CAGCACCTTGGGCGGCAGCGGCATGTTGCCGACTTCGGCCATGCCGGGGTAACCCTTGGGCCCGCAATTTTTCAGCACCATCACGCAGGTCTCGTCGATGTCCAGGCTGTCGTCGTCGATGCGCGCGTGGAAGTCCTCGATGTTTTCAAACACCACGGCGCGGCCGGTGTGCACCATCAATGCAGGCGTGGCGGCGCTCGGCTTGATGACGGCGCCGCGCGGCGACAGGTTGCCGCGCAGCACGGCGATGCCGGCCTTGTCCTTGAAAGGTGTGGCCAGCGGCTGGATCACCTCGGTGTTGTAGTTCTGCGCGTCGGCAATGTTGGCGCCTATGGTTTGTCCGTTGGCGGTGATGGCATCCAGGTGCAGATGCTGCGCGATTTCTTTCATGACCACCGGCAGGCCACCGGCGTAACAAAAATCTTCCATCAGGAACTTGCCCGACGGCTGCAGGTTGACCAGGCAGGGCAGTTCGCTGGCGAGGCGGTCGAAGTCGTCCACCGTCAGCTTGACGCCGATGCGGCCGGCCATCGCGATCAGATGAATCACCGCATTGGTGGACCCGCCAATCGCGGCCAGGGTCTTGATGGCGTTTTCAAAAGCCTCGCGCGTGAGGATTTTTGACAGCGTCAGGTCTTCATGCACCATGTCGACCGCGCGGCGGCCGGCCATGCGCGCCAGCACATTGCGCCGGCCGTCCACCGCCGGGTAGGCGGCGTTGCCGGGCAGGCCAATGCCCAGCGCCTCGACCATGCTGGCCATGGTGCTGGCCGTGCCCATGGTCATGCAGTGGCCATGGCTGCGGTGCATGCAGCTTTCGGCCTCGAAAAAGTCCTGCAGCTTGAGTGTGCCTGCACGTACCTGCTCACTCATGCTCCATACGCCAGTGCCAGAACCCAGCTCCTGGCCACGCCATTTGCCACTCAGCATCGGCCCGCCGCTGACACCCACGGTGGGCAGATCAACACTTGACGCGCCCATCACCAGGGCTGGCGTGGTCTTGTCGCAGCCCATCAGCAGCACCACACCGTCAATCGGGTTGCCGCGAATGCTTTCTTCAACGTCCATGCTGGCCAGGTTGCGGTACAGCATGGCAGTGGGACGCAGCAGGGTTTCACCCAGCGACATCACCGGGAATTCGAGTGGGAAGCCGCCCGCTTCATAGACACCAATCTTGACCTGCTCGGCAATCGTGCGGAAGTGGCTGTTGCAAGGTGTCAGTTCGCTGAAGGTATTGCAGATGCCAATCACAGGGCGGCCATCAAACTGGTCATGCGGCACACCCTTGCCCTTGACCCAGCTGCGATAGGCAAAACCGTCGCGGTCCTGGCGACCAAACCATTGCTGGCTGCGAAGTTCTGAAGGAAGTTTTTTGGGTTTTTGTGGTGTCGTGGAGTCGGTCATAGGGAAAGTCCTGAATTTGGTAAACGTATTATGGTCATACCATTGGTTTGCAAACCTCAGTAAAAACCATGATTAAAAATGTCCACGGCAATACAGTCGACCACCTGGGCGAAGCCATCGTCGCTGGCCGGTACGGTGTGGGCGCTTCAATACCGCCTGAACCCGTGTTGTGCCTTGAACTGGGTGTCAGCCGCACGGTGGTGCGTGAAGCCGTCAAGTCATTGATTGCCAAGGGTTTGATGACCACCGGCCCCAAGGTCGGCACACGGGTGCTGTCAGAAGACCACTGGAACTGGTTTGACCCGGACGTCATCATCTGGCAGTCCAAGGCCGGGCTGACGCCCGAGTTCTTGCGTGACCTGCAGGACTTGCGCCGTGTGGTTGAGCCCGCTGCCATGCGCCTGGCCGCAGAACGTGCTACTGCGCAGGATATTGCAGACATTGAAACCGCCTACGCTGGCATGAAACGCGCGGTAGAGGAGGGCGGCGACTACGTGACATACGATTTGCGGTTTCACCAGGGCCTGCTGCGTGCCTGCCGCAACCGCATGCTGGTGCAGATGAGCAAGGCCTTGGGTGCCTTGTTGCGCACCAGTTTTGAAATCTCCACGCGCCGCAAGGATGGCCCGCTCAATTCCTTGCCGCTGCACCGCGAAGTGCTGGATGCCGTGATTGCACATGACCCTGACAGGGCTGAAAAGGCCATTCAAGTGCTGATTGACGGCGCCAGAAACGATATTGAAGAAGTGCTGGCCTCACGCCGCAGCCTGCCACAGCTCAATCAACCAGCACCCATGCTGAAGATGGCCTGAGCCCCGAATCATTTCCCCCAAAACTCCAAAACCCCACCAAAACACATAACAACAGGAGAAAACAGCTTGCAAAAAGCAATTCAACTTTCGATCCACTGGCTGTTCAAGTCCATGGAATTTTTTATCGTTGCCTGCATGCTGGCCATGGTGGTCATGGTGTTTGGCAACGTGGTGCTGCGTTACGGCTTCAACTCGGGCATTGACGTGTCTGACGAAATGGCCAGGTACTGTTTTATCTGGCTCACTTATACAGGCGCGATGGTCGCCATGCGGGAAAACGGCCACCTGGGTGTGGACACCGTGGTCAGAAAACTGGGTGTGGGTGGCAAGAAGTTCTGCCTTTTTCTCAGCGAATCACTGATGCTGGGTTGCAACGTGCTGTTTTTTATCGGCACCTGGAAGATGCATGGCCTGCAGGTCAGCAATGTCTCGCCAGTCGTGGGTATTTCAATGATCTGGGTGTACGGCATTGGTTATCTGGTTGGCATCGTCATGAGTGCCATGAACCTCAACGTGCTGTATCGGCTTTTAAGCGGCAAGCTGAGCGAAGAAGAACTGGTACAGGTGATTGAAACCGAAGGCCTGGCAGACGCAGAAAAACAATTGAGAGAAGTAAAAGCATGACTGTTACCGTTTTTATCGTCAGCCTGCTGCTTGCCATGGGCATAGGCATGCCGATTGCCTACGCGCTGCTGGTTTGCGGTCTGTGCCTGATGGCTTTTTTGTCTGCAACCAGCGGACTGGTGACTTTTGACAGCCAGATTCTGGCGCAACGTTTTGTCGATGGCGCTGACAACTTTCCGCTGCTGGCGGTGCCGTTTTTCATGCTGGCTGGGGAATTCATGAACGCTGGCGGCCTGAGCCGCCGCATCGTCAACCTGGCGATGGCCTGGGTTGGACATTTTCGAGGGGGACTGGGTTATGTCACGGTGGTGGCTGCCGTGGTGATGGCTTCGCTGTCGGGTTCTGCTGTGGCTGACACCGCTGCACTTGCGGCTCTGCTGATTCCCATGATGCGGGCTGCTGGTTACGACATCAACCGTTCTGCCGGGCTGATTGCCTCGGGCGGCATCATCGCGCCCGTGATTCCACCTTCGATCGGCATGATTATTTTTGGTGTGGCTGGCAATGTGTCCATCACCAAACTGTTTCTGGCTGGCATCGTGCCTGGCATTCTGATGGGTGTGGCGATTGGCCTGACCTGGTGGTGGGTGGCCAAAAAGGAAAAGGTCAAACCGGCTGAAAAACTGGCTATCCCGGTGCGCCTGAAGATCACAGCCCAAGGCAGTCTGGCGCTGGCGCTGCCCGTACTCATCATTGGCGGCATGAAGTTTGGTGTTTTTACGCCGACTGAAGCGGCGGTGGTGGCTGCGGTTTACAGCTTTGTCGTCGGCATGTTTGTTTACCGCGAACTGAAGTGGGGCGAGTTGTACGGGCTGATTCTGGCAGCCGGCAAAACAACGGCGGTGGTGATGTTTCTGGTGGCGGCTGCCATGGTCAGCGCCTGGCTGATCACTGTGGCCAACATCCCGACCGAAGTGGCCAACATGCTGTCGCCCTTCATGGGCAACAAGATGTTGTTGATGCTGGTCATGATGATCCTGATCGTCATCGTCGGCACGGCGCTTGACTTCACCCCCACGGTGCTGATCCTCACGCCGGTGCTGATGCCTGTCGTGCTCAAGGCGGGCATTGACCCGGTTTATTTCGGCGTGATGTTCATCATGAACAACGCGATTGGCCTGATCACGCCACCGGTTGGCACGGTGCTTAACGTGGTCTGCGGTGTGGCCAAAATTTCAATGGACGACGCATTCAAGGGCGTGTTGCCCTTTTTGCTGGCCCAGTTGGCCGTGCTTTTCCTGCTGGTTCTTTTTCCCCAGATCGTCACTGTGCCACTGCAGTGGTGGATGCGCTGACGGCTTTTTATTGACTTCCGATTTTTCACCTGCCTCTCAAAAACTCTAGGAGACCTTCATCATGTTCAAACGCAGAACCCTGGTATCAGCCCTTTTATCAACTCTTGCTGGCGCGTCCATGCTGCTCAGCACGGCGGCTTTTGCCCAGTACACCGAACGCACCATCAAGTTCACCAACGGCGTGGCTGAAGACCACCCGGTCGGCCTGGGTGTCAAAAAGATGCAGGAAGTGCTGACCGCCAAAACCGGCGGCAAGATCAAGATCAACGCTTTCTGGAACAACTCCGCAGGCGGCGATTTGCAGGCCACACAGGCGCTGCGCGCAGGCACGCAGGAGATGGTCTGTACCTCCAGCTCACCGCTGGTCGGCATCATCAAGGAACTGGGCGTGTTTGACCTGCCATTCCTGTTTGCCAATGAAAAGGAAGCCGATGCCGTGCTTGACGGCCCGGCCGGTGTCTACTTCAACAAAAAACTTGAAGAGGCTGGTGTCGTCAATCTTGCCTACTGGGAAAACGGCTTTCGCAATCTGACCAACAACAAACGCCCGGTCACCAAGGCTGAGGATTTTGAAGGCGTCAAGGTGCGGGTGATGCAGAACAACATCTTTCTGGACACCTTCAAGACCCTGGGCACCAACGCTGTGCCCATGAACTTTGGTGAAGTGTTTACCGCACTTGAAACCAAAACCATTGACGGCCAGGAAAACCCCTTTGTCACGATTGAAACCTCCAAGTTCAACGAAGTACAGAAGTACCTGAGCGTGACGCGCCATGCTTACACACCGTTCCTGATTCTGTACAGCAAGAAGTTGTGGGACCAGTTGAACCCGCAAGAGCAGGCCGTTCTGCGTGAAGCGGCAGTTGAGGGCCAGAAAGTGCAACGCGCGGCCATCCGTGCACAGTCTGAAAAGTCACTTGCAAGCCTGAAAGCCAAGGGCATGACGGTCAATGAAATCACGCCGGCAGAGCAACGCCGCATGTTTGACAAGGTCAAACCGGTCTATGACAAAAACGTGCCCATCATTGGCGCCGAGCCTGTAACCATTGTGCTGGACGCACTGAAAAAGGCGCGCGGCGGCTGAGCCAGCAAATACTTTTCAGTAGACCCAAGGCCGCCGGGAGTGATCTTTGCGGCCTTTTTTGATGCTTTTCCACTAGCAATTAAATAGCTGAATTCACTTGCAGGTATTGATCGGCAAGTTGATCTGACTTCAAAACAAGGAAAATGCCTTGAAAATCACACAAGTTGAAACCTTACGCCTTGGTGAATTCCCCAACATCATCTGGATTCGCCTTTACACCGACGAAGGACTGGTTGGGTTGGGTGAAACCTTTATGGGTGCAGCGGCAGTCGAGGCCTATATCCACGAATGGGTAGCGCCCAAACTGCTGGGCCAGGACCCGCTGGCGATCGAGGCGCGCAACCGTGACATCACCGGTTACCTGGGCTGGCGTGGCTCTGGCGTTGAAACGCGGGGCAATTCCGCGACCGATATTGCCCTGTGGGACATTTTTGGCAAGGCCGCCAACATGCCGGTACACACCGCTCTGGGCGGCAAAAGCCGCGATTCGATCCGCATCTACAACACCTGCGCGGGTTACCAGTACATACGCAGCGCCACCAACCAGACCAGCGCCAACTGGGGGCTGGCCAACAACAATGGCCCGTATGAGGACTTGCAGGGCTTTTTACACCACGCAGACGAGCTGGCGGAGTCGCTGCTGCTAGAGGGCATCACGGCCATGAAAATCTGGCCGTTTGATCCGGCCGCCGAAAAAAGCAATGGCCAGTACATCAGCAATGAAGACCTGGACCTGGCGCTGGAGCCATTTCGCAAGATTCGCAGTGCGGTGGGCAACAAAATGGACATCATGGTCGAGTTCCATAGCCTGTGGCGCTTGCCAATGGCGCAAAAGATCGCCCGCGCGCTCAAGCCCTTCAATACCTTCTGGCATGAAGACGCGATACGCATGGACTCGCTCGACCTGCTCAAACAGTACGCGGTTGACTGCGAGGCGCTGATCTGCGCCAGCGAAACCCTGAGCTACAAATGGGGCTTCAAGGACTACCTGCAGACCGGTGTGGCAGGTGTCGCCATGCTGGACCTGAGCTGGTGCGGCGGCCTCACGGAAGCGCGCAAGATTGCCGCCATGGCCGACGCCTGGCAACTGCCTGTGGCTCCGCACGATTGCACCGGGCCGGTGGTCTGGGCCGCATCCACACACTTGTCCCTGCACGCGCCAAATGCGCTGATACAGGAAAGTGTGCGTGCCTTTTTCACTGGCTGGTACAAGGAACTGGTCACTGAATTGCCAGTAGTCAAAAACGGAATGATCAGCCTGAACAACAAACCGGGCCTGGGGCTGGAGTTGCTGCCCGAGCTGCACAAACGTGCCGACGCCATTGTGCGCACTTCTGTCGCTGACTAGTTTTTACGGATCAAGATCATGAAAATCACCTCGGTCCAGGCTTTTATCCTGCACATTCCAGTTACCGGCTCACACATTGCCGACAGCACCCACAGCATTTCGCACTGGGGTGTGGTCGGTGCGCAGATCACCACTGAAGACGGCACGACTGGTTTTGGTTTTACCGGCACCCATGCCCATCTTCCCAGCGACCAGCTGATTGCCCGCTGTATCGAAACCTGCCACGCACCGCTGCTGCTCGGTGAAGACGCCAGCGACATCCAGCGCCTGTGGCTCAAACTGGCCAGAAATCCGGCCCTGCAATGGGTGGGCCGCGCTGGCATCACTACTCTGGCCCATGCCGCGATTGATGTGGCGCTATGGGACATCAAGGCCAAGGCCGCCAGCCAGCCGCTGTGGAAACTGCTTGGTGGCCAGATACGCAACAAGGTAAGGGCCTACAACACGGATATCGGCTGGCTCAGCATTGCCGATGACAAGCTTGTTGAAGGTGCGCAAGGTGCGGTGGACCAGGGGTTTACTGGTATCAAGATCAAGGTCGGCTCTACGGTGGAGCGCGACTTGCGCCGCCTGCGAGCCGTGCGCAAGGCCATCGGCCCAGACGTGACCCTGGCCATTGACGGCAACGGCAAGTGGGACCTGGCGACCTGCCAGCGCTTTTGCCGTGCTGCCGAGGCGTCGGATGTGTTCTGGTTTGAAGAACCGCTGTGGCATGACGATGTCAAGGGCCATGCACAGCTTGCCCGTATCACCAGCATTCCGGTGGCGCTGGGCGAGCAGCTTTACACCACCGATGCGTTTGCAGAATTTTTTGCCCAGCAAGCCATTGCCTGGGTGCAGCCCGATGTGACCCGCATGGCCGGACTCAGTGAAGTGCTGCGTGTCTGCGACACCGCGCATTCCTTCCGCCTGCCGGTTGCGCCGCATGCTGGCGACATGAGCCAGGTGCATGTGCAACTGTCATACGCCCATCCGGCGTGCGAGGTGCTGGAGTTCATTCCCTGGATCAAGGACTCATTCACCGACCCCGCCGAGGTGGTAGACGGTTATTTCAGACTGCCGCAACTGCCAGGGGCAGGTACCACGCCGACTGAAACCGCCTGGGCCAGGTATCGAAAGCCTGTGAACTGAGCATAAAAAAACCTGCCGGACAACTTTGCCAGGCAGGTTTTTTCATCCGTGGTGGTTCAGCTCGCGAACCGCCTTGACAAGGCCTTAACGGCCTGAATACGGGCCGGGGCCACCTGGCCTGCGTGGGCGATTGCCGCCACCGCCACCAAAACCACCGCCTGCACCGCCACCACCGCCGGAGCGGTTTCCGCCGCCACGATAGTTGCCACGATTGCCACCAGAAGGTTGGCCGGATGAAGGGAAACCTGAAGACGCATGGCTGGCGGGTTGCTGGTTGTCAAAGTCATTGCGTGGCTCGCCCCTGTCCACACGTGGGCCACGTGGGTCCTGGCGAGGAGGTTGTTCGTCACGATAACGTGGTGCCTGGGCCTGGCGTGGAGGCTGGCCACCATTCTGGCCGTAACCGGATGCCTGACGTGGCTGGCCTGGGTTAGGAGTGCGCGGGCCTCTTCCGAAACCGCCACCATTGCCACCATTACTACCGTTGGCACCGGCATTGCCGCCACCAGCCGGGCCGCCACGGCCGCGGCCGCCACCATTGGCGCTGCGTTCGCCACCACCGCCATTGCCGCCACCAGCGCCACGCGCAGGCTGTGCACCCTTGGTGTCACGAATGCGCTGCATCATTTCAGAGCGGGCGGCTTTTGCGGCCGCCTGCATCACATCACGGCTGGGCGGTTTGCCCAGACCGCCCCAGATGGTCTGGCGGCCCATGGCCAGCGGTTCGGCGCGTTCGCCCTGTTCAGCTTCAAAACCAGGGACGATGATTTTTTCGATGTTTTGTTTGGTAAAACGCTCGATGTCCTGCATGAAACCTTCTTCATCCAGGCACACCAGACTGACGGCTTCACCACTGTTGCCGGCACGGCCGGTACGGCCAATGCGGTGAACATAGTCTTCGCTGACGTTCGGGATTTCGTAGTTCACGACGTGTGGCAACTCGTCGATGTCGATGCCGCGTGCGGCGATGTCGGTGGCGACCAGCGCGCGAATCGTGCCGTCCTTGAAACCTTGCAAGGCCTGCGTGCGGGCAGTCTGGCTCTTGTTGCCGTGCAGGGCCATGGCTTCAATACCGTTTTTGGTCAGATGTTCGGCCACATTGTTGGCACCAAACTTGGTACGAGTGAACACCAGCACCTGACTCCAGTTGTGTTCATTGATGATGTGTGTAAGCAAAGCCTTTTTCTTGCTGCGACCGACCGGGTGAATGGTCTGGGTAATGCGCTGCACCGTGGTGTTGCGTGGTGTCACCTGGATGTGCAGCGGGTCACGCAGCAGGCCGTTGGCCAGTTCGCGGATTTCATCGCTGAAAGTGGCTGAAAACAGCAGTGACTGCTTTTGTTTGGGCACCAGGGCCAGCACTTTTTTGATGTCATGGATAAAACCCATGTCCAGCATGCGGTCGGCTTCGTCCAGCACCAGGATCTGCACCTGGCTCAGGTCCAGCGTGCCCTGGCTGGCGTGGTCAAGCAAACGGCCTGGCGTGGCAACCAGAATGTCCACACCACGGCGCAGTTTTTCAATCTGCGCGCCCATGCCCACACCACCAAACATCACCATCGATGTCAGTTCAAGGTATTTGCCATAAACACGAACGCTTTCCTCCACCTGGGCGGCGAGTTCGCGGGTTGGTGTCATGATCAGCGCGCGTACGGCGTTGACGCCACGGCGGTTGGTCAGGCGTGCTTCGGTTGACAGGCGCTGCAGCAAAGGCAGCGTAAAGGCAGCGGTTTTGCCGGTGCCGGTCTGGGCACCGCCTAAAAGGTCGCCGCCAGCAAGCACGGCGGGAATCGCCTGGGCCTGGATCGGGGTTGGTGTGTCGTAGCCCTGTTCAAGCACGGCTTTAAGAATGGCCGGAGCCAGATTCAATTCTTCAAATGTCATGGTTTTGCGCCATGTAAGCGCTTTTGATCGGCCTGTTGGGTGCTTTGGTTTGAAAGCAACCCGCCAGTGATAGGCAGATGGGGTCAAAAGGTCGGGCTAAAACACCTTGGGTAGATACATAAGTAAACCTGGGGGTGTGCCCAAATGTCGCAGGTAACTGGAGCCAGCAACGCCGTGATTGTCTCACGGAACGATAATAGACAATTATGGGCAGAAATCGCAGCGCTCATCCAGCCAGTCTGGCAGCAGTTGGCGTTTTGTGATGCCGACAGGCTCCCAGGCTCCGGTTTGCCCCATTCACAATCCATTTCACTTTTTAAAGACAGATTTCAGATGGCCCAGTACGTATTTACCATGAACAAGGTCGGCAAGATTGTGCCGCCCAAACGCCACATTCTCAAGGATGTGTCGCTGAGCTTTTTCCCCGGTGCCA
>JAZKIK010000278.1:0-9564 GCA_040384925.1 Pseudomonadota bacterium | reverse complement strand
CCGTCGCCCATTGATGGCAGTTTTGTCGGGACTGCGTTTGAACGTGGTCATCTGCTGCGGTCTGCAAAACCGGCCTCGCCAACGCCTTCAAAAATTCATCGCACTCGTGTTTTGATTGCTGGCGGCGGTGTCGCCGGCCTTGCTGCAGCCCGCGCCCTGCGGCTGCACGGCATCAACGACTTCACCTTGCTGGAATTGGAAGACAGCGCCGGTGGCAATAGCCGCGCGGGGGCTGTCAAGGGCATTGCCTGCCCGCTGGGCGCGCACTACCTGCCGGTGCCGGGCGACAGCGCGCCTGAGGTGCAGGATCTGCTTGAAGAGCTGGGCCTGCGTCAGCGCGTGGCTGGCCGCTGGGTGTATGACGAGCGGCATTTGTGCCACAGCCCGCAGGAGCGACTGTTTATGCATGGCCAGTGGCAGGACGGCCTGTTGCCGGTGCAGGATGTTGATGCCCAGACACTGGCCGACTACCAGCGTTTTGCCGGGCTGGTCGCCGAGGCCTCCAGCGCGGCAAAGTACGTGATTCCGGTCTCAGACAAGCCTCTCGCCCAGGCACAGCGGGCGCTGGATGCGATGACTTTTGAGGCCTGGCTGGACCAGCAGCAACTGGGCAGCCAGCCACTTCGCTGGTACCTGGACTACTGCTGCCGCGACGACTACGGCGCGGGCATCAAGGCGGTGTCGGCATGGGCGGGCATTCACTATTTCGCCAGCCGCCACGGGTTTTCAGCGCCTGGTAGCGAGCCAGCTGCAGACCGCGAGGGCGGCGTTTTGACCTGGCCCGAAGGCAATGGCTGGATCACACAGCACCTGGCCAGCCCATTGGGCGAACGTTTGCTGACCGGGCGTGTGGTGACCCGCATCGCCGCGCTTAAAAACGGGGTGCAAGTTGATGCCTTTGACCCGATGACGCGCCAGACTGAACGCTGGCAGGCTGCGCACTGCATCATTGCCCTGCCGCTTTTTATAGCCGCCCGTGTCGTTGAAAACCCGCCGCCAGCACTGCTTGAAGCTGCACGCCAGCTGCGTTATGCGCCGTGGCTGGTCGCCAATATCCATATCAAGGCTGCGCTGCATGACAGGCCAGGCGCCGCCCCCAGCTGGGACAACGTGATTTACCCGCCTGAAGCTGGCACCGCCGCTGATGGTGCTGGCCTGGGTTATGTGGATGCCATGCACCAAAGCCTGGCACCCGTGCGTGGGGCCACGGTATTGACCCATTACCGCGCCTTTGGCATAGCCCCGGCCCAGCGCAAAAATCTCTATGAGCAGCCCTGGGCGCACTGGCGCGACACGGCTCTGGCTGAAATGGCGGTACCACACCCCGATTTGCCAGAAAAAGTCAGCCGCATCGACATCATGCGTTACGGTCACGCCATGAGTGTGCCCGTGCCGGGGATGCGCAGCAGCGCCGCCTTGCAGGCACTGCAGTCGGTGCCATCAGGCGGCAGGCTGCATTTTGCGCACAGTGATTTGTCGGCTTATTCGGTATTCGAGGAAGCCTTTACCCATGGGCACAGACGGGCAGGAGCTCTGACCAAACTCTGATCAGGGTTTGCGCCCACCCAGAAAGCTGTACGGATTGATGGGCTCGCCCTTCCACCACTGTTTTTCCGGCCCCAGGCGGAAGATCGCAAAGTGCAGATGCGGCGCGGCGGGGTTGGCGTTGCCGCTGGAGCCTACATAGCCAATCACGCTGCCCCGGCTCAACATCTGCCCTTCCGCCAGGCCCTCGGCATAACGGTCCAGGTGCGCATAGTAATAGGCAAACTGGCCAGTAGGATCAAACTGGTAAATGGTGATGCCGCCGGGTTTGCTCAAAAATAGTTTGGCGATACGGCCGTCATCGGCAGCAAGAACCGGTGTGCCAGTCGGTGCCAGGATGTCCAGCGCTTCGTGGCTTCTGTTGTCGCCATCGCGGCCCTGGGTAAAGGTGTCCTGCAATGCATATGCCGCAACACCCTGCACCGGTATGAGCAGCGTGGACGGAACAGGGCCAGCGCTTTCAACTGCCGCGACATCGGGGCTGGGGGAAGGCGCTGGCGGGATGCTGACCGGGGGCGGCACAGCGGGGGGCTGCGCTGGCTCGGCACGAGGCAGCACCACCGGGGGCGGTGGATTGACCGGCGTCTTCTCGGTACAGGCTGCCAGGGCGATGCAGGCAAGTGCAAGCGCCAGCCAGACCTGCCAAGGGCTTGCCTGCCTTGCTTCAGGCATGCACCTC
The DNA here is from genome assembly GCA_040384925.1 of Pseudomonadota bacterium. Taxonomy (GTDB): domain Bacteria; phylum Pseudomonadota; class Gammaproteobacteria; order Burkholderiales; family Burkholderiaceae_C; genus Polaromonas. Next base: position 7,340 of record JAZKIK010000278.1, on the reverse strand, counting down.
AAGGGAAAATCCTGTCTTGACGACCTGCGCCAGCCTGAGCACGTCCCAGTTTGTCATGTGAATGCAGCCGTTGGTTTCCGAGCTTCCAACACGCGCCGGGCTAGGTGTGCCGTGAATGCCCCAGTGCGGTTTGGACAGCCCAAGCCAGTAAACACCCACCGGGTTGTTTGGCCCGGCGGCAATGTCGGTCTTGCTGTCGGTTTTTTTGGTGCTGTCAAGCAGGGCCGGATCAAAAGTAAACACCGGGTCTTTTGCAGCGTTCTTGATCTGCATGACACCCAGCGGCAAGGGATCGGAACTGCCGCCAATGCTGATGGGGAAAGCCGCCACCGGCTGGCCCGCCTTGTCGAGCAGAAACAGCACTCTTTCGGACTTGTCTATACGCATGGACACAGCTGAGGCGGGTGCTTTTTCAGCCGAAGAGGCGGGCACAACAATCCTGTCGCCAGCTTCAAAACGGCTGCCCCGGTTGACATCCCTGAGCCATTGCGGGCTGCAGTGAAACTTTTCACCAAGGGCTTCATATACCGTCTCGAAACCCAGCGACTTGAGTTGGGCACGTTCCATCATGTCAGTTGGCACTTTTGTGAAAGGGCCGGCGGCATCGGCCTTGGTCACTGTGTATTCGGCCAGTATGGGCACAGGTGTTTCGCCGGCCAGCGCATTCCAGGTTGCGGCATCCATACGGCCTGTTGATCTGATGCCGTTTGAAATCTGGAAAGCGGCGACCATGCGCCGCATGTTGGCACCAAAACTTCCGTCAATCTCACCTGGGGAGAACCAGACCCGGTCCAGCAGGACCTGTGCCCGCAGAACCGCCTCGCCGCGTGCGCCCTGGGCCAGCGGCGGTGTGCTGACAGCGGCATTGACACGCTCCATGAAAACTGTGCTGGTCAGCGCCTTGGCGGAAGTGTCTTTTTTGGTGGCGGCCAGACTTGCTGCCGAGGCAAGGCTGAAACTGGCACCCAGCCAGGCGAGTATCTGTCGGCGTGGGAAAGCCTTGTTTATCTGCACCTATTGCCTTCTTTACTCACAGCTCAGCTGGCAAGCAGCCCCTGGATGATGTCCACGATGATGTTGTTTTGCTGCTGCACCAGAACAATATCGCCGCCGATTCTGGAATAGCGGTAGCCGTAGGGGGCAGGCGGCAGTTGCACGATGACCGGCTGGGGCACGCTGTAAACCACCACGTTTCTTGGTACGGGCTGGCCTACCACCCAGTGCCGAACCTGCCCTGGTGGCATGCAGCCATTGTTCTTTTTTGCCAGGCCGGGAGGGCAGCCCTTGCCGCTGCCGTAGTGCTGGGTGTAGTACTGCTGCACATGAGTGCGGTGCTCAGCGTTGAAGTAGGTGCCGGGCTGAATGTTTTGGCGCTCGCGTTTCTGGGCCTGCTTGTGCTCTTTCTGTTCGTGTTTTTGCGCCTTCTTTTCCCACTTCTGTTCATGCTTTTGCGCATGTTTGCCATTGCCGTGCTCATCATCTCCGCCCTTGGCGACTGCAGAGCCTGCAACAAACAGGGATGTGATGGCAAGCAAGGCCATGCGCTTGGAAAAAGAACGCTGATTGAGAGAAAACTGTGTCATGACATGCTCCATATAAGCCTTGAGAAGGCTCGGACTACAGCATTGCATTGTCCGGCGCTCGCCTGTGTAGGACAGCCCCGCGCGCTGGGGCTCAGTTAGTCGGAACTTTGCTGGCAAGCACCAGGGTTCAAACAGAAAATGGCAGGGATGTGGTCTTGATGCGCAAAGGCGGCGGGATGTGTTTGTAGTCGATGGCTGCCTGCCCGGTAATGCGGGCAGCGATGGTTCGGGCCTGGCGACTGATGGGCTCGATGTAACGGCTGACTTCTCCGGCGATGGATATGCAGTCACCAAGGGCATGAATGCCAGCCACGCCGCTTGCCAGGGTGTCGGGCGCAAGGGCGATGCCTTTGTTCCATGCCAGCCCGGCGGTAGTGGCCAGGCGGTTGGGGGTTTGCAGGCCTGCGGCGACGATGATGTGGTCTGCAACAAAGGTGTCGCCACGCTGGGTGTGGATAACTTTTTCAGCTGTTTGCGGTACAGCCGCAACCTGGCTGACCTGCACACCACCGACAAAACGCAGAGGCAGGTTTTGCCAGGCATTTAACAGCTGCTGCGACTGCGCTTCTTGCAGGCAGGCGGCCAGCGGCCTGTCTGCAAGGTCGAGCAGCGTGATCTGATGGCCGGCCAGCGCCAGGTCATTGGCCAGCTCGGACCCTATCAGCCCCGCGCCAACGATGGTGATCCGTCTGGGCCGGTCGCCCAAAACCTGCCTGAATTTTGCATAGGCCTGCAAATGGTTGATACGCCAGCAAAGGGCCGCTGGAAACTGCGGCAGTGAACGTGCCTCGGCACCATGCGCCAGAACCAGATCCTGATAACGCAAGGTGCCGCGGCTGGTGCGCAACTGGTGACTCGCCGGTGTGATGCGAACCGCCTGCGTGTGGGCCAGCAGTTTGATATTCAGGCGTCTGGCGGCATCAGGACCACGCTCACGCGGGAGTTTTTCAGGCGTGATGCCACGTGCCATGGCGACTGACAACAGCGGTTTGTCATACACGTCACCATTGCAGGCGCTGACCAGTGTGATGGGCATGTCTGCATCACGCTCGCGCAGTGCCTGTGCCATTTGCCAGCCGGCACGGCCGGCACCGATGATGACGGTGCCTGCGCTGCGCCTTGTGGCGGCGCGTGAGGGCGCAGCAGAACCCACACGCCCTACCTGCCGCAGGGCTTCCTGCTGCACATAGGGCTCAAAGTCAGCCTTGCTCACACCGCACAGCGGGCAGGCCCAGTCGTCCGGAATATCTGCGAAGCGGGTGCCGGCCAGCAAACCACTGTCTTCATCGCCCTTGCTCTCGTCATACAGCAAACCGCAGGCCTTGCAGATGAAGATTTCCCAGGGCAGGCCAGAAGCATCGGTATTGTTATTGGCAACACGCGCACTCATGCCGGCAACTCCTCGGCACTGAGGCGGGCTATTTCCTTGCGCAGATGTTTGATGGCTGGTGTGACGATGGCTACAAAATGGGACTCGCGCACCCGGCGCTGCACCTCTGAAGTCATCAGGTAACCGCGCGCGCCCTGGTGCAGCAGCGCGGATTGTGCGGCGCGCAAGGCGAGTTCGGACGCATGAGCGCGCACATCCAGCACGTCAATCAAAAACTCTTTTTCCATGCCAAATGGCGTTCTGGCCAGCGCCATGATGCGTTCGCTCAGCTCGTCCAGCTCCAGTTGCAAATCGTCCGGCCGGTCGTCCAGAAATTCATTGACATGGCCGAGCTGCCTTTCGACCTTCCACATCGAATCAATCGCACCCTGGGCCACACCCAGGCCCATGCCGGTTTGCAGCAGGATAAAAGCGGCGCGGATACGGCCAATAAAAGGCCGCACCGGGTCGGCAATCAGCTGGTCTGCGCCCACAAAGTAGTCAGTCAGGCGCACCGCCCAGGTGTTGGTGCCTTCCATCGCTGAAAAAGACGGGCAGTTGCGCAGCTCGACCCCTTTTGCCTTGCAGTGCACCAGAAACATGATTTCAGGTCTGGCTGCGTCTGCGGCAAGTTCCACATCTGCTACTGCGCCAAAATAATGGTCAGGCCCGAGGTTGCTGACCCAGGGCAGGGTGCCGCTGACGCTGTAGCCTCCATCCACCTTCTTGGCATGCAGCAAAAATGTCTCGATACCAGCAAAGGTTTTCATCGGGTTGGACATGCCTGTTGCGCCCAGGGTCTCACCCCGGTTGTGGCGCGCCAGGGTTTCACCCAACATGGCCGGGTTGCCGGATTGCTCCATGTACACACCACACACCTCGTGGCACCAGACCATAAAACCGGTGGCACCACAGACGCGTGACACCTCGGTCATGGCCTGAATCGCCAGTCCGTAGTCTGCAGGTTTGCCAGGCTCCGAAATATGCGCCTTGAGCGCACCCAGTTCACCAAGCCGCTGCAGAATCGATTTTGGGTAGATGCCCCGACGGTCAATGTCATCGGCCAGTTCAGCCAGCGGGCCGTCGGCCAGGGCGCGCACTGCCTGAATCAGGGCTGAAGCAACATCAGCTGACGGCTGGACGGCGCTGCCTGCGTTTTCCGATCTGATGCGTTCCAGGATTTCCATAAAAACTCCGGTGTGGGTGTGTACGATTTGTCTCGCTGACTGGCACCTTCCCCCAAAGGGGGAAGGTGGGGATGGGGGCCCTTGCATCTAAACACCAGCAGCTCTTAATGACAGCCCAAAGCCCCCATCCCAACCTTCCCCCAGCGGGGGAAGGGGTAAAACCGGTTCAGGCTAATGAAATCTCGAATGGAATCGGGTTGCGCATGCTGTTGGCCACGGGTGAATAAAAGTTGGCGCGCTGCACAATTTCATCCAGCACTTCACGGCTGGCGTCGCCTTCCAGAACCACCTTGACACGAATCGCCTGAAAACCCATTTCTGGAGCTTCTTTCAGCGCGCCACCCGCACCCCAGGCAGCCGGGTTGCCAATGTCACCTTCCATGAAGATTTCGAGCTTGCTCAATTTCACCTGCTTCCAGGTTGCCACGGCGGTGATACCTACCGCCAGGCAGCCGCCCAGGCCGGACAACACGATCTCGCCCGGTGCAGGCGCGGTGTTTTCGCCAAACAGATGCAGCGGCTCGTCAACCACCACGGGCTGATGCTCACCCACGTAGCTCAGTGAGCGGTACATGCCCTGCATCACGGTGTGAACCTTGTTGGTTCCGCGTGAGGCGGGGTTGGCCCGGCCCTTGGCTGCAAAGGCGGCCAGGCCTTCACCGTCTATGGGTTTGAGGTAAGCCTTGACGGTGGTAGTGGTCGGCTCGATGACGTGGGTATCAGACATGAATGAAGTTCCGGAATCGGTTTTTGGGGGTGGGTTCAGGCTGCCAGGGCCAGCGCAGGTGCCTTGCTCTTGATGACAGGCGCTTCGGTTTCAATCGGCAGCGAGTCATCACGCGACCACTCGTTCCATGAGCCAAAATACATGCGCACATCGGTAAAACCCGCCTGTTTCAGCGCCAGAAAAGAGTTGGATGCGCGCGCGCCCTTGAAGCAGTACAGATAAACCGTGTCTTCCTTGGCAATGCCGGCAGTGGCAGCTTCGGCCTCTACTTCAAGCGGTGACTTGAACACCGGGCCTTGGGCCGAAGGTTTCATGAAGCGATACCACTCAATCCATTTGGCGCCCGGCAAGCGGCCCTTGCGCGGAGCAAAGTCCTTTCCGTAAGGCGATGAGCTCTCACCAGTCCACTCGTCAATGTCACGCACATCGAGCAGTTTGATGTCGGTGTGCAGGGCGGCGGCGACTTCGTCCTTGGTGAGCATCACATCGGCGCCCTCCAGGTCGGCAGGGAAGGTTTTGGCCACAGGTGCGGGTTTGTCAGTACTGACGGCCAGGCCCTGGGCCTTCCAGGCTGAAAAACCACCGTTCAACACCTTGATTTTTGGATACCCAAGCCAGGTCAGCAGGTAATAACCACGGCATGACTGGCCGTAACCGCTGTTCAGGGCATCTTCATAAAACACGGCTGTCTCGGTGCCCGACAGACCAACCGCGCCAAAATGCTCGGCAAAGGTGGATTTGAGGGCTGTCAAACCTTCAGCCGTCGAGCTGGCCAGAAAGGTAAAAATCTCGCGCATGTTGACCGCGCCGGGCAGGTGGCCTGCAGCATAGGTGTCTGCATCGCGGGTGTCGATGATGACCACCGGCTCGGCCAGCATCATGGCCGACAGTTGTTCGGGGGACACTAAAACGCTGTCAATTGAGGAAGAGGTCGTCATGGAAATCTCCAGATGAAGTCACGGCACATGCCGGCCCTCTTGCTATTGCAACGTGTGTGCCACAGGTGATTCTTAAAGCAAAAAATTCCTCTCAGGCAATATCAACGGTCATTTGTAGCTATAACAAAAATAGCAATGATGAGGCTTGATCTGCATCAGGAAATAGCCAATACAACAATTTGTCTACAAATTGTCAACATTGTGTAGATCGAGTTTTTGCAGCCTGTAGTTGAACTGGCGTACCGTCAACCCCAAGGACTGGGCCGCGCGCGACTGGTTGCCGCCATGCGCCTGCAGCGCCTGTTTGAGCTGCGCGGCAGAGTGTGACTGCACCGCCAGATAGTCCCTGACCAGCGGTGCTGCGCTGATGCCTGGCGTGTTGGCTGGCTCCGCAGGTCTGGTTTGCTCACGCTGACTGGCCGCATTCGGTGTCGTGCCAGGCTCTGGTGGCAAATACCGCCCGACCTCGTCGCCCGACACCATGCTGCTGTCGGTCAGCAGCACCAGCCGTTCAATCACATTGCCCAGTTCCCGGATATTGCCCGGCCAGGGGTGTTGCTCCAGCCGATCCAGCGCGGCTGCCGACAGGCTGACGTTGCGCTGGTTATCCTGGTTCACGCGGCTTAAAAAATGAATCGTCAGGGCGCGGATGTCCTGTGGACGCTCGCGCAGCGACGGCAGGCGGATCGGGATCACATTGAGCCGGTAAAACAGATCGCGCCTGAAGGTGCCGCGCTGCACCTCCAGCTCCAGATCACGGTTGGTGGCTGCCACCACACGCACGGTCACGCCAATTTCACGTTTGCCGCCGAGTCGGATGATGGTGCCTTCCTGCAGCGTGCGCAGCAGTTTGGTCTGCATGGCCAGCGGCATTTCACCGATTTCATCAAGGAAAATCGTGCCCCGGTCAGCCTGCTCAAACCAGCCGGCACGGGCATTTTGTGCGCCGGTAAACGCGCCGCGTTCGTAACCAAACAGCTCGGATTCAAACAAGGTGTCGGGAATCGCCGCGCAGTTGACCTTGATGAAGGGCTGGTCACGCCGCTGACTGGACAGGTGTACGGCGCGCGCAAACAGTTCCTTGCCGGTGCCTGACTCACCCAGCAGCAGCACGCTGGCCGAGGCTTCTGACACTCTTTCAAGCTCGCCAAGCGCCTGCAGCAGCGGTGGTGAGGTGCCAATGATGCCGTAGCGCGCCGCAGCGGTTTCCAGCGCACGCCTCAAGAGCTGGTTTTTGGCTTCCAGCGCGCGGGTCTTGTCAGCCACCAGCGCCTGCAGCTGCAGCAACTGCCCGGCCAGCGTGGCCAGAATCTTCAGTACCGCCACGTCGTCATTGAGCTGGCGGTCACGGCTGCGGATGCGGTGGCAGGCCAGCACCCCAATGACTTCACGGTTGACTTCAATCGGCAGCGCAATAAAGGCAACGATTTCCTGCGGCAACTGGGCTCTTGCCACCGCCCGCATCAAAAACTGCGGCTCGGCATCAATGTCCTGCACGATGATGGGCTGGGCCGTGGCCAGCACCCGGCCGGTGAT
>JAZKIK010000277.1:0-6197 GCA_040384925.1 Pseudomonadota bacterium | reverse complement strand
GAAGCCAAGGTTGCGCAAGGGGAACCCTTCGACAAGCTCAGGGCGAACGGTTCATGGTTCAATGGGCCGAATCAATATTTTATTTCAATGCAGCGGCGCGGGTTGCTGCGCCTTGCCTGCCTGGGCGCTGCATGCGGCTTTGCGCCCGACCTGCTTCGAAGCAAGCTGGATGCAGATCGCTGCAACGGTGCCATCAAAGCAAAAAGGCCTCAAAACCTGAGTCCTGAAGCCTTTTTATTGTTTGTTCAGCGTTTCAGCTGAACAAATCGGGTGCAATGAGGATTGAGGGCTTAGTAGCCGCCGCGTCCACCACCACCGCCGCCACCACCAGAACGGCCACCGCCGCCACCGCCGCCGTAAGGACTGCGGAAACCGCCGTCGCTACCGCCGCCACCGGAACGGCCGCCGCCACCGCCACCGCCGTAACCACCGCCACCGCCAGAGCCGCCACCACCGTAGCCGCCACCGCCGCCGCCGAAACCACCGCCACCGCTACGTGGGGGACGGGCTTCCATTGGACGGGCTTCATTCACAACAACGCTACGGCCACCCAGAGGCTGGCCGTTCATGCCATTGATTGCAGCTTGTGCATCGGCATCACTGCCCATTTCCACAAAGCCAAAACCTTTGGAGCGACCGGTGTCACGTTCCATCATGACTTTAGCGCTGGTAACAGCGCCAAACTGGCCAAACGATTGCTGCAAGTCTTCGTCGCGCACGGAATACGGCAGATTGCCGACGTAAAGTTTGTTGCCCATTAAAGGACTCCTCTAAAACACAAAATCGAAAGCATTAACAAAAGCGATGGGGTCCCGAAAGCACAACAAATCTTTGAACGTACCGCTGTAGCGCGCGAAACTGACCGATCACCTAACCTGCGTGAATGCATACATTCACACCCATACATTATGCGTCATCTCGTTAAATTGCAAGCAGTTATTGAGGTTTTTTGCACTTCCTTGCAGCTGTGAACGAGGGGCAAAACGCTGATGGGTGCTGATTTTCGAGCTGCGCACCTGGAAAACATCGCTGTCCTACAAACGTATGCGGCGCAGTCGCAGATTGTGGTGATTTGACCGACGGCACACTTTATGCGTCCAATACAGCCAGGGCTCAAGCGCCTAGGCCATCATCAATCTGGCCGGAAAGCCCTCATGTACATCAAAATAGGTTTCGATATTCAGCTTGCCATCACTTCACCGATGGCGCTTATTTACCTTTTGCACGTTCACCCCTCACGCAAGGCTGACCTGGTCACACCGGAGTTCATCTGGATCGAGCCGAATCTGCAGCGGGAAGAATATATCGACGCCTTTGGCAACCAGTGCGGGCGTGTCAACGCCATGGCCGGTGTCAGCCAGGTGCGTTTGTACAGCCAGGCGATTGTTCAGGACTCAGGCCTGCATGATGAAGTCAACTGGGCTGCCTGGCAGCATGACCCGACCGATCTGCCGCCTGAAACCCTGCAGTTCTTGCTGCCCAGCCGTTATTGCGAGGTTGACAGCGCGCTGCTGCAGTTTGCCTGGAACCAGTTTGGCAACACGCCCATGGGCTGGGGCCGCGTGCAGGCGATTTGCGACTACGTTCACAAGCACATCCGTTTTGATTACAACCAGGCCCGCGCCACACGTACCGCGCTCGAAGGCCACCGCGAAGGTGTGGGCGTCTGCCGCGACTACACCCATCTGGCCGTCACGCTGTGCCGCTGCATGAATATTCCGGCACGTTACTGCACGGGTTATCTGGGTGACATCGGCATTCCGCCAGTGCCCTACCCCATGGACTTCAGTGCCTGGTTTGAAGTCTTTCTGGGCAACCGCTGGTACACCTTTGACGCCCGCCACAACACACCGCGTATTGGCCGGGTCGTGATGGCGCGTGGCCGTGACGCCGGTGACGTGCCCATCACCATGGCTTTTGGGCAAAACACATTGCAGAAATTCCAGGTCACGACTTACGAGGTTGACATCAACGGCAACCCCATCACCACGGTGTGAACAACTACTCCTTGCTGATCACCTGTGAACATGGCGGCAATGAAGTGCCGCCTGCCTACACATCCCTGTTTGTTGGTCACGAGGCCTTGTTGCCCAGCCATCGCGGCTGGGACCCCGGCGCGCTGGAACTGGCACAGCAAATGGCCAGCAAATTGAACGCACCGCTGTTTGCCGCCACCACCACCCGTTTGCTGATTGACCTGAACCGCTCCATAGGCCACAAAACCCTGCATTCGGAAGCCACCCGGCAACTGCCCCTGCGGGCAAGGCGGGAGATTGCCGCCCTGTATTACCGCCCTCACCGTGATGCGGTTGAAAACGAAGTGGCGCGGCTGATCGCGGCGGGCCAGTGTGTTTTTCATGTCGCATCACACAGTTTTACGCCCGAGCTGTATGGTGTGGTGCGCCAGGCCGATGTGGCCTGGCTCTACAACCCGCAGCGTCCTGGGGAACGCCTGCTGGCCTCACGCTGGCTTGCCGCCATGGCGCGGCGCCGGCCCGAGCTCAAACTGCGCCGCAACTATCCCTATGAAGGCAAGGCCGACGGCCTGAGCTCACTGCTGCGCAAGCGCCATGCACCAGAGCAGTACATAGGCATGGAACTGGAGGTCAACCAGCGTTTTGTGCAGCAGGGTGGGCCAGCCTGGGCTGACCTGCAGGCTGATATCACCGCCTCACTTGGTGAAGTGTTGTCCAGCCAGTAGCTGTCTTACCGCCGGTTTGGGTTGGTCGGCCGGCCGTCATAGCGGTTAGGCACACCGTCACCATCGCGGTCACGGTCAGCGCGGTTTGGTATGCCATCCCTGTCCTGGTCGGCGTAACCACGGCGATAGTGCCTTGGCGGCGGTGCAACATAGCCACGCGGCTGCGCATAAGCGTTGCGGTAGGTGGTTGTGCCGTAGATATAAACCGGTGACTGTTCAACCACTGCAGGCTGTGCAGTGCTGTAGCCGTCATAACCATAACCACCGTAACCAGGCGCCGGGTATACCGCGCAGCCACCCAGGCCAGCCAGTGCGACTGCAGCCAATGCCAGTTTGTAAGCTGTTTTCATGATGTTTGTCTCCTTGCAAATCGGGCTGCAAAAGAACCCGGCAGACTGATTGGGCGCGCCGCAGGTGTCGCGGGTGTGCACCAGTGTGTCTGCCAGTCTTTATTGGTTACCGTGTGTGCATCCTGGGCAGCAAACTCCTTGCTCACCAACAGTTACGCCGCCCGTCAGAACCAAAACCGCGCCACACACCCCAACAACCATGCAAAGACGACTCTTTTTAAACCGCGCCACACACATCGCCCTCGGCAGCGCCCTGTACCTGATGCTGCCGCTGGCGCGTGCGCAGCCGGGTTATACCGTGTCTGAAACGCTGTTGCAGCAGGCGGTGGCCAAGCGTTTTCCACGTTCCTATTCAATGAATGGCCTGGTTGACCTGAATCTGCAGGCACCGCAGCTGCGCCTCTTGCCCGATCAAAACCGGCTGGGCGCCGAACTGGCTCTGGGCGCTGCCGGCCCAGCCTTACGGCGCGCCTACACCGGCCGATTTGATATTGACTTTGCCCTGCGTTACGAGCCGACCGACCTGTCAATACGTGTCAAACAACTGCGCGTCAACGCCCTGCAGCTCAATGATCTGCCGCCGCAACCCTCGGCCCTGCTCGCCGCCTACGGCCCCACCCTGGCAGAACAGGCTTTGCAGGACGCCACCCTGCACCGCCTGCGTCCACAAGACCTGGCCGTGCCAGACAGCCTGGGCCTGCAGCCCGGCAACATCACCGTGACGGCCCAGGGGCTGGTGATCGAGTTTGTGGCCAAACCGCTGTCCTGATTGCTTCATTTTGGAGTTTGGCTGTGCCCACCGCACTGTTAAACAATTCACCTCACCGCCAGCTCATCAGTCCGCAGAAAAAAGGCATCGTTATCCACCAGCCTGGCCACGGCCATGTCGATAAAAGCGCGTGCCCGTGCTGGCTGGGCGTTGCGGCTGCCGTAGTACACATAAAGGCCCAGGTGTTCGGCGACGTGGGCGGTCAGCAAGGGCACCAGCAGGCCTGCGCGCACCAGTGGCGCGGCGGTCACACCTATCAGCTGGCCAATCGCGTGGCCGGCGACCACGGCGCGGGCCTCCACCTCCACGTCATTGGTGACAAAGCTGGAGGCCACATTGCGTGAGACGATGGTTTCACCAACCCGAAAATCCCAGGGCATGGCCTTGCCCGTGTTCTGGTTTCTGAAGCTGCTGCAGCGGTGGCTGGCCAGCTCTTCTATCGTGGTGGGCGCGCCAAACCTGGCAATATAGGACGGCGCGGCGCACACGATCAGCTGCAGAGTCATCAGCCGCCGCGCTATAACCCCGCCTTCGGGTGGGGACCCGGCCCTGAAACCGACGTCAACCCGGTCTTCAACCCAGTTGCCGAGGCGGTCGTCCATCTGTATGTCGGGCTCCACGTCGGGGTAGAGCGCACAGTAGTCCTGCAGCACCGGCCACAAGACCTCGAGCATGATGGAACGCGGTGCCACGATGCGCAGCGGCCCACTGATGCCTTGCGGGCCGCGCTGTGCGCCGTGCAGGGCGCGCTGCAGGCTGGCCAGGCCGGGTTGCGCGGCCTGAAGAAACTTTTCACCCTCCTCCGTCAGGCTCAGCCTGCGGGTGGTGCGGTGAATGAGGCGTGCACCCAGGTGCTGTTCCAGCTGGACCAGTGCCTGGCTGGCCGCCTGCGGTGTGATGGCCTGGGCCGCAGCGGCCTGGCGCAGGCTGCCCAGTTCGGCTGCCTTGACAAAGGTGGCTATGGCACGCAGTTCGTTAAAAGCCATGTGGTTTGTCCTTGTCTGCTCTTGATTGTCATGTTTATATTGATTATCAAGCCAGTGATTGCAGGCTATTCAACACGCAATCCAAAACCTAAAGTTCACCTGCCTCTTCACTTTTATCTCTTTTATGGAAAGCAGCCATCATGAGCAACATCACTTCAAACCCAGTGTTCAAACGCATCTGGATGATCACCGGTGCATCGCGCGGCATAGGTGCCCGCATCGCACAGGCCGCGCTGGCGCGTGGCGAGGCTGTCGTTGCCACCGCACGCGATACTGATTCGGTACAAAAAAGCCTGGCCGGTTTTGGCAGCAGCGATGCCTTGCTGGCCCTGAAACTGGATGTGACCGACGAAAACCAGGCCGTGTCAGCCGCGCGGGAAGCGCTTGCACGTTTTGGCCGCATTGACGTGCTGGTCAACAATGCCGGTTACGGCCTGCTGGGCGCGGTTGAAGAAGCCACTGCCGACGAAGTGCGCCGCCTGTACAACACCAATGTGTTTGGCTTGTTGAATGTGACACGCGCCGTGCTGCCCGCCATGCGCCAGCGCCGCAGCGGCCATGTGATCAATATCTCGTCCTTGGGTGGCGTGCAGTCCAGCGCCGGTTTTGGTGTCTATTGCTCCACCAAGTTTGCCGTTGAAGGCCTGACAGAGGCCCTGCATGCAGAACTGGCACCGCTGGGCATCCAGGCCACTGTGGTTGAACCCGGCTACTTTCGCACCGACTTTCTTGATGCGGCATCACTGTCGGTCTCACCGCTGGAGCTGCCTGACTACGCTGCAAGCGCCGGCCAGGTACGCATCGCCGCAAAACAGATCAGCTACAACCAACCCGGCGACCCGCTGCGTCTGGCACAGGCCATATTGAAGCTGGTTGACTCGGCCCATCCGCCGCTGCGCCTGCCACTCGGCAGTGACACCGTGCAGACCATTGCCAGCAAACACAAATTTGTGGCCAATGAAACAGCTGCCTGGCACGAGCTCGCGGTTTCGACGGACTTTGCCAGCGAGGCGCTGGCTGCATAAATCTGGCTAAAAGTCAGTTTCTGCAGCCGCTGCAGGCTCATGCAGGGGGCAACCATTGCGCTGCGCCCTGAAACTGGCCGAGGACTTGTACACCGCCTTGCGCACCCGCATCAGTGAACCCAGCGGGCGGTGAGCGCTGATGCCGTGCCAGGGGCTGAAGGCCAGCGCGTCGTCTGCGGCACGCAGGCGCTCAGTGCCCAGACCGGTCTGGCGCTGCGCCACGATGCGTGCCACCGCGATGTAAGGGCTGACATCTTCCGGCCAGGGCACCGAGGCGTCTTCAATCGGCATGGTCCTGATATCTGTACAAAGCTGCACCCGCACTTCCCACTCGGCGGCTTCGGTACTGTTGGCCATGAAGTCGGC
>JAZKIK010000276.1:0-1728 GCA_040384925.1 Pseudomonadota bacterium | reverse complement strand
ACGGCGCTGGTCGGGCCCAATGGGGCGGGCAAAACGACCTTGCTGCGCTGCATGGCGGCGCTGGACCAGCCGCTTGATGGCGACATCATCATTGACGGCATTGATGTGCTGGAGCATCCGCGTGAATGCCATAGGCGCATTGGTTATCTGTCGGACTTTTTTGGCCTGTACGAATCGCTGACGGTGCGCCAGTGCCTGACCTATGCAGCCATTTCACAAGGCCTGGCAGACGATACGGCGGCTTCTGCAGTGCAGCAGACCGCACAGCGCCTGAATCTGGTGGGCAAACTTGATGCGGCCAGCAGCCTGCTGTCACGCGGCCAGCGCCAGCGGGTGGCGATTGGCCAGGCCTTGATTCATTCACCTGGCCTGCTGATTCTGGACGAACCGGCCTCAGGGCTTGACCCGGAGGCGCGGCATGAACTGGCCACGCTTTTTACGCAGCTTCGGCAAAGCGGCATGACGCTGATCGTGTCCTCGCACATCCTGGCCGAGCTGGACGAATATTCAACCCACATGCTGGTGATGCGTGGCGGCAAGCTGGTTGAAAGCCGTTCACTGCTTGAGGCCAGTGCCGTCAGCGGCCGTATCAGTGTGCGCGCCGGTTTTGCTGCGGCGGTGGATGCAGCCCAGCTTCAGACAGCATTTGCCGCAGTTGCGGGTGTGGAATTGCTTGAATGTGATGCGGGGCAGGCGCTGTTTGCAGTCGCGCCTGACCCTGCCACACGTGTGGCGCTGCTGCAGGCGCTGGTTCAGGCAGGTTTGCCGGTCAGCTCTTTTGCCGACGAGCGCGAAAACCTGCACCAGTCCTACCTTAAAACCATGCAGACCGAAGCCGCACATAAACAGAACGAGCAGAGCCAGTCATGATCAACCCCGAACTGCGCCGCAACCTGTGGCTTGAAATCACACCGCACCGCCTGCTGGCCATGCCGCTGGTGCTCTTGCTGGTTTTTCTGACTGTTTTTGCAGTCGCTGATGAAAACAAGACTGAAGCCTTGAGCTGGGCCGGGCTGACGGGTTTTGGCCTGCTGACCATGGTCTGGGGCACCGGCCTGGCGGCCAATTCCTTCATTGATGAGCTGGTTGAAAAAACCTGGGACTGGCAGCGCCTTTCAACCCTCAAACCCTGGGCCATGACCTGGGGCAAACTGCTGGGCTCGACTGCTTTTGCCTGGTATGGCGGTCTCTTGTGTCTGCTGGTTTTTTTGGCAACAGCACAAGCTGGGCGGCTGGGTTCACCACTGGAACTGGCCTTGACCCTCATCTGCCTGGCCGTGCTGCTGCACGCGCTGACGCTGGCGGTTACGGCCCATTCATCACATAAAAACCAGCCAAAACAACGCAGTTTTATACGGCCCATGGGTTTTCTGGCCTTTATCTTCTTGCTGCTTTTGTCGCTTTTGAACTTTACTGAAAGCCGTGCAGGCCAGGCTGCAGGCTTGGTTCAGTGGTGGGGTATCGAGGTGGACCGCAGGCATTTTGTACTTGCGTCGAGCGCGGTGTTCATGTTGTGGGCCATTGTTGGCGCTTACCGCACCCTGTGCCAGGCGCTTGCGGTGCGCACCACACCTGTGATGTGGCTGGCCTTCATGGCTTTTGGTTCGTTTTACACAGCCGGTTTTGTACCCAGGGACAGCGCCCTGCCCTTTGTCCAGCTGCTGCTGGCGTCTGTGCTGGTCTGGTCTGTGGGTCTGGCCTACCTGATGCTGTTCACTGAATCGACCA
>JAZKIK010000275.1:3826-4924 GCA_040384925.1 Pseudomonadota bacterium | reverse complement strand
CGCTTATTTCTCGGCAAACGCCCGTTCAACCACAAAGTCACCTGGTTTTGAGGTCGTGCCTTCGGTAAAACCGCGGCCTTCGAGCATGTGTTTCAGGTCTTTCAGCATGTGCGGGCTGCCGCAAATCATCACGCGGTCATTGGCGACGTCAAGATTGGGTAGCTTGAGGTCTTCAAACATCTTGCCGGATTCCATCAAGTCAGTCACGCGGCCCATGTTACGGTAGGACTCGCGGGTGACAGTGGGGTAATACAACAGCTGTTTGGCAATCATCTCGCCCAGAAACTCGTGTTGTGGCAGATGTTCAGTCACCAGGTCGTGGTAGGCCAACTCGTCCACCTCGCGTACGCCGTGAACCAGAATGACGTGTTCAAACGCCTCGTAAGTCGCCGGGTCGCGGATGATGCTCATGAACGGTGCCAGGCCGGTACCGGTTGACAGCAGATAGAGCCGTTTGCCGGGCAGCAGGTAGTCGATCAGCAGGGTACCAGTAGGTTTTTTGCCGATGATGATGCTGTCGCCGACCTTGATGTGTTGCAGTCGTGAAGTCAGCGGGCCGTCGGCGACCTTGATGCTTAAAAACTCCAGGTGTTCTTCGTAATTGGCGCTGACAATGCTGTAGGCGCGCAGCAGCGGTTTGTCGTTGACACGCAGGCCAATCATGGTGAAGTGGCCATTCGAAAAGCGCATGGACTCGTCGCGTGTGGTGGTGAAGGTGAACAGCTTGTCGGTCCAGTGATGGACGGAAAGCACAGTTTCTTCGTTAAAAGCGCTCATATTGATCAGTAAATGTAGTTAAAAAATGCTTGCTGCGGGCAGCACGGCCTGGCTTTGAAGCGTTCTGCCCGAATCTTAGCGTTTTGCACCCTGGTGTTTTGGCATAAGCTTATTGGGCTTGACCTTGCGCAAAATGGTCAAAAGACAAAAAGGTCTGTTTCAGGATCTGGCCATGCGCGTCCAGCAGGCGCAGACCGGGTGTACTTTCAATGCTGCCGATTCGTGTAACAACTGTGCGGCTTTGGGCGGCTGCGCTTTCTACGGCCTGCCTGCTGGCTGCAGGGGCAGTAAAGGCCAGTTCATAGTCGTCACCGCCTGCAA
>JAZKIK010000275.1:0-3726 GCA_040384925.1 Pseudomonadota bacterium | reverse complement strand
GAATACATCGGCAGGCAAATCGAGTTTGCCCTGCAGGCATTCAAGTGCAAGCCGGGCGTCGCCCAGGGTGCCGCTGACATAGATATCGTCTCCAGCTTGAGCGCCCGAACGCAGCAGGGCCTGGCCGCGCAGCACTTCACCAAAAACGGTGATGCATATATTGAGTGGCCCCTGCGTGGTGTCGCCGCCCACCAGTTCGCAACCGTGTTCGTCGGCCAGCGCCCACATGCCGCGTGAAAAGCCCTGCAGCCAGGCCTGATCCATGTCGGGCAGCGCCAGCGCCAGCGTGAATGCCAGCGGTTTTGCGCCGCAGGCAGCCAGGTCGCTGAGGTTGACGGCCAGTGCCTTGTGGCCCAACGCCTCAGGATTCACATCGGCAAAAAAATGCCTTCCTTCCACAAGCATATCGCTTGAAATGGCGAGCTGGGTGCCAGGGGCAGGGGTCAAAAGCGCGCAGTCGTCGCCCACACCCAGCGCTGCACGTTGCACGGGCCGGGTGAAATATCGGGCTATCAGGTCAAATTCACTCATCTGCCTGAGGATACAGCCTGCTGCCGCCCCAGCCCCGCGCAGCTGTCACATCTGATATCGTGATGGCCCACCCCTGAAGCGCAGGGACGCCTGGCGAATCACTTCGGCCAGCAACTGCTCGTCACCCTGGCGCTCGCGCAGCCAGCGGGCATCGTTTTCATTGCGCTCGACGCTGTTTTGCAGCATGTGCATGAAAGTGCTGGCACCGACGGCGGTGGAGTGGCTTTCTATCTGCCGCAGGGTCAGCTGGATATGTTCACGCAGCGGCATGTGTGTACCGCTGGCCGGGTCAACATAGACCGCATCGAGGCCAAAACGGCAGGCCTGAAAGCGGTTGTAGGTATAGACCAGATAATCATCTTCAGTCGGCATAAAGGGTTGTTCATGCATGAACCAGGAAGCCAGCGACTGCACAAAGCCGGACAGTGCCGCTGCGCGTTCGACTGTCAGCGGGGTATCAAAAACGCGAATTTCAATCGTGCCAAACTCGGGTTTGGGGCGTATGTCCCAATAAAAGTCCTTCATGCTTTTGACCACGCCGGTATGTGTCATCTTGTCAAAATAGGTGGTGAAGTCTGCCCAGGTCAGTGCAAATGGTGCCCGGCCTGACAGCGGAAAGGCAAACACCGAGTTGAGCCGGGCTGAGTCAAAAGCCGTGTCTTGCCCCTGAACATAGGGGCTGGAGGCTGACAGCGCAATAAAGTGCGGAATATAACGCGACATGCGGTGCAAGGTCAGCAGCGCGCTGTCGGCGTCAGGACAGCCCACATGCACATGCTGGCCAAAAATCGTGAACTGTTTTGACAGATAACCATACAACTCGGACAGCTCCCGAAAGCGCGGCTTGTCGTAGATGCGCCGTTCATGCCACTGCTGAAAAGGGTGGGTGCCGCCGCCCACGACGGCAATATTGAGTTTGTCGGCACTTTTGACCAGCGCATCGCGAATTTGCGACAACTGGCCCAGCACTTCCGAGGACGACTGGCAAACGCCGGTTGAAATCTCGATCATGCTGGAGGTCATCTCGGGCACCACTGCACCGGGCAAAGGTGTTTTGACCATCAGCCGCAGCATGTCTTCGGCATAGGGTGCCAGGTCGTAGTCATGGGTGTTGACCAGCTGCAGTTCCAGCTCAACCCCGAGCGACAAGGCATCAGACTTCTGGAATGCTTCAAGACTCATGAACCGGCCCTCTGGCTAGCGCGCGTTGTGGCGCGGGTGATGTCAATGCGTGGGTTTTCGAACTTTCGCCCGCACGGTAAATGGCGATGGTGGCCAGCACCGCGCCCAGCACTTCCATCAGCAAAATGGCGGGCAGGGCGACTCCGGCGATTTGCCGGCCCAGCGTTGGCGAGGCAGTCACAAATTGGGAGACCAGCAGCAGCGCTACTGACGACATTGGAGACATCGCACAGCCGACCCACAGCGCCTGTTTCCAGCTGGCACCGCTTCCGGCGTTGCCCAGCGCCACACCAATTATTTTTGCCAGCATGCGGGCCACAATCAGCGCGGCCACAAGACCGGCGACCGGGCCGCTCCAGTCGGCCTGTGCTGCCACAACCGACACCAGTACAAACATCAGCATGGTCAACATGCTTGATGCGGTGCCCATCTGCCGAGGCCAGGACCAGGGGCGTGGGTTGAGCTGCTTTAGCAAGATCCCGCCGAGCAGCGCGGCCAGCGCCGCCGAGCCGCCAAAGTGGGTGGCCAACGCGGCGCAGGCGGCAATCAGGGCGAGCAGCAAAATGGCTGTGTTTTCGCTGGTCGGGCTCATGACACGAAGCGCGCTTCGCAAGATCAGCGCCAGTACTGCGCCGACCACGACCGAGAGGCCCAACACCACCAGAACCGGGTAAAAAGTGCTGGTCAGACTCAGGTCGGTGACTGCTTTTTCGCCGCGATTCAACAGGCCGGCACTGGCGCTGCACAGCGTGATGGCGTACAAGGTGCTCAGGGTTGAAAGCGCCATCGCGCGTTCACTGACCGGGCCTGAGGCGCGTGTGTCCATCAGCACCCGTGAGAGCACTGCGGGCGACGCTGCCATGACCACCAAGGCCAGCGGCTCGGCCACGGCTTCACGCATGCCCATGGCAGTCAGGGCCCAATAGACTGCGGCAAAAGTCAGCGCTGATTCAGCCAGGCTTTGCACCAGCACCATGGGGTTGTGGCGAAACCAGCGCAGGGAGATGCGGCCGCCAGCTTCAAACAGCACCACGGCCACACCGAGTTCAAGCAGAAAAAGCCCTGTGCCCTCCAAGGGCCACAATGCGCCTGTAAAACCAGCCAGCCCGGCAAAAGCACCAATCACCGAATAACCAATGACTTTGGGCAGGCCGGTGTAACGTTGCACCAGATGGCCAGCAGCCGCAGCAAGCGCCAGCAATATCGACCATTGCACGGTTGGCAAGTCGGCCGATGGCCTGATCCAGTCGGCCCAGATCGCCATGAGTTCATTCATACAGCTTGGTCTCCAATATCAGCTTGGGCAGCCCTGTTGCCGAACGTCACCGTACATTTGTACTGACGTCAAGTGCGGCTGAACGAGTGCCTGTTGGTGGCTGGCTTCAATGCCGCGCCATGTTTGGCAGGCAGATGCTGACCAATCAAAAAGCGGGCTGCCTGCGGCGATGCGCTGCGCCCAACGAGATGTAACAATTTACAGGACAGCGGCCATGTCAGCTGTAGGACAAGGCCGGAAATCGCCCAATGAGGGCTAATTTATTGACGGCTCGCCCTGTTTTGGTGCGTTATTTGTAAAAAACCAGGGCTAGTCAGGTACAAAAAAGCTGCGCGGGTGACTGCGCCAGCGGGCCCAGATCACCTTGCGAATACGTGCGCGGTCAACGCCGCTGACGTTGTGGGCCTGCAGTGCCAGCCTGAAGGCGCAATAAAAACTGACCCCCAGGTTCAGTGCTCCAATCAGTGGAATGGCAAGCACACAGGACCAGAAAATCGGCTGCTTCAACACTTCCAGACCTATGGATGCCGCCGCCGCCGCGAGCTGGCCAGTTGAAAGTGTGACGTGGCGCGCTTCCAGTTCAACACCAAAAAAGCCGGTAAAGGCCGGAATCAGCCCCAGCATGAAACCCAGGGAAATATTGGATGCAAAACCCGAGATGTTTTCGCGCATGAAGGTGGCCCAGCGCGCTGCCCGCCCGGCACCCAGCACGGCAGTAAAACGCGGATTATGCTGAA
>JAZKIK010000274.1:7600-24963 GCA_040384925.1 Pseudomonadota bacterium | reverse complement strand
AGGCATTGGTTGCAGTTGTCGGGAAATTCGGGATAAAGAGGCTTCCATGCGGCCCCGTGGTGTCGATCACCAGAGCCGCATTGCCAGCCAGCGAGCCATAAGTCCCAAGTGCAGCCAAGGTGAGGGTGGTGTCGTGACCAGCGGCGTCGCGGATGGTCGCGCCATTCAGGGCCAGCGCCGTGCTGCTCTTCACGTCCAGATCGGCAGAGGTGTCACCGGCCTGCACGGTGTAGGTGAAGGTGAGCATATTGGTGCCCGAGCCGCTGCTGTAGACGGCAAAACGGTCGCTGATGCCGGTTTCCAGCGCCAGCGTGGGAACACCTCCATTGACGATAACAGGTTCCGAAAACGCCACCTGCAGCGTGATCACACTGCCGACCCCATACGTACCGCTGGCGCTGCTGGCCGTCACGGGGGCCACAAAGCTGCCGGTATTCTGGAAAAACACGGTGTTGCCAACACCATTGCCGATAAAGATATCCAGATCACCATCACCGTCGATGTCGGCAAAACTAGGGGTGGCACTGGTCCCCACATCGGTGAAGCCGTAAGGGTTGCTGCCGATGGAAACAAAAGAAGGACTGGTCGTGCTGCCGGTGTTCAGGAAAAACTGCGTGTTGCCGTTCTGCCTGCCGATGAAGGCATCCAGATCGCCGTCCCCATCCAGGTCAAGCAGGGTCGGGCTGGCATTGCCGTTGACCTGGGTCAAGCCAAAGGGGTTGGCGGACGCTGCGGCAAAAGCCGGACTGCTGGCGCTGCCGGTGTTCAGGAAGAACTGGGTATTGCCATTACCGTCGCCGACAAAGGCGTCCTGATCACCATCACCGTCAATGTCTGCAAAGAAGGGATGGGCACGCCCCGCCACATTGCCCAGGCCGCTGTAGTTTGCAGATCCGAAAGATGCGCTGCTGGCGTTGCCACTGTTGGCTATAAAAACCGTATGGCCGTCGTAAAGGCCGACGTAGACATCCAGATCACCATCCGCGTCGATGTCAACAAAGACCGGGCTGGAGTAGTAAAGGTAGTCCCCGTCACCAAGCGGGCCGGACGGGAGCGTGGCGGGAGCAAATGACGGGCTGCTGGCGCTACCGGTGTTCTGGTAATACACAAGGCCGTAATAGCTGCCGATAAACGCGTCCAGGTCCCCATCACCGTCGATGTCAACAAAGGTCGGGCTGGCAAGCCTGTCGACCATGGCCAGAGAGAAGGGGTTGGTCACAGGGGCCGCAAAGGCGGACACGAAGAGTGCGCCATGTGGCGTGGCGCTTTCAATCGTGACCAGATTCGTGGTGGCTGCAGAGAGGTTGCCCGCAGCATCGGCCACGTAAAGCCGGTAGCTGCCGTCGGCGAGGCCATCGGCTGCCAGCAAGGTGTTGGTATTGGCACTGAGGATGGCAACGCTGTTCCAGTTGGCATCGCCCGAACCGGTGATGCTGGCCAGCCCGGTCACGTTGACTGAAACATTGACCAGATAGGCTATGCCGGTCTCAGTGCTTTGCACTGTGGCTGTGTTCACCTCCGGATTCAACAGCGTCGCGGTCGTCAGCGTGGCGGTGGGTGCCACGGAATCGAGGACCAGCGCCGCATTGGCAGCCAGCGATCCGGCGGCACCCGGCGTTGCCAGCGTCAACACAGCGTTGTTACCAGCGGCGTCGCGGATGGATGCGCCGTTCAGCACCAGCGCACCGTTGCTGAGGATGTCCAGATCGGCCGAGCTGTCGCCGGCCTGCACCGTGTAGCTGAAGCTCAGTGTGTTGGTGCCCGAGCCGCCGCTGTAGGTGGCCAGATGGTCGGTGGTGCCGGTTTCCAGCGCCAGCGTGGGGGTGCCACCGGCCACCGTGACGTTTTCAGTAAAAGCGACGTGCAGTGTGATGACGCTGCCGACGCCGTAGCGGCCATTGGGCGTTGCGGAGCTGACGGCACCGGCAAGCGGTAAGGTGCTGTCAATTGTGACCGTGGTCGCCGATGGGGTCGACAGATTGCCCGGATTGCCTGTAGAACTGGTGGTGTAAAGCCTGTAGCTGCCATCGGCCAGGCCGGCTGCGGACAGCGCGGTATCGGTGCCAGCCGCAGAAATGGCCACCGAGTTCCAGCTGGCGTCTGCCGCTCCTGTGATGCTGGTCAGGCTGGTGACCACGACCGAGGTACTGACCAGGTAGGCCGTGCCGGTCTGGGTGCTTTGCACGGTAGCCGAGCTGCTGCTGGGCAGGCTGGCGGCGGTCAGCGTTGCAACGGGGGCTGAGTTGTCGATTGTGACCCCGCCGGTTGAGGCGGCGGAGAGGTTGCCCACTGCGTCCGTGGTGTAAAGCCTGTAGCTGCCGTCGGCAAGCCCTGCCGCTGACAGGCTGGTGTTGCTGTTGGCTGTGGAAATGGCCACAGAGTTCCAGCTGGCATCTGCCGAAGCCGTGATGCTTGCCACATCAGTGACCGTCACCGATGTGGTCACCAGGTAAGCGATGCCGGTTTCGGTGCTTTGCACGGATACCGAGCCGCTGTTGGGCAGGGTCGCAGCCGCCAGCGCTGCGGTAGGCGCAATGCCGTCAATGACCAGCGCGGCGCTGGCACCCAGCGAGCCCGCAGCGCCCGGTGCAGACAGGGTGAGTATGGCGTTGTTGCCAGCCGCGTCCCGGATGGTGGCGCCGTTGAGGGCGAGCGCGGCCGAGCCGGCAAAGTCCAGGTCAGCCGAGACATCTCCGGCCTGCACGGTGTAGGTGAAGGTGAGCACGCTGGTGCCCGTGCCGCCGGTGTAGGTGGCCTGGCGGTCTATGCCGCCGGTCTCCAGCAACAGCGTGGGTGTGCCGCCGCTCACCAGGACGTTTTCCGAGAAAGCCACCTGCAGCGTGATGACACTGCCAACACCGTAAGTGCCGTTGGCTGTGGTGGTGGTCACCGGGGCGAAGTAGCCCTCGGTGTTGAGAAAGACCTTCAGGCCGCCGCTGAAGCTGCCAATCACAGCGTCAAAATCTCCGTCACCGTCGATATCCACAAAGGTCGGGGTGGCGGCACTCAGGAAAGTGCCCATCCGCAGCAGTCCATCAGGATTGATCTGGGGCGCTGCAAACGCCGGGCTGCTGGCGTTGCCGGTGTTCTTGAAAAACAGCGTGTTGCCATCGTTGTAGCCCACAAAGACATCCAGATCCCCATCGTGGTCAATGTCCACCAGGCTGGGGCTGGCGTAAGCGCCGCCATCGCTCAGACCATAAGGATTGGTGAGGGGTGCCGCAAAGGCCGGGCTGCTGGTGCTGCCGGTGTTGAGATAGACCAGCGTGTTGCCGCTCGCGTTGCCGACGATGGCATCCAGATCCCCGTCGCCGTCGATGTCCCCGAAGCGGGGGCTGACGGACCCTGCCGGGCTGTCCAGGCCAAAAGGCGTGGTCTGGGGTGCGGCAAAGGCCGGACTGCTGACGCTGCCAGTGTTGCGATAGAACGTCGTCTGGCCATACCCCGTGCCCACGAAGGCATCCAGGTCCCCGTCGCCGTCAATGTCCACCAGCGCGGGGCTGGCGTAATTGCCCACATCGGTCAGGCCATAGGGATTGATCTGGCCTGCCGCAAAGGCCGGACTGCTGGCGCTGCCGGTGTTCAGGGACACCAGCGTATTGCCGTTGAGGTTGCCAATGAAGGCATCCAGGTCACCATCGCCATCAATGTCGGCAAAGGCGGGGTTGGCCGCAGAAATCCCGCTGGCCAGGCCGTAGGGGTTGGTCAAAGGAGCCGAGAAGACCGGAAAAAGAGTTCCGCGCGGAGCGTTGGTATCAATGTCCACCGTTGCCGCAGATGCCGCCGACAGGTTGCCGGCGGCATCTGCGGTGTAGAGCTTGTAGCTGCCGTCGGCGAGGCCGGTGGTGGCCAGCGCGGTGTTGCTGTTGGCCGTCGTGATGGCCACGCTGTTCCAGCTGGAATTGGCGGCACCGGTGATGCTGGCCAGGTCAGTCACTGCAACCGTGCTCTTGACCAGGTAGGCGGTGCCGGCTTCAGTGCTTTGCACCGTGACGGGCAAAAAACTCACCAGACTGGCTGCAGTCAGCGTGGCGGTGGGTACTGTTGCATCGACGATCACCGATGCTGCGGAAGCTGCCGACAGGTTGCCCGCTGCGTCAGTGGTGTAGAGCCTGTAGCTGCCGTCGGCCAGACCGGCTGCGGACAAGGCGGCGTTGGTATTGGCGGCCACAGCCACCGAGTTCCAGCTGGCATCGGCGGCACCGGTAATGCTGGCAAGATCCGATACCGTGACTGAGGTATTGACCAGGTAGGCGGTGCCAGCCTCGGTGCTTTGTACCGTGGCCGAGGCGGTGTTCATGAGGCTGGCGGCTGTCAGCGTGGCCGTCGGTGCGGTGGTATCGATCACCAGTGCTGCATTGGCCGCCAGCGACCCGGCAGCGCCCGGCGCGGCCAGTGTGAGAACCGCGTTGTTGCCGGCGGCGTCCTGAATGGTCGCGCCGTTCAGGGCCAGGGCAGAATTGCTGGTGAAATCCAGATCTGCCGAGGTGTCGCCGGCCTGCACGGTATAGGTAAAGGTGAGTGTGCTGGTGCCCGAGCCGCTGATGTAGCTGGCAGTGCGGTCGACAGCGCCGGTCTCCAGGGTCAGGGTGGGTATGCCGCCCGCTACAAAAACGTTTTCGGTGAAAGCCACCCTCAGGGTGATGAGGCTGCCCGCGCCATAACTGCCGTTGGACGTGGTGCTTGTGACCGGGGCCACATCCGGCGTGCCGGCCAAAGCGCCATGCGGGGCGGTACTGTCGATGGCGACGGAAGCTGTGGACGCAGCCGACAAGTTGCCTGCGGCATCGGTGGTGTAGAGCCTGTAGCTACCGTCGGCGAGGCCGGTGGCGGCCAGCGCCGTATTGCTGTTGGCCGTGGTGATGGCGACGCTGTTCCAGCTGGAATCGGCAGCAATGGTGATGCTGCCCAGATCAGTCACCGCAACCGTGCTCTTGACGAGGTAGGCATTGCCCAGCTCCGAGCTTTGCACCGTCGCAGAGGCGGTGTTCATGAGGCTGGCCGAGGTCAGGCTGGCCGTGGGCGCGATGCTGTCCACGACGACCGAAGCGCTGGAGGCCACGGACAGGTTGCCTGCGGCGTCGGTGGTGTAGAGCCTGTAGCTGCCGTCGTCCAGACCGGCTGCGGACAAGGCTGCATTGGTGTTGGCAAGCACAGCCACCGAGTTCCAGCTGGCATCAAGCGCGCCGGTGATGCTGGCCAGATCCGATACCACGACCGAGGTATTGACCAGATAGGCGGTGCCGGCCTCGGTGCTGCGTACCGTGGCCGAGGCGGTGTTGGGAATCGCCGCCGCTGTCAGGGTGGCGGTGGGTGCGGTGGTGTCTATCACCAGTGCCGCATTGGCCGCCAGCGACCCGGTAGCGCCCGGCAAGGCCAGGGCGAGGCTGGATGCGTTGTTTCCGGCGGCGTCCTTGATGGTCGCGCCGTTCAGGGCCAGGGCAGCGCTGCTGGTGAAGTCCAGGTCTGCCGACGTGTCACCGGCCTGCACGACGTAGACAAAAAGTAGCGTGGTGGTGCCCGAGCCCCCAGCATAGCTGGCAGCACGGTCGACGGTGCCTGTCTCCAGGGACAGAGTGGGGGTGCCGCCGGTTACAAAAACGGGTTCCGAGAAGACAATCTCCATCGTGATGAAGCTGCCCGCACCATAACTGCCATTTATCATGGCCGTTATGACCGGGGCCACGGGCGGTGGGGTGTTGTTGATGTACAGCATCAAGGTGCTGGTGGGGATTCCAATGAAGACATCCACATCACCATCACCGTCGATGTCTGCCAGGCCGGGGGCAGCGTTATAGGGCATCTGGGTCAGGCCCCAGGGATTGGTGAGAGGCGCGGCAAAAGCCGGGCTGCTTGCGTCGCCGGTGTTCAGATAGACCAGTGTGTCGCCAGAAATACCCCCGGAAAAGAAGTCCAGATCACCGTCGCCATCCACGTCCATCAGGCTGGGGTTGGACCAGCCACTTGAGGTGGTCAGGCCCCAGGGGTTGGTGAGAGGATCCTGAAACTCAGGGTTGCTGGCACTGCCGGTGTTCAGATAGACCAGCGTGACGCCCCCGCGCTCGCCAATAAAGGCATCCAGATCACCGTCGCCATCGATATCCGCAAAGTCAGGGGTGGCGTTGTAACCCACATCAAAAATGAGGTAGTCGTCGTTGAGACCCACGTCGGTCAGGCCCCAGGGGTTGGTGACTGGCGCGGCAAAGGCCGGGCTGTTGGCATTGCCGGTATTCAGATAGAACGCTGTGTTGCCATCCTGTTGGCCAATGAAGGCATCCAGGTCGCCGTCATTGTCGATATCCACAAAGCTCGGGCTGGTGTTAACGCCCCAATTGGTGAGACCCCAGGGGTTGGTGAGGGCTGCCGCAAAGGCCGGGCTGCTGGCGCTGCCGGTGTTCAGAAGGACCTGTGTGTCGCCATTGCTGTTGCCAATGAACATGTCCAGGTCACCGTCACCATCGATGTCACCCAGGTCGGGATTGAGCCAATAGGCCGGAGTGGTCAGGCCATAGGGATTGGCAAGCGGTGCAGCAAAAACTGGCTGGACAAGCGCACCGTGGGGGGCTGTGGTATCTGGCATGGAGTTCCTGGTCTGGAAGGTCAACAATTGAACGGCTGGCGGGCGGGTATCAAATCAGGCTGCGGCCAGATGCTGTCGGGCGTTGCCCCGCATTTCCATGACGACATGCAGGCATCGTTTGAGACAAGAACAAGATTGTGAAACAAAAGATTTCAATTGCAATCGAGTTTTTCCAGCAGCACAAGCTCAACAGCCCTTTTCAGGTACGAGCGGTGATCAAAGTGGGGGTTTCTGCCACAGCCCGTACAAAGCCAGACAGGCAGCCTTTTTGGGTCTTCGCCCCGATTTTCAAGCCAAATCAGCACATTGCATACGAGCTGCGGGCATTGGCAGCTATCAACTCAGGAGTATTCAGGGTTTTACCCTCAGAACACCGTGAAGTCAGCCACCGTCAGATCAGCCGTCATCAAACCCACAAACTTGATGGCGTTGCCACCACCCAGGTCCAGCACGGCGGAGCCCCACATGTCCTTCACATGCGCCAGCGCGCTGGCTGCGTCGGTGATGCCCGAGCCGTTGAGGTCGCTCTGCAGGCTGATTTTGTCGCCCTGGCTCTGGTTGAAGTCCTTGATGGTGTCGCGCCCGCTGCCACTGTGGAAGATGAAGGTGTCTGCGCCCAGCCCACCGGTCATCACGTCGCGGCCGACGCCGCCAGTCAGTTGATCTGCGCCTTTGCCGCCTGTCAGGGTGTCGTCGCCTGCTGCGCCAAACAGGCTGTCGTTGCCGTTTCCACCATAGATAATGTTGTTCAGTTCGTTGCCGGTGAGGCTGGCTGCAGCCGTGGTCTTGAGGGTGCCGCGCTCCACGTTGTCGGTCAGGGTGTAGCTGCCGAGGTAGCTGTACACGGTGTCTGAACCGCCGGTGCTTGAGCTGGTATTGGTTTCAATGACCTGGTCGCCAGCGTCATCAACACAGTAGTAGTCACTGCCATCACCGCCGGTCATGGTGTCGGCACCTGTTCCGCCATTGAGCACATCCTTGCCGTTGCCGCCCCACATGACGTCGTTGCCGCCTTGCCCGAACAGGCTGTCGTTGCCATCGCCGCCATCAAGCTGGTCCTTGCCGGTACGGCCAACCAGTCTGTCATTGCCGCCTGCGCCGTCGAAAGTGTCGTTGCCTGCGCCGCCGGTCAATTTGTCTGCTCCGCTGCTGCCGGTCTGCCCGTCGCTCAGGGTGTCATAACTGATGCCCGGTGTGCTGCCTGCGCCGCCGCTGTTGCCTGCAGCATCGGTGTAAGTTGCGCTGGCGACGGTGATGCTTGCCGTGCCTGCAAACACGCCTGCCGTGGGAGTGAAGGTGGCGGTACGGGTCAAACCACTACCGCTGATGGCGCTCAACGCGCCGCCGGTGACAACGACGTCACCTGTGCTGCCGTTCCAGGTGAAGCTGGCACCGGGGTCTTCGCTGAAGCTGAAGGTGATGAGGGCGGTTTCGCCTTTACCCAGGGTGTTGTCGCTGCTGGTGAGAGTCAGTGTGGGGGCCGTGGTGTCTATGACCAGTGCGGCGCTGGCAGCCAGCGACCCGGCCGCGCCGGGTGTCGCCAGCGTCAAAACCGCGTGATTGCCTGCGGCATCCCGGATGGTGCCGCCATTCAGGGCCAGGGCAGTGGAACTGGTGAAGTCCAGGTCAGCACTGCTGTCACCGGCCTGCACGGTGTAGCTGAAACTCAGGACACCGCCAGAGCTGCCTGTAAAAACCGCATCTCGGCCGGTTGACAGCGCCAGGGTGGGCGTGCCGCCCGTGGTATCCACCATGACGTTTTCGTTGAAGGCAACCTGCAGCGTGATGACACTGCCCACACCGTAGCTGCCGTTGGCCAGGGTGGTGGTGACAGGGGCCACCCGACCCGGTGTGTTGTTGATGTAAAGCATGGTGTTGCCGTCCAGGTTGCCGACAAAGGCATCCAGGTCGCCATCTGCGTCAATATCCACCAGGCTGGGGTTGGCAAATCCACCGACATCGCCCAGGCCGTATGGATTGGAGCTAGCGGCAGCAAAAGCCGGGCTGCCCGCAGTACCAGTGTTGAGAAATACCAGGGTATGGCCATCGAGGTTGCCCACAAAGGCATCCAGGTCGCCATCGCCATCAATGTCCGCAAAACTCGGGCTGGCGCTATAGCCCACATTGGCCAGGCCATAGGGGTTGGTGATGGCGGCAGCAAAGGCCGGACTGCCCACCGTTCCGGTGTTCAGCTGAAGCACCGTGTTGCCGTCGCTGTTGCCAATCAGGGCATCCAGGTCACCGTCGCCGTCAATATCCACAAATGTGGGGCTGACGGAAAAGCCTGCGGAAGCCAGGCCCCAGGGGTTGACGACAGCGGCGGCAAACGCCGGGCTGCTGGCCGTGCCGGTGTTCAGGTACACCCGTATGTCGCCGGCCTTGGTGCCAATGAAGGCGTCCAGGTCACCATCGCCGTCAATATCTGCAAAACCGGGGCTGGCAATATTGCCCACATCGCCCAGTCCATAGGGGTTGGTGGTGGCTGTGGCAAACGCCGGGCTGCCGGCTGTGCCGGTATTCAGGTAAACCAGGGTGTTGCCGGCCAGATTGCCAACGAAGGCATCCAGGTCGCCATCGCCATCAATATCCACCAGGCTGGGGCTGGCGTCCCTGCCCGCGTTGCCCAGGCCATGGGGGTTGGTGAGGGCTGCGGCAAAGACTACTGCGGGTGCCAGGGCGCCATGTGGCGTTGTGGTGTCAATCACCAGCGCGGCGCTGGCCGCCAGTGAACCAGTACCGCCGGGCGCTGCCAGCGCCAGGACGGCGTTGTTGCCAACGGCGTCCCGAATCGTGCTGCCATTGAGTTCAAGTGCAGCCGCGCTGTTGAAGTCAAGGTCGGCACTGGTGTCGCCCGCCAGCACGGTGTAGGTAAAGACCAGGGTGCTGGTGCCCGAGCCGCCAGCATAGGTGGCAAAACGGTCGATGGCGCCGGTCTCCAGCTTCAGGGTGGGTGCGCCGCCCGTGCTGTTGACAATGACATTCTCACTGAAAGTGATGTGCAGGGTGATGACGCTGCCGGCGGCATGACTGCCATTGGGTGTGGCGCTGGTGACGGGAGCAACCAGGGCCTGATCGTTCAGGTACAACAGGGTATTGCCATAAACGTTGCCGATGAACACATCCAGGTCGCCGTCACCGTCAATATCCACAAGGCTGGGGCTGGCAAGCTGGCCTGCATTGCCCAGGCCATAGGGGCTGAGGAGGAAGGAAGCAAATGCCGGATGGCTGGCCGTGCCTGTGTTCAGGTATACCTGTGTTGTGCCGTAGTTGTTGCCCACCAGGGCGTCCAGATCACCATCGCCATCAATGTCGGCAAAGCTGGGGCTCAGAAAGTAAGCATAGTCACCCAGGCCCCAGGGATTGAGCATGGCGGCCGCAAAGGCCGGAATGCTGGCCGTGCCGGTATTCAGGAAGACAAAGATATCGCCATATCTTTCACCAAGCACGGCGTCCAGGTCACCATCACCATCCATGTCAACAAAAGCCGGGCTGGCAGAATAGCCCACATCGGCCAGGCCAAAAGGGTTGGTAATGGCCGCCGCAAAGGCCGGGTTGCCAGCCGTGCCTGTGTTCTGGTAAAACCTTATATTGCCATCATGGTTGCCTACAAGGGCATCAAGATCACCATCGCCGTCGATGTCCACCAGGCTTGGGCTGGCGTAAGCGCCCACGCCATCCAGCCCATAAGGGTTGACGGCGGCGGCACCGAATACCGGATTGCCAGCCGAGCCGATGTTCAGGTAAACAAGCGTATTGCCTTGGCCATTGCCGATAAAGGCATCAAAGTCGCCATCAGCGTCAATGTCCGCAAAAACGGGGCTGGCCCGGCTGTCTGTCATCAGGCCAAAGGGGTTGGTGAGGGCTGCTGCAAAAACAGGTAATGGCGATGTCGCCACGGTGCCACGGGGTGGGATGCCATCAATCACCAGGACAGCGCTGTCCGCCAGCGAGCCGATGCTACCGGGCGCAGGCAGCGTCAGCACAGCGTTGTTGCCAGTGAGATCCCGGATCGTGCCACCATTCAGCGCCAGTGCCGCCTGGCTTGTGAAGTCGAGGTGTGCGGCAGTGTCGCCGGCCTGTACGGTGTAGGTGAAGATCAGAGTGCCGGTGCCGGAGCCGCTGCTGTAGCTTGCAAAACGGTCGAAGGCACCGGTCTCCAGTTGCAGCGTGGGAGTGCCTGTGACCAGGACATTTTCGTCAAAGGCAATGCGCAGCGTGATGACGCTGCCAATGCCAAAACTGCCATTGGCCGTGGCACTGGTGACGGCAGACAAGGGGCTGAGGTGTGGACCCACGGCATCAATCACCAGTGCAGCGTGGGCCGCCAGCGAACCAGTTGCACCTGGTGCGGCCAGCGTAAGTATGGCGTCGTTGCCGGCTGCGTCCCGGATCGTGCTGCCGTTCAGTTCAAACGCCGTTGTGCTTTTGAAATCGAGGTCGGCACTGCTGTCACCGGCCTGCACGGTGTAGGTAAATGTCAGGGTATCGGTGCCGGAGCCGCCGGCATAGGTGGCAAAACGGTCAATGGCACCGGCCTGCAGCGCCAAGGTAGGGATGCCCCCGGCAACAAACACGTTTTCGGTAAAGCTTATCTTCAGTGTGATGACGCTGCCCACGCCATAACTGCCATCGGGCGTGGCGCTTCTGATCGGGTCGGGGGTGTTGATGTAAAGCAGGGTATTGCCCAGGGTGTTGCCAACAAGGACATCCAGGTCGCCGTCGCCATCAATGTCTGCAAAGCCGGGACCTGCGGAGTTGCCCACATCGCCCAGGCCGTAAGGGTTGATGGTGCGGACAGCAAACGCCGGGCTGCTGGCCGTTCCGGTGTTGAGATAGAACAGCAGGTTGCCGCTGATGTTGCCAATCAGGGCATCGAAGTCTCCATCGCCATCCATGTCCCAAAAGGAAGGGCTGGCGATGGCCAGGACATTGCCCAGGCCATAGGGGTTGGTGCCGGCGGCCACAAAGGCCGGGCTGCTGGCCGTGCCGCTGTTCAGGTAGAACACCGTGTTTCCAGCGCCGTTGCCAATGAAGGCGTCAAGGTCGCCATCACCGTCGATGTCCACAAAGCTGGGGCTGGCCTGGCTGCCCACATCGCCCAGGCCATAGGGGCTGGTGCCGGTCATCGCAAAGGCCGGGCTGCTGGCCGTGCCGGTGTTCAGGTAGAGCAGCGTGTTGCCACTCCAGTTGCCAATGAAGGCGTCGAGGTCGCCATCGCCATCAATGTCGACAAAACTGGGACTGGCGCTGCTGCCCACGTCGGCCAGGCCATAGGGGTTGGTGCTGGCTGCTGCAAACGCCGGGCTGCTGGCCGTGCCGGTGTTCAGGAACAGCAGCGTGTCTCCGTAGACGTTGCCAATAAAGGCATCCAGATCGCCATCGCCATCCATGTCCACCAGGCGGGGTCTGGCCAGATAAGCCACGTCACCCAGGCCATAGGGATTTTCAAGGGGGACAGCAAAGACAGGCGTGGTCACACCGACCTGGGGTGCTGTGCTTTCGATCAGCAGGTTGGCATTGGCGCCCAGCGAGCCGGCCGTGCCGGGTGCGGCCAGCGTCAGGATGGCATTGTTGCCGGCTGCGTCCTGGATGGTGCTGCCATTGAGTTCCAGCGCCGCTGCGCTTGTGAAGTCCAGGTCAGCCGAGCTGTCGCCGGCCTGCACGGTGTAGCTGAAAGTCAGCGTCTGGGTGCCGGAGCCACCCGTGTAGCTGGCAAAGCGGCCAATGGCGCCGGTTTCCAGCGCCAGGGTGGGAACGCCACCGGCAACAAAGACGTTTTCGTCAAAACTGATCTGCAGCGTGATGACACTGCCCACGCCATAAGGGCCGTTGCCCGCGAGGCTGGTGACCGGGGCAACCGGGGTGGGCGTGATGTTGAGGTACACCAGCGTGTTGCCGATGCCGTTGCCGATCACGGCATCCAGGTCACCATCCGCATCAATGTCCACAAAACCGGGACTAGCGGGCGTATTTGCCCCAATGCTCAGGCCATAGAGGTTGGTACCGGCACCTGCAAAAGCCGGACTGCTGGCCGTGCCGGTGTTCAGGTAGAAAAGCATATTGCCCCGGCTATTGCCAATGATGGCGTCCAGGTCGCCATCTTCATCAATGTCCCAAAAGCTGGGGCTGGCGGCACTGCCCACATCACCCAGGCCATAGGGGTTGGTGGTGGCAGGAGCAAACGCCGGGCTGCTGGCCGTGCCAGTGTTCAGAAAGAAGCGCGTATTGCCATAAAACTCGCCAATGAAGGCATCCAGGTCACCATCGCCATCCATGTCCACCAGGCTGGGGCTGGCGCTCCGGCCCACATCTCCCAGACCATACGCGTTGGTGACAGCAGCCGAAAAAGCCGGGCTGGCGGCCGTACCGGTGTTGAGGTAGACCAGCGTGCAGCCATTGCTGTTGCCGATGAAGGCATCCAGATCGCCATCACCATCCACGTCCACAAAGCTGGGGCTGGCGGAGGCACCCACATCGCCCAGGCCATAGGGGCTGGCGAGGGCAGCCGCAAACGCCGGGCTGCTGGCCGTGCCGGTGTTCAGGTACAGCAACGTGTTTCCGTAAAAATCACCGATGAAGGCATCCAGGTCACCATCGCCATCCACGTCCACCAGATCGGCGCTGGCGGAATAACCCACACCACCCAGGCCATAGGGGTTGGTGGCGGGGGAGCCAAAAACAGGAGTGAACGACAGGGCGCCGTACGGGGCGGTGGTGTCTGGCATGGTTTGTTCCCTTGAGCTGACTTGTGCTGGAGAAGTGGGTGCTGGTCAAAAATCCTGCTGCCGCACTTGACCTGGAGCAGGCAAACGGGGCGCAACGATGGCAAACGGGCAAACGCCCGGCATCATGTAAGTATATGTACTGGACCCAGCCCTGCCTACAGCCAAATTGACTGGTTTTGCCAGCCCGGATTCAGAAACCCTTATACGTCGCAACCCATCGTGACTGATCGGCGGTGGATGCCGGATCAAGTCGGGGACGGCATTTGAGCAATTGCCTTCCCGGGCAAAAATGCGCCTGATGTTCAGCGTCCACGGCCATGTAAAGCTGTCAATTCAGGAGTACCACAGTTTTTTGTTCAGAACACCATGAAGTCCGCCAGCGTCAGATCAGCCGTCATGATGCCGGTCAGCCTGACAACATTGCCATCACCCAGATCCAGCACAGCCGAGCCCCACTTGTCGCTCACATGCGCCAGCGCGCTGGCTGCGTCGGTGATGCCTGAGCCGTTGAGATTGCCCTGAAGCCTGACGATGTCTCCGTCTGCCTGGCTGAAGTCCTGGATGTAGTCGCGTCCGCTGCCGCTTTCGAAGATGAAGGTGTCGGCACCCGTGCCTCCCGTCAGCACATCGCGGCCTGCGCCGCCGGTGAGCTGGTCTGCTCCGGCTTTGCCTGCCAATGTGTCGTCGCCCACCCCTCCATTGAGGCTGTCGTTGCCGGTGTTGCCGTACAGGCTGTTGTCCAGCTCATTGCCGGTCAGGCTGGCGGTTGCGCTGGTCTTGATGAGGCCGTTTTCAACATCATCGGTCAAGGTGTAGGCGCTCAGGTAGCTGTACACCGCGTCGACGCCGCCGGTGGCGGTGCCGGCGCTGGACTCGATGACCACATTGCCTGCGCCATAAACATGGTACAGGTCATCGCCGTCGCCGCCGCTCAGGATATCGCTGCTGCTGCCTGTGAGGGTGTCCTTGCCGGTGCCGCCCTCCAGCCAGTCGCTGCCCTCGCCGCCATCGAGCCAGTCGTCTCCGTCGCCACCGTCCAGCCAGTCGTTTTCAGCGCCGCCATGCAGGCTGTCATTGCCCTCACCAGCGTCAAGCCAGTCCTTGCCGGTGCCGCCATCAAGCAGGTCCTCGCCGCTGCCGCCCTCCAGCCTGTCGCTGCCGTCGCCGCCATACAGGCTGTCATTGCCTGCATCATCCAGCAGATGGTCGTTGCCGGCATTGCCCAGAAGCTGGTCGTTGCCGTCCAGGCCCTGGAGTTCGTTGGCGCTGGCATTGCCATGCAGGGCGTTGTCCTGGGCATTGCCGGTCAGATTGGCCGCGCTCGCGGCCTTGATGACTCCGCGCTCGATGTTGCTGCCCAGGGTGTATGTGCCGAGGTAGCTGTAGGCGGTGTCGACCCCGCCGGTGCTGCTGTCTGGATTGGTCTCGATCACCACATCACCTGCGTCGTCAAGGTAGTAGCTGTCCTTGCCGTTGCCGCCTTTCATGGTGTCTGCGCCCAGGCCGCCAATCAGCACGTCCTGGCCGTCTCCGCCGGTCAGGGAGTCGTTGCCGGCCAGTCCATACAGGGTGTCGTCGCCGCCAGCGCCGTCCAGCGTGTCTGCACTTGTGCCGCCGCTTGCCTTCTCGTTGCTGACATTGCCTGTGTAGCTGATATGCAGGGTGTCGTAGCTCAGGCTGGGGGTGGCACCTGCGCCGCCCTTGTTGCCTGCTGCATCGGTATAACGGTCTGCAGCCACCGTGATGCTGGCGCTGCCTGCAGCAATGCCCGCCGTGGGCGTGAAGGTAGCTGTGCGGACGAGGCCGCTACCACTGATGGCACCCAGCTTTCCACCCGTGACCAGCACGTCGCCGGAATTGCCGTTCCAGACAAAACTGGTGCCCGGGTCTTCGCTGAATGTGAAGGTGATGAGGGCGGTCTCGCCAGCGCTGAGAGTACTCACGCTACTGGTGATGGCCAGCGTGGGGGCCAGGGTATCAAAACTCAAGCTGAGGCTGGCACCTGCGCTGCCCATGTTGCCGACAGCGTCAGTGTAAAGTGCGGCAGCCACGCTGATGCTGGCGGTGCCGGCTGCGATGCCTGGGGTCGCGGTGAAGGCGGCCGTGCGAACAAGACCGCTGCCGCCGATGGCGCTCAAGGTGCCGCCGGTGACCACCACATCACCGGAACTGCCGTTCCAGGCAAAACTGGCACCGGGGTCTTCGCTGAATCTGAAGGTAATGGTCGCGGCCTGGCCGCCTGCCAGCGCCGCAAGATTGCTGGTGATGGCCAGGGTGGGCGCGATGCCGTCAACCACCAGTGCGGCATTGCCCGACAGGGAACCCTGGGCCCCGCGTGGAGCCAGTGTCAGGATGGCATCATTGCCCGCAGCATCGCGGATGGTGCCGCCCTTGAGGGCCAGCGCAGCGCTGTTGAAGTTTTCCAGGTCAGCGGAGCTGTCGCCTGCCTGCACGGTGTATTCAAAGCTCAGGGTCCTGGTGCCCGAGCCTGCGCTATAGCTTGCAAAACGGTCAATCGCACCGGTTTCCAGCTTCAGCGTGGGCGTGCCGCCTGCGGTGTTGACAATGACGTTTTCGTTGAAGGTAACAGTCAGCGTGATGACGCTGCCCTGGCCGTAAGCCCCATTGGGGCTGCTGGAAGCCACAGGGGCAACAAATTTACCGTTGTCGATGAAGACCTGCGTATTGCCATCACTGCTGCCAATCAGGGCATCCAGATCACCATCGCCATCAATATCGGCAAAGCTGGGGCTGGCAAGACTGCCCACATCACTCAGGCCGTAGGCATTGGCGAGGGGCGCGGCAAAGGCCGGAGTGCTTGCGCTGCCGGTGTTCAGGAACACCAGCGTGTTGCCCAGATGGTCACCCACAAACGCGTCCAGATCGCCATCCTCATCCACGTCAGCAAAGCTGGGAGCGGCTGACAGGCCCACATTGCCAAGGCCATAAGGATTGGTGGCCGGTGCAGCAAAGGCCGGAGCGCTGGCGTTGCCGGTGTTCAGAAACACCAGTATGTTGCCATCGGCATTGCCCACAAAGACATCCAGATCACCATCACTGTCAATGTCGATCAGGCTGGGGCTGCCATAGCTGCCGGCATCGACCAGGCCATAAGGGTTGTCAACAGGCGCAGCAAAGGCCGGGCTGCCGGCTGTGCCGGTGTTCAGGAAGAGCGCGATGTTGCCAAAAGAATTGCCGATGAAGGCATCAAGATCGCCATCGGCATCAATGTCCACAAAAGCGGGAGCTGCGACATAGGCTGCCTTTGCCAGCCCGTAAGGGTTGGTGAGTGCGGCAGCAAATGCAGGCAGGGTGGCTGAGCCGGTGTTCAGATAAAGCAGTGTGTCGCCGGCGATGTTGCCAACAAAGACATCCAGATCACCATCCCCATCGATGTCCACCACGGCCGGATCGGCATACTCCCCACTGTCGTCCAGGCCGTAGGGGCTGACAACAGCCGGACCGAAGACCAGCAAGGGCGAAAGGATGGTGCCGCGCGGGGCTACACCATCAATCACCAGCGCAGCATTGCTGGCCAGTGAACCGGCAGTGCCGGGCGCTTTCAGTGTGAGTATGGCGTTGTTGCCAGCTGAATCCTGGATCGTGCTGCCGTTCAGTACAAGTGCTGCCGTGCTTTTGAAGTCCAGGTCAGCACTGCTGTCGCCCGCCTGCACGGTGTAGGTAAAGGTCAGCGTATCGGTGCCAGAGCCGCTGACATAGGTGGCAAAGCGGTCAATGGCACCGGTCTCCAGTGCCAGGGTGGGAACACCCCCCGAGACGATGACGTTCTCATTGAAGGCGACTTGCAGCGTGATGACGCTGCCGATACCGTAGCTGTCGTCGCCCATGGTGGTGGTGACCGGGCGTGGCGTGATATTGAGATATACCAGCGTGTTGCCATCGTCGTTTCCGATGAAAGCATCCAGGTCACCGTCCCCATCTATATCCACAAAGCTGGCGCTAGCATAGCCGCCCACATCGCCCAGGCCATAGGGGTTGGTGCTTTCAGCCGCAAACGCCGGGCTGCTGGCTGTGCCGGTGTTCAGGTAGACCAGCGT
>JAZKIK010000274.1:0-7500 GCA_040384925.1 Pseudomonadota bacterium | reverse complement strand
TTTCAGCCGCAAACGCCGGGCTGCTGGCTGTGCCGGTGTTCAGGTAGACCAGCGTATTTCCAAAACGCTCTCCGATGAAGGCATCCAGATCACCATCCCCGTCAATGTCCACAAGGCTGGGGCTGGCGCGACCCACACTGCCCAAGCCGTAGGGGTTGGTGGTGGGCAAACCAAAAACAGGGAACGGCAGGGCAAGGTGTGGGGCCATGCCATCAATCACCAAGGCCGCGTTGGCCCCCAGCGAACCGGTGGCACCCGGTACGGCCAGCGTCAGGATGGCGTCGTTGCCAGCGGCGTCCTGAATCGTGCTGCCGTTGAGTTCAAGCGCTGTCGAGCTACTGAAGTCCAGATCTGCCGAGACATCGCCGGCCTGCACGGTGTAGGCAAAGGTCAGCGTGCTGGTGCCCGAGCCGCCTGTGTAAACAGCAAAACCGGGAACGGCCCCGGTTTGCAGTTGCAGCCTGGGTGTGCCGCCTGTGGTGTCGACAATGACGTCTTCGCTGAATGCGATATGCAGCGTGATGACTTTGCCGATCCCGTAGTTGCCATCTGCCGTGGTGGTAGTGACGGCACCTACCGGGGCTTGCGGGAGGCCGAGAAAAACAAGCGTATCGCCGCCAGTGCCTATCACGGCATCCAAGGCACCATCCCCATTGATATCCACAAAAACGGGATTGGCATTGATGCCTACATCCGCCAGGTCAAAGGGGTTGGTGAGGGCGGCAGCAAAGGCCGGGCTGCTGGCCGTGCCGGTGTTCACGAAGACCTGCACATTGCCATCACCGTCGCCAATCAGGGCATCCAGGTCACCGTCTGCGTCCAGGTCCACAAAACTGGGGCGCGAGTAGTAGCCTACATCGTCCAGGCCATAAGGATTGGCGACGGCGGCGGCAAATGCCGGGCTGCCGGCTGTGCCAGTGTTCAGAAAAAAGTGGGTGGTGCCGGAATGGTCGCCAACAAAAGCGTCAACATCGCCATCGGCATCCATATCCACAAAAGTGGGCGCGGCAACACTGAGCACCTGGCTCAGGCCATAGGGGTTGATGAGGGCTGCCGCAAAGGCCGGGCTACCGGCTGTGCCCGTGTTCAGGAAAATCTGGGTATTGCCATCCGCGCTGCCAATCAGGGCATCCAGGTCACCATCTCCATCGATGTCTGCAAAGCTGGGGCTGGCGCGGGCACTTGCTTTGCTCAAGCCAAAGGGGTTGGCGAGGGCATTGTCAAAAGCCGGGCTGCCGGCCGTGCCCGTGTTCAGGAAAAAAAACGTGTTGCCGGCATAGTTGCCGACAAAGGCATCCAGGTCACCATCGCCGTCGATGTCCACCAGGCTGGGGCTGGCATTGGCAGCCACATTTGCCAGACCATAAGGGTTGGTGCTGGGAGGCACAAAAACCGGTAGCAGTGTCTGGGTAGCGTATGGCGCAGTGGTATCTGGCATGGCTTATTCCATTGGAATGTTTGAACTGGAGACATGATGCCTGTCAACAGCCTGCCGGCTGCCTGCGGCAACAGGCCACACGAGTGACCGCGAAGGCGACAAATGCACCTTGGATATGGATGGAATGACAGGCCTAAACCAAAGCGGCGAAGGCGCATCGGCAAAGAAAAACTCTTACCGTTATAAGTTTAGCGATTTGCACGGGTTCCGCATACAGCCACAATTGACTGCTTTTGTTCCGTCTGAATCAGGACTGGGGCGGAGCGGCGCACCTGCCATACCCTTCTACAGGGCCAGCAGCGCAATTGTTACAGTGCCAAAAGCATGTAATAACTCAGTTGCATACTGGGCTTGACCCACATGACACCTGTGTCACGTCAAACCTCCTGCAAACATTTGATGCCACAAAAAGTGGCACCCCCACAAAGGCCGGGTTCAGAAACCCTCATGCGGCGCCAGATAACGCCACTGTCCCACCGGCAGATGGCCCAGGTTGACGCGGCCTATGCGCACCCGCTTGAGGCCGGTGACATACAGGCCGACTTGCTCGCACATGCGGCGGATCTGGCGCTTTTTGCCCTCCTTCAGCACAAAACGCAGCTGCTCGGGGTTTTGCCAGCTGACCTGCGCAGGCCGCAATGGCTGGCCGTCAAGACTCAGGCCATGGTTGAGCAGCCGGAGTTTTTCTGCCGGAAAAATCGCCTGCACATTGCTGCTTTCGCCGCCCACACCGAGGCTGACGCGCACCAGATACTCTTTTTCAATGTCTGAATCCTCGCCAATCAGTTGGCGTGCCACGCGGCCATCCTGAGTAAGCACCAACAAGCCGATGGAATCAATGTCGAGGCGGCCGGCCGGTGCCAGGCCGCGCAGCTGTTCATGGCCCCAGCGCATGCGGCTGTTGCATTCACTCCAGCGGTTCTGCGGCTGAACCAGCACCACGGCGGGTTGGTGGCCGTCTTCGGCCTGGCCGCTGACGTAACCCACCGGTTTGTTGATCAGTATGGTGACCTGCTGGCGCTGCTGCTGTTCGGCCTGGCGGTCGATTTCTATTCGTGCATTGACGGCAACGGGCTGGCCCATCACCGCAGGCGCGCCATTGACCCGAACCCAGCCGCGTGCAATCCAGTCATCGGCCTCGCGGCGCGAGCACAGGCCCAGCTCGGCCATACGCTTGTTCAGGCGGACGGTGGTGGTGGCAGCACTGGCCCCGGCAGGCGCAGCGGCAGCCGGTGCTTTTTGCACACGAACGGCAGTGCCAATCGGTTTCAAGGCAGGTTTGGGTCTGGATGGGTCTTGCATTTTGCTACTAACTTTATAGCCACTCGCGCCCACATATCGGGGTCAAGAGGTGTATCTGATTGATATTTTCGCAGAAAGCCTGGTGTCGGCCGGCTTAACACACCATCAAGCGGTAACCCACAGCGGTTTCAGTCAGCAAATGCCTGGGCTGGGTTGGGTCGGTTTCGAGTTTTTGCCGCAAATGGCCCATATAGATGCGCAGATAGTGGCTCTGCCCGGCATGTGATGGTCCCCAGACTTCGCGCAGCAACTGGCGGTGTGTCAGCACCCGGCCGGCATTGGCCATCAGCACACTGAGCAGCCGGTATTCAATCGGCGTCAGGTGCACTTCAAGCCCGGCGCGGCGCACGATTCTGGCCTGGCGGTCAACTTCGACCTCACCGAAGCGGAACACCGGGTCGGCATCTTCGGCGGAAGCGCCCTCACCTGTTCCTGCGGCGGCTCGCGGGCGGCGCAGGTTGGCGCGCACTCTTGCCAGCAGCTCGCCCACACCGAAGGGTTTGGTCAGGTAATCGTCGGCACCGGCATCCAGCGCGGCGATTTTGTCGGTTTCGTCGCTGCGGGCTGACAGCACGATGATGGGCACACCCGACCAGCCTCGCACGTCACGAATCAGGTCCAGCCCGTCGCCATCGGGCAGACCCAGGTCAAGCACCAGCAGGTCGGGTTTGCGAGTCCCGGCCTCGCTCAGGCCTTTTCTGGCGGTGTCGGCCTCATGCACCAGCCAGCCTTCGGCCTCAAGCGCGGCACGGACAAAACGGCGGATCTGGGCTTCGTCTTCAATGACGACTACAACGGGGCTGGGCATAAGCAGAGTTTAGGGCACTGCTGTCAGTCGGCCAGTTCGCCTGCGTCTGTAGCGGGCGGTTCACGCCTTGGCAGCGTGACACAAAACTCGGCACCGCCACCCACGGCATTGCTGGCGCTGATGTGGCCGCGGTGCGCATCCACCACGGCCTTGCAGATGGCCAGCCCCAGGCCGACGCCTGGTGTGGCTGACTCGGCCTCGCCACGTGTGAATTTGTCAAACAGTTCGGCCTCGCGGCCCTTGAGGGCTGCGGGCAGGCCGGGGCCGTGGTCACGCACGGAAAACACCAGGCTGTCCGCGGTGACGCTGGCACTGACAACAATGGGCGCGGCGCCATATTTGGCGGCGTTTTCAAGCAGATTGACCAGCACACGCTCCATCAGCACCGCATCAAACTCAACCAGCGGCAGTTCGGCGGCTACATCGGTCAGCACTTCACGCCCGCCCAGCGCGTGCCGGGCAGCACGTATGGCAGAGCCCACCACTTCCTGGGCCGACTGCCACTCGCTGCGCAGTTTGACACCGCCGTTTTGCAGGCGCGCCATATCGAGCAGATTGGTGACCAGCGCGCCGAGCTGGCGCGCCTGCTGGGTAATGGCCAAAGCCATGTCAGCCTGCTGAGCGCTTTGTGCGCCGGCTGCAGGCGCTGCAAAAGAGGCCTGCAAGGACTCGGCCAGCCCGATCAACGCCGTCAAGGGGGTGCGCACATCATGCGAAATCGCGGCCAGCAGGGTGTTGCGCAGGCGTTCTGACTCCATCTGAACGACAGCCTGCTGGGCAATTTCAACATAATGCACACGCTCCAGTGCAATGGCGATTTGCCGGGCCAGGGTGTCGAGCTGCTGCACCTGCTCGGGTATCAGCAGCCAGCGCGGCTGCGCCGGTTTGAGTGCCAGCACCCCGCGCACCCGCATGGGAGCCTTGAGCGGCACGTAATGCCAGGGCTGGGCCGACAGCGTTGAAGTGGTCAGCCCGGCGGCCTGCTCGTTGCGAAAGGCCCAGTCGGCCACGCTGAAGTCAAAGTCTGCGGGAAGTTTTGCAGTTGGCGTCTGAGAAATGTCGAGCGCCTGGTTGACGGGCAAGGCGAGCTGGTCACTGCCGTCAGGCAA
Organism: Pseudomonadota bacterium; assembly: GCA_040384925.1. Taxonomy (GTDB): domain Bacteria; phylum Pseudomonadota; class Gammaproteobacteria; order Burkholderiales; family Burkholderiaceae_C; genus Polaromonas. Next base: position 2,843 of record JAZKIK010000274.1, on the reverse strand, counting down.
CAAGACCAAGGCCTGGCCGCCAAAGTTGCGCTCGACGGCAGTGGCACCCAGTTCGGCCACCTGGGCGACCATCAGCGTGGCAGACAGATCACGTGTCAGCTCAAACAGGGACTGTGCCCGCCGCTCGCGGCTGGACGAAATACGTGCCTGAAACCGCAGCCCGGCGGTGAGCTGGCCCGTCAGCAAACCCACCACCAGCATGACCACAAATGTCACCAGGTACTGCACATCGCTGACAGCAAAGGACAGGCGCGGGGCAACAAAAAAATAGTCAAATGCGGCCACATTCAAAAAGGCCGCCAAGGCCGCCGGGCCGCGCCCGAACTTCAGCGCCACCAGCACGGTGCCCAGCAAAAACAGCATGACGATATTGGCCAGGTCAAAATATTTGAGCAGTGGCAAGGCCAGCACGGTAATGGCGGCACTGCTGCCCGCCGCCCAGAGATAACGCGGCAGGCCGCCTGGCCAGGCCGGATTGGCCTCCTCATCGCTGCGCTGCACGGCGCGTGCCAGCCGACGTGCACTGGCGGCATGGCCCACTTCAACAATATCCAGTGTGGGCGCCAGCGCGGCCAGCTGGCGCGTCATGCTGCGCCCCACCCACAGGGCAGACAAACCCGGCCAGGCCGCAGACCAGCCCGCCTCACCGGGCCGGCCAATCACCAGTGTGGCGCAATTAAGCAGTTGCGCCTGTGCCACCAGCTCGGCCGCTGCATTGCTGCCGGTCAGCACTGCTGTTTCTGCGCCCAGCTCTTCGGCCAGCTTGATGATGGCCAGAATGCGGTCACGCTCGGCCACCTCAAGCCGCTGCAGGCGCGGGGTTTCAACATAGGCGGCAAACCAGCGCACATTGAGCTGGCCGGCCAGCCGCGCTGCGCTGCGCACGGTTTGTTCGGCACCTTCGTGCGGGCCAATGCAGGCCAGAATCGCACCCTCGGTGTTCCAGACCGGCGAAATGGATTGTTCAACCCGGTAGCTGCGCACGTCGTCTTCAACATGTTCGGCGGTGCGGCGCAAGGCAATTTCACGCAGGGCAATCAGGTTACCCTTGCGGAAAAAGTTTTGCGCGGCGCGCTCGGCCTGCTGCGGCAAATACACCTTGCCCGCCTTCAGGCGGCCCAGCAGTTCGTCAGGCGTGACATCGACCAGCACCACTTCATCGGCATCGTCAAGCACGGTATCGGGCACGGTTTCATGGACCCGCACGCCGGTAATCGCCCCCACTGTGCCGTTAAGGCTTTCAAGATGCTGCACATTGACTGCCGACCAGACATCAATGCCAGCCTCCAGCAGTTCCTGCACGTCCTGCCAGCGTTTGTCGTGGCGCGAGCCGGGGGCGTTGCTGTGGGCCAGCTCGTCCACCAGCAGCACAGCGGGCTTGCGCGCCAGCGCCGCGTCCAGATCAAACTCCTTGAGGCTGCGGCCGCGATAAGGAATGTCTTTAAGCGGCAGTTGCTCCAGCCCCGCCACCAGCTCGGCCGTGTCGCTGCGGCCATGGGTTTCAATCACCCCCAGCAGCACCTCACGCCCGGCCTTGCTTTCACGCTGGGCCGCGCTGAGCATGGCAAAGGTTTTGCCCACACCCGCACTGGCCCCAAAATAAATCCGCAAACGGCCCCGGCGCGCGCGCTCTTCGTCGCCTCTAAGCTGCTCAAGCAACTGGTCGGGGTCGGGGCGGGCGTCGGGGAAAGCTGGCATTTCAGCGCTACGCTGCCTAATTGAACAGGAAGTCAGCCGCCGTCAAATCAGCCACCTGCACCCCGGTCAGGATGACAACATTGCCATTGCCCATGTCCAGCACGGCATTGCCTGAGGCGTTGAACATGTGCGCCAGCGCATTGGCTCCGTCGGTAATGCCCGAGCCATTGAGGTTGCTGCGCAGCATGACCCTGTCACCCTGGCCGTGTGAAAAGTCCAGAATGACATCGCGGCCACCGGCTGAATCAATCACAAATACATCCGCGCCAAGGCCTCCAGTCAAGCGGTCATCCCCTGCGCCGCCAAACAATTTGTCATTGCCTGCGCCGCCCGACAGGGTGTCGTTGCCCGCGTTGCCTATCAGCCGGTTGTCACCACTGCCGCCAAACAGGCTGTTGTTCAGTACATTGCCGGTCAGGTTGGCGGCACCACTGGTTTTGATATAACCCGACTCGACATTGCCAGTCAGCGTATAGGCGGCCAGATAACTGTTGACGGCGTCTATGCCACCCAGGCTTGCGAGCGCTTCAGTTTCCCTTACCAGATCGCCGACGTCATCCACTTCATAAACATCGTTGCCTTTTCCGCCGAGCATGGTATCTGCACCCAGGCCGCCCACCAAAGTGTCTTTGTCAGCGCCGCTGCTCAGGTAATCATTGCCTGCCTCGCCTGAAAGCAGGTTGGCTCCGGAATTGCTGTACAAGCCATTGTCCGAATCGTTGCCAGTCAGGTTTCCTTTAGCGTAGATGAAAGCCAGCTCGATGTTGCTGCTCAGTGTGTACGCCAAAGCTGTGCTGTAGACCCTGTCCGTACCACCCAATGCTGTCTGCGCTTCGGTTTCAATCACCACATCGCTGGTGTTGTCCACCGTGTAGGTATCGTCACCATCACCGCCAATCAGGGTGTCTGCTCCCGTACCACCGAACAGGTGGTCATTGCCTGCGCCAGCGCTCAGGTAGTCATTGCCAGCCCCGCCTGAAAGCGCGTTTTTTCCGGCGTTTCCGTACAGACTGTTGTCCAGTTCGTTGCCTGTCAGGCTGGTTATGCCACCGTCGGTGATGTAACCAGTTTCCACATAACGGGTCAGGGTATAGGCCGCCAGGCTGCTGTAGACAGTGTCCATGCCTCCGATACCTGCCTGCGCC
>JAZKIK010000273.1:0-5393 GCA_040384925.1 Pseudomonadota bacterium | reverse complement strand
TGACCAGGCAGCCGATGTTGCCGTCCAGGCTGATGTAGGCCAGGTCGAACTTGGAAGCCTCGACTTCGGCTGCGTCTTCTTCGTCCAGATCGCGGTAGGCGACGATTTCGGGGTGGCGGAACAGCGCGTTGGGGTCAAAGTTGAACTTGGCGTCCAGTGCCTTGATGTTGCCATTGCCTTCGAGCACCAGCGGGTTGATTTCAACCAGGCTGGCATCGGTGTCCATGTACACCTTGTACAGCTTTTGCAGTACATCGATGGCCTGGGCGGTGGAGCCTGGTGGAACGGTCATGCCGTCTGCCAGTTCCTTGGCCTGTGCGTCGGTCAGGCCGAGGGCCGGGTCAACAAACACCTTGATGATTTTTTCAGGCGTGGCGTGGGCCACTTCCTCAATGTCCATGCCGCCTTCGGAAGAGGCCATGAAAGCCACTTTCTGCGTGGCACGGTCAGTCACGGCCGACACGTAATATTCTTTTTTGATGTCTGCGCCTTCTTCAATCATCAGACGGCGGACTTTTTGACCGGCTGCGTCGGTCTGGTGCGTGATCAGCTGCATGCCCAGGATTTCACCAGCGAGCTTTTTGACGTCTTCAATGCTGCGCGCGAGTTTGACGCCGCCGCCCTTGCCGCGACCACCGGCGTGGATCTGCGCCTTGACCACCCACACGGGGCCGCCGAGTTTTTGTGCGGCTTCCACCGCTTCCTGCACCGTGAACGCAGGAATACCGCGCGGCACAGGCACACCAAAATTGCGCAAGATTTCCTTGCCTTGGTACTCGTGAATTTTCATGAAAAACCTTCAGAATTCAGTAAAAAAGGGGAGTGCAACAGAAGTTCAGGCGGGGGCAGGAAGCTGCTTGACGCAATCCACGCCGACTCAAAACGCCATGTTAGCGGCTGCCGGGGCTAGCAGGCCAGAACTGTATCATGCTGCGACGCACCAGGCTTTGACGACGCTTACAGCGGCAATCTGGCCTGTTGCCTGCAGATATTGGCAACTTATAGACAATGTAGCCGCGTGATTGACACGCCATTGACTTGAGGCACACCAAGAATACGACCTCATTTTCCTTCTGGTTTTACTTGTCAGTCCGTTGGGCCTTTGTGCCGGCGCAGGCTATCTCAGAATTCTGTTTACATGAAAGTACTTATGCCAAAAATTTTTATTGACGGAGAAGCCGGCACCACAGGCTTGCAGATCAGGGAACGGCTGCAGGCCATGCCGCAAATCGAACTGCTCAGCATTGCTCCCGAACTGCGCAAGGACGCCGCCGCCAAACGTGAACTGATGGCCGGTGTTGACATGGTGATTCTTTGCCTGCACGACGATGCGGCGCGTGAATCAGTTGCCATGATTGACTCCCTGCCTGGCAAAAAACCCAAAATAATCGATGCCTCTACCGCGCATCGCACCGTGGCCGGATGGGTTTACGGTTTTCCGGAACTGGCGGCTGGCCAGCGCGAGGCGGTTATCCAGGCAGACCGGGTCGCCAACCCAGGTTGTTATGCAACTGGCGCGATTGCGTTGATCCGGCCGCTGGTCGATGCTGGATTGATGGCTGCCGATTTCCCGCTGAGCCTGCCTGCAGTCAGCGGTTTTTCAGGCGGCGGACGCCAGATGATTGAAGCCTACCAGGCCGGCACAGCGCCGCTGTTCGAGATTTACGGACTGGCACTGGAGCACAAACACCTGCCGGAGATCATGAAATACACCGGCATGACACGGCGCCCGGTGTTCATGCCCTCGGTCGGCAATTTTGAACAGGGCATGCTGGTGCAATTACCGCTCCATCTTGATCTGCTGCCCGGCCAGCCCAGCGCGGCCCAACTGCAAGAGGCGCTGGCTGCACATTACGCAGGCAGTGAATGGGTGACGGTAGAAAGCGCCGCCGATTCCGGAAAAATCGAAGCCATGGCGCTCAACAACACCAACAAGATGGAGTTGCGCGTTTTTGCCAATGAAAAATACCACCACGCCGTGCTGATTGCGCGGCTTGACAATCTTGGCAAAGGTGCATCAGGCGCTGCGGTGCAAAACCTCAAGCTGATGCTGGGTCTTGACGGCTGAGTGATTGCAGGCGCGCCTGGACGCGCCTCCATGACTTCAATCGCTTTCAGGCCCGGCAATCACTCGCCGTATGGTTTCAGTGCCGAAACCACGTGATGCGAGAAACCGCATCTGTCTGGCCCGGCCTGCTGCATCGGCCGCAGGTGCATCGAACTTTTTGCGCCAGACTTCCCTGGCGCGTTCCAGTTCGGTGGCCTTGAGGGTTTCCATCGCATCCAGCACCACCTCGTTGCCCAGCCCCTTGCCCATCAACTCGTGGCGAACCCTGGCATTTCCAAAACGGGCTGCCTTTCGGTTGATGACGGAATCCACCACGCGGCTTTCATTGATGAAGTCCTTGGCCTGCAACTCGTCCAGCACCTGGGCCAGCTGGCCCGGGCTTTCTTCATGGATCATGAGCTTGCGTTCCAGCTCGGCACGCGACTGCTCTCTGGCCGCCAGCAGGCGAAGCGCGCGACCCTTGAGCGAAATGGCAAAACCGGTGCGATTACCAGGTGTTTCGGGTGGCGTGCTCATGTTTTTACCACCTTGCCAAACCTGAAATCGCTACTTTTTTGGCAGCAAGCTGCGCCCGCAGAACGGACGCAAGTTCGCTGCCTGGCTTGAAAACCAGCATCAGGCCGCAGTTTTGGCTGCTTTTTCTGCCCTGGCAGGTTTTTCGGCCTTTTCTGCAGCGTCAGGAGCTGACAGCGCCATGGGTGAAAACTGCACGGGTGGAATGCCAAGGGATTCACGCACCTTGTTTTCAATCTCGATGGCCAGTTCTGGGTTTTCTTTCAGGAATTCACGCGAGTTGTCGCGGCCCTGGCCGATTTTTTCACCGTTGAAGGCATACCAGGCACCGGCTTTTTCAACGATATGGCCGGCCACACCCAGGTCCAGCACTTCACCGAGGCGGCTGATGCCTTCGCCGTACAGAATGTCGAATTCTGCCGTCTTGAACGGTGAAGCAACCTTGTTTTTGACCACCTTGACGCGGGTTTCATTGCCAATCACGTCTTCGCCCTTCTTGATCGAGCCAATCCGGCGAATGTCCAGCCGCACCGAGGCGTAAAACTTCAGCGCATTGCCGCCGGTTGTGGTTTCGGGTGAACCGAACATCACACCAATCTTCATGCGGATCTGGTTGATGAAAATCACCATGCAATTGGCTTTCTTGATGGTGGCGGTCAGCTTGCGCAGGGCCTGGCTCATCAGTCGGGCCTGCAGGCCGGGCAGTGAATCACCCATTTCGCCTTCAAGTTCGGCCTTGGGCGTCAGGGCGGCAACCGAGTCCACCACGATCAAGTCAACAGCGCCCGAGCGGGTCAGGGAATCCACAATTTCCAGCGCCTGTTCACCCGTGTCGGGCTGGCTGATCAGCAAGTCCTGCAGATTGACGCCGAGTTTCTGGGCGTATTGGATGTCCAGCGCATGTTCGGCATCCACAAAAGCGCAGGTGCCACCCAGTTTTTGCATTTCGGCAATCACCTGCAGGGTCAGCGTGGTTTTGCCCGATGACTCCGGGCCGTAGATTTCAACCACCCGGCCGCGCGGCAGGCCGCCGACGCCCAAGGCAATGTCCAGACCCAGAGAGCCGGTGGACACGACCTGGATGTCTTCAATCACTTCGCCGGCACCCAGCTTCATGATGGTGCCTTTGCCGAATTGTTTTTCGATCTGGGCCAATGCGGCAGCGAGGGCCTTGGCTTTTTCGGTGTTCAGGGCAGCGCTTTGGGCTGGGTTTTGGGCGGGGTTCAGTTTATTGGTCAGTTCCATGAAAATCTCCTTGAAAATCAATAACGTTTAAATACGGACTAAAAAGCGGTGGCCGGGTTTGCCAGCTGTTGTTAACAACACGCTGGATGCATGACCAGTACTTTATGGGCCCTATTAAAATAAGTAAACCCTGTTTTTAGTCAGTTTGCCTGACCAATTGGGATACCCTCAACCATGACTGAAATAGCCCTGCTTCAGGTCGGCGATGTCGGCTGGCGCACCACTCACCTGGGGCGTTTGCTGGGTCACGCACTGCGCCGTTTTGACGAGCGGGTGTTGTGGCTGATGTCACGCGACGTGCTGGTGCCGCTGGCGCTGTCGAATCTGGCGGCGCGTGATCAGGTTGGGGCTGCGCACATTCACATGACACGGCACCTGGCAGTGGGCGGCTCGCGCTTGACCGACCTGGCAGCCAGTGCAGGCATGAGCAAACAGGCAATGGCGGACCTGGTCACACAGTGCGAGGCCTGGGGCCTGGTCACGCGCGAGGTCGACCCGCATGACAAACGTGCCAAACAGGTGCGGTTTACAGCCTCAGGCCATTTGTGGCTGGAGGCTTTCAGGCGGGCAGTGGCGCAGGCTGAAGACGAATTCCGGCAAGCTGTGGGGTCGGATGTAGCAACCGTGGTGTCGCTGGGGCTGGAGGCGTATGCTGGGTCATGAAACGGCTCTTGACCGCTTGTTGACTGCCTATGCATTGTTTAAAGCACGAGTTCCTGACATATGTCAGCAAAGGCAAGGATGCAAAAGCCTAAAATTTGCCGACCACAAGTAAAGCACTGACTCAGCCATTTTGCGGTGGGTCTGCACTGGAGACAGACATGCGAATTTTGATTGCCGAAGATGACCAGGTTCTTGCCGACGGACTGTTGCGCACACTGCGTGCCTCTGGCGCGGCCGCCGACCACGTAGCCAGCGGCACCGAGGCCGATGCAGCCTTGATGACCAATACCGAGTTTGACCTGCTGATTCTTGACCTGGGTCTGCCGCGCATGCACGGGCTGGAGGTTCTCAAACGCCTGCGGGCACGCGGCTCGTCATTGCCAGTACTGATTCTGACAGCGGCTGACAGTGTGGAAGAAAGAGTCAAGGGCCTGGACTATGGTGCCGACGACTACATGGCCAAACCCTTTTCATTGCAGGAGCTTGAAGCACGGGTGCGGGCACTGATACGGCGCGGCATGGGCGGTGCCAGCAGCACCATCAAACATGGCCCGCTGGTGTACGACCAGGCCGGCCGTGTGGCCACAATAGACGGCCTGATGGTTGAGCTGTCTGCACGCGAGCTGGGTTTGCTGGAAGTGCTGCTGCAACGCGCAGGTCGGCTGGTCAGCAAGGACCAGCTGGTGGAGCGCCTGTGTGAATGGGGCGAGGAAGTCAGCAACAACGCGATTGAAGTCTATATACACCGCCTGCGCAAGAAGATTGAAAAAGGGCCGGTAAGGATTGCGACGGTGCGTGGCCTGGGCTACTGCCTTGAGAAAATCCCTGGGTGAACGTGCCCCCACGGTCGCTCACTTCGTGTAGCTCCCTGCCCCCCGAGGGGGCCGCTGCGCCTGAGGCCCGG
>JAZKIK010000272.1:3296-3710 GCA_040384925.1 Pseudomonadota bacterium | reverse complement strand
AGCCATTGCACTCCGCATCGCCGCTACGGGAGCCGGCGCAGCAGGCGCCGTGATCGAACGCGCCCTTTCATCAACTGGCCAAAAATCAGGCTGCTCACCAAATACAAGGGAACGCGACAGCTGGCTTTCAAGTCCCGAACCATGTACCCGAATGTCGCGCCTCGCCATCATGGCCTCCAGCACCTTCCAGCTCGGGTTGTCCTTCAGGGCCAGCAAGGCCTCATCCACTGCCATCACAGTGACTCTGGCACCCGCTGCCGCACTGCCGTTTTTGCGCTGCTGGGCACTGATCTTGACCGTCATGCTGGTGCGGGGTGCCAACACGGTTTTTTCTGGCTCTACCTTGACATCAAGCGCAAAAGCTGTGGGTGTGATGCCGACAGCAAGGCTAGCGCTGGCAGCAAGTGGCTGGGG
>JAZKIK010000272.1:1097-3286 GCA_040384925.1 Pseudomonadota bacterium | reverse complement strand
CGCACTGGCCAGGATGTGCGCCAACCGCTGCTGAACCCGCCAGGCCTCGGACAAAACTGGCCCGAATCAGCACATTGGGCGCATGTTCTGGCCGCAGGGCCATGGTCAAGGTGGTCAGCGGCTGCCTGAGGGTGTAAACCGCACTGTCCAGCACACTTTCTCGTTCCGTTGTCAACAACAGGGTGGCAGGCAAAAACGGTGCACGCACTGCAAGTTGAATCGGCTGGGCAGCATCCGTCGGTTGCTTTGTGGCCAGTGAAAGCAGCCCCTTATCCTCAAAGCGCAACTGCCAGGCAGCAACAAATACATTGCTGACTACAGGTTTGCCTGCTCCATCAACACCCCGGATGCTGAAAAGCCAGCCATTCGAATAAGCGGTGGGCTCAGGCAAGGCGGGCAACACATCGGTTTCACATTCGGCTTTGCCCTCTGAATCGGTTTGTGAAGTGCAAAGTGCCTGTTCCGAGCCCAGCAAATCAAGCTTTGAACCATTCGACCGCCTTGCGGCCTGCACAAACACAGCCGTTTTGTAACGAGCCAAAGGTGTGTTGCCGGCATCCAGCGCCACGCCGCTTATCACCGTCGTTGCGGTGTTTTCTGCCGGATTGGCCCTGGACGACACACGCAGACCCAGCCGGGTGTCGGAATGCCACAAGACAAACTGCTTGGCAATGGTCTGTACTTCGCCATTGGGGTCGGTAAACTTCATTTCGGCCTGCAAGGTGGTCGGGCGGTCAAGTTGCGGTGGCACAACCGTCAGCTTCTGTTTGCCCAGGCCGTCAAGACGGGATTCGGCAGCCTGGAGCGGCAAAGTCTGAATCTGGGGCAAATGAAGATTGGAAAAACTGTAGCCAGCCACGGGCGGCAAGACATCTGGCACATACTGACCCGACAAACTCACCGCCTGCCCCGCCGCCGCGCCGCCAGCCAGAAAAGCCAGGCTCATGTTCACATGCAGGTTTTGTTTGCCGGCCTGCCAGACAGCCTGCCCAGTCAGCGAGGCATCAAACACCGGCACCCGAAACTCCTGCACCGACAGCTCAGTCTGGTGACTTGAGCCATCAGGCCCGAACACAACAAGCCGGTAATCCCCAAGTTTCGCGTTGGCTGGCACTGTCCACTGGCTGCTGGCCTGGCCTGTGGCGTCCCAAAGCAGCGGCAGGGTTGCCACCAGATCACTCATAAAATGCAACTCAAGCCTGCCCGTACCGGCTGGCAGCGTGCTGAAACCTTTAGCTGTGCGGCTGCGCACCAGATGTTGCATATGCACGGTTTCACCGGCCTTGAACAGGGTCCTGTCCAGTATCGTGTGGCCCACACTGTCGCTGGCATTGCCGTATCCATAGCTGTTGTCCGGCAACACGGCCAGATCTCTGCCCTTGCGGGCGACCACAAAAACCCCGGCTGTTGCCCTGTTCCCAAAATGGCCATAAAACTGCGTGCTGACGCAGCGCTCAGCAGCCGAAAGATTGCTCAGCTGTGCGCTGATGCTGAGCAAACCGTTTTTATCCGTATTCCCCTGGGCCAGCACACGGCCCGTGCAGGTCAGCACATCTACGGAGGCACCTGCCACGGGCTGACCGCTGTCCAGCGCCGTCACCCAGACCAGCGAATCGCCCTTGTCGCCAATACGTGTGGTGATATTGAGATTGGTCACCATCACCAGTGAAGCACGCTGCTGTGGCCGTTTTGCTTCCATTCCATGCAAAGTGACAGCCTGCAGTCGTTCGGAAAAAACACAGCTGTTGGCTTCGGCCAGATACAGACCCGGCTCGTTCAGGACCAGCGGCACAAATTCCGTCGCACCGCCGCTGGTGGCTACGTTCTGCACACTGGTAGTAGCCCAGTCACGCTGCTGCTGGCGGCTGACCGGATAGGGGCGCAGCGGTTTTTCGTAGTCCTGCGGCCAGTCCTGAGCACTTCGCCATAGCGCCAGTGCACTGGCCGACGAAGCCGCGCGCACCGCCAGCGCATCACCTGCCGCCTTGATGTCAAGGTCTTCACCACCCATGCGCATAAGCTGTACCGGCACGGCTTTTTCAGTGCGCCGCACGGCCAGCGGCCACAAGGCAGGTTTGCCTGCCACAAAGGGCAATACACCAGCGTTTTGCGCAAAACCAGCATAAGGCGGCAAGGTCGCCATCTGAATCCGTTTGGGAAAGTCGCCCCGGTTGGTCAGCGCGCGGCCA
>JAZKIK010000272.1:0-1003 GCA_040384925.1 Pseudomonadota bacterium | reverse complement strand
GGTCTTGACGTGTGTTGCTTCCGATGACGGACTCCCGGCAGGCAGTACATTGACATTGACCACCTGTTCAACCGTGCCCACCACACAGCGCAGATGCTGCGCAAGTGCATCAGGGCTGGTGGCAGCGCTGGCGCGCAGAAAAAACACCTGGTCTTCCTTGATGCTGCTGCCTTGCGGGGGATAAAACCAGTCAACCTTGGGCCCGCCAGTGGTAAATGCCCAGGTTTGCTGTGCTTGTTGCAAGCTGGCACCTGCCAGGGTCAACAAGCCCTCACTCAGCCGCGCCTGGCAGCGCACGCCAGCGGGCAAAACACTTTTGAATTCCGTCACCCAGCGCCGTGAATCAAGCCAGCGAGAACTGGCCTGCGGTGTCGCTGCGCCTTCACAAGTCCAGTTGACGGGCGCTTTGGCATTGCTTTCACCAAGTTTGACCATGTCCTGGCTGAAGCGGATGGCGATCTGCTGAATGTTCGGTATTTCGCCTTGCGGGCTAAAACTTTCAACTACAGCCTGCGCAGGCTGGGCCGAAACCGCAGCAGACACAAGCGCCAGCGATACGAACAGCACTGCTTTGCGCGCCAGCACTGGAAATGAAACAAGCGGCATCAATCAACTCCCTGATAGTCAATCGATGGTAACCAATGCTTCGCACCCATACTTCAGGTGTGCAGCTTCATTTAACTACTCTTTTGATAGCTACTGATTCCCGCTAAACCTGGACAATATGCCGATTTGGCATTCAAACCCCAAAACACATCAAGCAAGCCGAATACCGGCGTTTTTTATCCGCCGTATCGCGCTGTCCACCGTTGTCAGCACTGGCAAATCGGTAGCATCTTCACAAAGCTGTCTTGCTCTTGCCATGCTGAACTGTGCCAGGGCAATGGCCTTGCAGCCCTGGTCACGCAGTTTGATGGCTTGCCCGGTGACCAGTTTGTCGTGTGTTGCGAGGTCACCGGCATTGAGTGCCTGCAAGGCACCTTCGGCCAGTGCCGTGGCGTGC
>JAZKIK010000271.1:0-3643 GCA_040384925.1 Pseudomonadota bacterium | reverse complement strand
TGCCAGCCAGCAAAAATTTGCGTCCTACCGAAGGCATGGCGTCATAAACCTGCACAGAAACCGCTGCGCCGGCACTGGCCAGCACCTCGGCCGCCATCAGGCCAGCCGGGCCGCCACCGACGACTGCGATTCGCAAGGGTTGGGAGTGCGCCTGCGGCGTGGTGGGTGAAGTAGTCAAGGGAAATTTCCGTCTGTACAAGAGTGGTCAAAAAACCATTTTGCTCTGTTTTTAATAGCTGTCCATGCACTTGCAGTTTTTGCAACAAGGCAAAGAGGCTGGAAATCTGCCAGCAGGACAGGTTTCAAGCCGATAGGGGTGAGCCGGGATTATCTCAGGCACTTATAAAGTGCAGGCAAAGGTGACAAATCCACCGAATGGAGCGCGCAGTCGTGTTAGCCCGCAGGGCGTCACGCGACAGGCTGGCGGCTCGGCAAGAACGGCGGATGTCGGGTTACGCTTCGCTAACCCGACCAAGCTAGGCCACTTCAACCACAGCCCCAGCCCCGGTCAAAAAAGCCGCTTTCACCGTCTGTCCAGGGTAAATCAGCTGCAAAGCTGCCTTGTAAGCGCGCATCTGAGCCATTTTGACTGGGTCAAGCTGTGGTTGGTGAGCTGATTTGTAGTCCAGAACCCACCAGTGGCCTGCATGGATGCCATCCCTGCGTTGCACCAGGCGGTCAAGGCGCAGGGCCTGGCCGCGATAAATCAGCTCGATCTCGTTCGCCTGCCAGCTCAGCCTGGCCTCGTCCCAGGCCCAGGCGGCCTCGCCCTTGCGAATGCGGCTGGCCATCACCTGAGCTTCAGCCAGTTGCCCCGCTTTCAAGACAAACTCGCGGCCTATTTTTGCCAACAAGGCAGGCGCAGCCGATGCGGGGTCTTGCGCGATGCCCCATTCGAGCAGGCGGTGCATGGCTTTGCCAATGCGGGCGCTGTCGGAGTCTTCTTCAGCTTCTGCTTCAGGCGCTTCGCAAGCAGGTGGAGGCGTAAAAACCGGCAAGTCAGGCAGATTAAAAACACCGGACTCGTCAGCCTCATCGTCTGCCACCGCAGTGGCCGCCACAGGTGCTGGCACTTCACTGGCAAGCGCAAACAGGCGCTGCCACCAGCTATGAGTGGTTTCCCGGTACGGCTCGATCGAGGACACAGCCAGCGTGTGGCGGGCGCGGGTCAGGGCCACGTACAGGGCGTTGAGTTCTTCGCGTTTGCGCGCTGCCTGTTCGGTGGCCAGCGCTTCTGCGGCACAGGCGGGTGGGCGGCTTTCGCTGACCAGAAACACAAATTTGGCGGGTGCCGTGGCCTCGCCGGGCCAATCGACCAGCACACTCATGCTGTCTGCATTGCGTTCCACCGTGTCGGTATCCAGCAGCAGCACGGAATGAGCCTCCAGGCCCTTGGCACCGTGAATCGTCAGCAAGCGCACGGCATCAGGGTTGACTGCCGCCGGTGCCTGCAGCCCGCCCGCCTTGAGGGCACGCACAAAAGCGTAAGATGTTGCGTAACGGCCACCGTCAAGCTGCAGCGCCACGTTGAGCAGCGCACGCAGATTGGCCAGCACCGTGCCTCGGGAAGCAGCAGGTGCCGCCGCCGCAAAACGCGCCAGCACATCAGCATCGTGATAAATCGCCTGCAGCGCGTCGTGGGGCGGAAATGCGTCTATCCAGACCTTGAATTTGAGCAGTTGCGCGCCCAGCGCAGACAGCTCGGGCGTGGCCAGTTCCTGGTCTTGCAGCACTTCAAACCACGACAGTTTTGAATCACCTTTCAACAAGGCAATCTGCACCAGCCTTGCATCGCTGACCCCAAACAACGGTGAGCGCAGCGCTCTGGCCAGAGACAAATCATGCTGCGGCGACACCAGCACATCAAGCAGCGCCACGATGTCCAGCACCTCGCAGCAGTCAATCAGCTCGGTTTTTTCACCAATCTGCGCCGCGATGTGCAGGGCGCGCAACTCGTCCTGCAGCGGCATCAGCCCGGCGCGTTTGCGCGACAGGACCATCACATTTGAGGGTTTCAGCCCGCTGGCTATCTGCCTGGCTATCCAGGCCGCAGCCTGGCGCGCCTCCACCGTGCGCAGGGTTTCTTCTGGCAATTCGCGTGGTGTGCTCAGACTGTCGCGCCATTCGGTGCCTGCGGGTGCGGTTTCGCTTTTTTCTGTGCGCTGGATCGGCGGCAGCCGTAGCACACTGCCCTGCTCTGCTGACGCACTGCTGTGTTCCCTGAAGCCCTCGTAGCCATCGTTTTCACTGGCTGTGGCCATGGCGGCATTGACGGTATTGATAACCGCTGCGCTGTTGCGCCGGGTGTGGTCACAGGCCAGCAAATCGCCGCCCAGAATGTTGCGTACAAAGGCCTGTGCGGCAATAAACACCTGTGGTTCAGCGCGGCGAAAGCGGTAAATACTCTGTTTCGGGTCACCCACAATAAAAACGCTGGGGGCTTTTCCGGCACCGCCGTAACCGCTAAGCCATGAATGCAGCGCCTGCCACTGCAGGGGGTTGGTGTCTTGCGCCTCGTCAATCATCAGGTGGCGGACCCTGGCGTCCAGCCTTTCCTGCACCCAGCCTGACAGCACTTCGTCACTGAGCATGACCAGCGCAGCGCGCTCCACATCGTTCATGTCAACCCAGCCGTGTTCACGTTTGAGCGCCTTGAACTCGGCCAGCAGCAGCCTGGCCAGGCGCGCCATGCGCTGCTGATAGTCCCAGGCCTCAAACTGCAGGCGCGCCTCCAGAATGCGCAGTGCAAGGTCTTGCGCCTCACGCACCACCTCAATACCGGCAATTTTTTCGCCAAACTTGCGCGGCGTGCCCTTTTCAGTCAGCAGTGCAATCAGCGCGGCGGAGACCTCACCTTCGCTCAGTGCTTTTTCAAGCTCAACACCTTTGGCTGAAAAGGTTTTGGCTGAGGCGCGGCCCAAAGCCCCCGCCGCAGCCATCAGCAGTTGCTGATTTGCAGGGCTGGCGCTGAACAACTCGTCAGGGTGATTCAAACCATCCAGTTCGGCAAACTGCACACCAAAGTGCTGAACCGAGCTGTCCACCACACCTTCTGCATCGGCCAGCAAAAACTCGGTTCTTTTGTCGAGCGCCCCGTGCAGCGCCTTGTCAGCCTGAAAACGCCCATGTGCCATCACCACGGTTTCAAAATCTGCTTTCAGGGCTTCATCTTTCACCAGGGCCGCATAAAACCGCCGCCAGACCAGCGCCTTGGCCGGGGCGTCGTCTTCAAGCAACTCGTAATTGACCGGCAAACCCAGGTGCTGCAAGGTCGCCATGGGCGCGCTGCGCAGCAAGGCGGCAAACCAGCTGTGAAAGGTACGAATCTGCACCGGCCGGCCATTGGCAAGCACGCGCTGGTATAAATTTGACAGTTGCTCACGCAAATGTGGTGATGACTGCGGACTTTTCTGGCTTGAAACACCGCGCAGCACCAGTTCCTGGCGCAAGGTTTCATCATCAGCATGGGCAAAGGTTTCCAGCCATTCATAAAGCCGTTCACGCATCTCGCCAGCTGCTTTTTTGGTGAAGGTAATGGCCAGAATTTCGTGCGGCTGCACCTCGTTGCCGTCCTTGTCCGTCTCAAGCAGTGCACGCAACATGCGCGACAAGTTTTCGGTCGGACCGTACCCGCTTGATCTGT
>JAZKIK010000270.1:1274-2171 GCA_040384925.1 Pseudomonadota bacterium | reverse complement strand
CAAAGGCCGCCAGCCCTCACCCCCGCCCTCTCCCAGAGGGAGAGGGAGTAAAACCGACTCAGAGACCTTAGCAGTTATAAAAACCCGGTCTTGGCCCCAACACGGTTCACTTAATCCGCCAAAACCGTTCGGGCTGAGCCTGTCGAAGCCTTTGCTGCCAACGAACGACCCTTCGACAAGCTCAGGGCGAGCGCCCTTAAACGACTAGTATTGATTTTGCCCCTCAAAAAACAGCGGCATATCATGTGATTGACAATATGATTCATCGTATTGTCAATCACACCACAGAAAGCAGTCATGTCCCATATCAGCGCCAATGATCTGAAAACCAAAGGGATTGCTGCCATTGAACTGGCCCTTAGTTCGGCACCCGAGGCGATTGTGTCGGTGCGGGGCAAGGACCGGTTTGTGGTGATGGACATGGCGCATTACCACTATCTGCGTGAATGTGAACTGGACGCCGCGCTGGCCCAAACCCGCGCTGACCTGACCGCCGGGCGCGTGGTGCAGGAGTCGCCCGAGGCCCATCTTGCACGGCTGGACGCCATGTGAAAGCCGCTGACGAACCCAAGACAACACCTGCACCACCTTTTTTGCTGGTTTTTACCGAACAATACAACCGCAGGGCCGCACGGCCTTTGAAGCGCCACCCCGACCTTCGCCAGCAATACCTCAAAACCCTGCAGGTGCTGGAAGTCAACCCCGCCCACCCGTCGCTGCGGCTACACCCCTTGCGCGGCAAGCTGGACGGCCTGCATTCTGTGTCCCTCAATCTGCCGTACCGCATCACGCTGGAACTGCTGATCAAGGACGGGCAGATCATTCCGGTGAATGTGGGCGACCATGATGCGGTGTATTAGAAAGCCGGCGTGATTCGCAGTCTCTATGATTTATATA
>JAZKIK010000270.1:0-1264 GCA_040384925.1 Pseudomonadota bacterium | reverse complement strand
TCACGTGATTTTTTGCCTGCCTCAGAGCACCCACCTGTCATTGCGGACTCGATCCGCAATCGACAAACCCGCATCGTGCAGCCACGGCCACAGGGGATGGATCCCGGATCGAGTCCGGGATGACAGCTTGTTGTCTGAGGCAGGTAGCCAATCAGGCGATTTAATGCATGATTTATGTTTTCAGCGGGCAAATCGGTCACCATCAGCCAAACCAGCCCAATAAAACAAAACCCAGGGAGCGCGCATGAGTCTGCACAAGGAAATCAGCTTTGAAAACGAGATTTGTGCGCACCTGGCGGCCAATGGCTGGTTGTACGCTGATGGTGATGCTGTGGCTTATGACAGGGCGCTGGCTCTCTTTCCTGCTGATGTGCTGGCCTGGGTTCAGCAGACGCAGCCCAAGGCGTGGGAGCTTTTGCTTAAAAACCATGGCAGCAATGCCGCTGAAACTTTTTTTGCAAGGCTGCGTGACCAGTTGAATCAGCGCGGCACGCTGGATGTGCTGCGCCATGGGCTGGAACTGCTGGGGCTGAAAGTTCCTTTGAAGCTGGCGGAGTTCAAACCTGCGCTGGCGCTGAATACTGACATTCTGGCGCGTTACGCGGCCAACCGGCTGCGGGTGGTGCGGCAGCTGCGTTATTCGCTGGCTTGTGAAAACAGCATTGACCTGGTTCTGTTTTTAAATGGCCTGCCGGTGGCAACAGCAGAGCTTAAAACCGACTTTACCCAAAACATCAATGACGCGATTGAGCAGTACCGCTTTGACCGCCTGCCGCAAACCAAGGGCCAGACAGCCGAGCCGCTGCTGGCTTTTCCGGGTGGGGCACTGGTGCATTTTGCGGTGAGCAATTCTGAAGTGGCAATGGCAACACAGCTTGCCGGCCAGTCAACGCAGTTTTTGCCCTTTAACATCGGCGACCAGGGTGCGGCGGGCAACCCCATTGGCAGTACAGGCAGCGCGGGTGGCCACCGCACGGCGTATTTGTGGCAGCAGGTGTGGCAGCGTGACAGCTGGCTGGAGGTGCTGGGCCGCTATTTGATGGCGCAGCGCAATGCAAAAAAGCAGCTTGAACGCATCATCTTTCCGCGTTACCACCAGTTGGACGTGACACGCAAGCTGCAGGCGGCAGTGTTGAAGGACGGACCAGGCAGCAAATACCTGATTCAGCATTCCGCAGGCTCGGGCAAAACCAATTCGATTGCCTGGACTGCGCATTTTTTGGCTGAACTGCACGACACGCAGCACAAAAAGGTGTTTGACACG
>JAZKIK010000269.1:2341-6080 GCA_040384925.1 Pseudomonadota bacterium | reverse complement strand
TCATGAACGACAAGCAGGCGGCCGAGTTCGAGCGCACCAAGGAGTGCAACTTCGCCATCTCGCCGCCCGGTGTGGGCCGTTTCCGGGTCAATGCCTTTATCCAGCAGGGCAAGGTCGGCATGGTGATGCGGGTGATTCCGGCCATCTTGCCGACGATTGACGGGCTTGGTGTGCCGCAGGTGCTCAAGGACGTGGTCATGACCAAACGTGGCCTGACGATTCTGGTCGGTGCCACCGGCTCGGGCAAATCAACCACCCTGGCGGCCATGGTGGACTGGCGCAACGAGCAGTCGTATGGCCACATCATCACGATTGAAGACCCGGTCGAGTTTGTTCACGCACACAAAAACTGCGTGATTACCCAGCGTGAAGTGGGTCTGGACACCGACAGCTGGGAAGCCGCCCTCAAAAACACCTTGCGCCAGGCGCCTGACGTGATCTTGATGGGTGAGGTGCGCGACCGTGAAACCATGGAACACGCAATTGCCTTTGCCGAAACCGGCCATTTGTGCCTGTGCACCCTGCACGCCAACAGCGCCAACCAGGCGCTGGACCGGGTCATCAACTTTTTCCCTGAAGAGCGGCGCGCGCAGCTGCTGATGGACTTGTCACTGAACCTGAAGGCCATGGTGTCGCAGCGCCTGATTCCCAAACAGGATGGCAAGGGCCGTGTAGCGGTAGTTGAGATCATGCTCAACACCCCGCTGATTTCCGACTTGATCTTCAAGGGCGATGTGTCCGAGATCAAGGAAATCATGAAAAAGAGCCGCAACCTGGGCATGCAAACCTTTGACCAGGCGCTTTTTGACGCTTTTGAAAACAACCAGATCACTTACGAAGATGCCTTGCGTAATGCAGATTCGGTCAATGACCTGCGACTGCAGATCAAGCTGAATTCGCAGCGCGCCAAGTCGGTTGACCTGTCTGCAGGCACCGAAAACTTCGCCATCGTTTAATAAAAGCTGCCAGTTCACTGGCAGCAGCCAGGCTCCGGCCACGGCATTCCATCAGCTCAGTCTCAAGGCCTTTACCCCCATGTCCAGCACCAACCCCAAAACCTACGAACCCTCACCCGCCACCAAAGTTGCCTTTCTGGGCCTGGGTGTCATGGGTTACCCGATGGCAGGCCATCTCTCGCTGGCTGGGCACCAGGTCTCGGTTTACAACCGCACTTCTGCCAAGTCCATGGCATTCTGTGCCGAATATGCGGGTGCCACACACGGACCAAGCCCCAAACTGGCAGTTGCAGATGCCGATATCGTGTTTTGCTGTGTTGGCAATGACGAAGACCTGCGTTCAGTCACCCTGGGTGCCGACGGTGCTTTTGCCGGCATGAAAGCTGGCGCCGTCTTTGTGGATCACACCACCGCATCAGCCAATGTGGCGCGTGAGTTGTATGCCGCAGCCCAGGCAGCCGGCCTGCAATTTGTGGACGCACCGGTGTCTGGTGGCCAGGCTGGGGCACAAAACGGTGCCCTGACCGTGATGTGTGGTGGTGATGCAGCTGCTTTTGATGCCGTCAAACCTGTTGGTTTGGCGTTTTCAAAGGCATTTACGCTGATGGGCGACAGCGGCGCTGGCCAGCTGACCAAAATGGTCAACCAGATCTGTATCGCCGGGCTGGTGCAGGGTCTGAGCGAAGCCGTCGCTTTTGGCCAGAAAGCCGGACTGGACGTGAACCAGGTTCTGGACGTGATTGGCAAGGGTGCAGCCCAGAGCTGGCAGCTCGACAACCGCGGCAAAACCATGGTGGCCGACAAGTTTGACTTTGGTTTTGCCGTTGACTGGATGCGCAAGGACCTGGGCCTGGTACTCGACGAAGCCAAACGCAACGGTGCGCGTCTGCCGGTCACGGCGCTGGTTGACCAGTTTTATGCTGATGTGCAGGCTCTGGGTGGCCAGCGCTGGGATACCTCCAGCCTGGTCAAACGGCTGCGATAAATACTTTTTGGCGCAGCCAGATAAACACAGCGGCCTGGAGCCGCTGTGTTTTATTCAGAAGGCATCAAACCATCATTCCTTGACCACAGGCGCAGGCCGTATGCCGGCGAGCTCTGCAGGCGTGATGATTTCCAGCATGCGCACCACCTTGAGCACACCAGGCGTGCCGCGAACCACTTCGGTCGCGCGGTCAGCCTCCTGCTGGGTCACACGGCCCATCAGATAAGTCGTGCCGCGCTCGGTCACCACCTTGAAGGAGTTGGCCTGCAAATCCTTGGCATCGACCAGCATGGCCTTGACGCGGCCAGTCACCAGCGCGTCGGACGAACGCTGCGTGAGGTTTGAATTGCCCATTACCGCCAGCTCATTGACGATGGCGTTGACGTTTTCAACACGCGAGACGATCTGTTCTATCAGCTGCTTGTCCTGCTCAGTGGCTACCTCGCCGGTCAGCAACACCTGGCGGTTGTAACTGGTCAGGTTGATGTGGCTGCGGTCACCCACTTCACCCCGCAGGCGACTCAGGGCACGAAGTTCAATGCCCTCATCCTCCAGCTGGGTGCCCGAAGTGCGGCGGTCACTAGCCACCAGCGCACCACCGCCCACGGCACCACCGACAACCAGCGGAACACAGGCCGTCAAAAAACCTGACAGAATGACCAGGCCGAGCACCGACAACATCAGTCGGCCAGGCACGCGCTGGGTCAAGGTTGAAGCAGATTTCATAAAGAAGACTCCTGATCACCCAGCAACTGGGTATCCACGCCATCACAAATGCAGTGCAGGACCAAAAGGTGTACCTCCTGGATGCGGGCAGTGCGCTCGTGCGGCACACAGATGTGTACATCGGTTTCACGCAGGGCAGCCGTCATTTTTCCGCCGCCCTTGCCAGTCAGGGCCACCACCGTCATGTCACGCTCGTGTGCCGCTTCAATCGCAGCCAGCACATTGGCGGAATTGCCGCTGGTGCTGAGCGCCAGCAACACATCACCAGAACCGCCAAAAGCCCGCACCTGCTTGGAAAAAACCACGCTGAAGTCGTAGTCGTTGGCAATCGCCGTCAGGATGGAGCTGTCCGTGGTCAGCGCAATGGCCGCCAGCTCGGGCCGCTCGCGCTCGTAGCGTCCGACAAACTCGGCCGCAAAATGCTGCGCATCTGCCGCCGAGCCACCATTGCCGCAGGCCAGAACCTTGCCACCACTGGTCACACTGGCCAGAATGGCCTGCACGGCTGCGGCAATGGGTTTGGACAAAACCTGCGCTGACTGGTACTTCAGATCGGCGCTGTCAATAAAGTGCTGTTCTATACGTTGTTCAAGCATGGGCTAATGATAGCGGTTGGCGCTTTATGGTTCCCCAAACGGGAACAGTTGGAGGGCGAATCCCTCAATTTGGAACATTTTGATCCGCATCAGGACGCATCAAACGCCGCCTGCAGCCATTCAAGTGTGACACCGCCCGCATCTTCCGGCTGGCCCTGCACCAGCACCACGTCAAACCGGCATGGCGGCAGGCTTTTGAAACGCATCAGAAAATGCCGGGCGGCAAACACGATGCGCTGCTGCTTGACCGGGCTGATGCTGCCCCCGGCGCCGCCATGTGAATGGCTGGCGCGCTGGCGTACTTCGACAAAAACCAGCGTGCCGTCTGGGGCGCGCATGACTAGGTCTATCTCGCCACCACCACGGCCGGGTGTCCGATAATTGCTTTCGACCAGTTTGAGTCCGGCCTTGACCAGGTAACGCAGCGCTGCCGCTTCTGCCGCATCACCCCTGCCCTTGGTGCTGACATTGGTGCT
>JAZKIK010000269.1:0-2241 GCA_040384925.1 Pseudomonadota bacterium | reverse complement strand
TTGGTGCTGACATTGGTGCTACTCTGGCTTGCTGCTTTTGAAGGCTGGCTGGCAGCAGCAACTGGCGCTGGCCCAGACTTCGTAACCGTTTTTCGGGAAAACCACATTGAACGCTTCTTTCGACCTGGCACTGGGCGCTGCAAAAGCGGCAGCGGGCATGCAAAACTATCCGGAAAGCACACTGTATGTGGTGGCCACGCCGATTGGCAACCTGGCCGACATCAGCCTGCGAGCCCTGCATGTGCTGCAGCTGGCCCACGTGATTGCCTGCGAGGACACACGCCACACCCAGGGTTTGCTACGCCAGTATGGCATTGAAAAAACCCTGCTGGCCGTGCATGAACACAATGAGCTGGAGGCAGCTGTGGGTGTAATCGAGCGGCTGCAGCGCGGCGAGCGTGTGGCCTATGTCAGTGATGCGGGCACACCGGCCGTCAGCGACCCCGGCGCGCGGCTGGTGGCGGCGGTGCGCAGCGCAGGCCTGGCCATCATGCCGCTGCCCGGTGCCAGCAGCATCACAACGGTATTGAGTGCTGCCGGCATATCGGGCGACTCGGGTTTTGTGTTTGCAGGTTTTTTGCCCAGCAAGGCTGGCGAGCGGGACCAGGCGGTGGTCAATCTGCAGGCCGAAGCCCGCGCCGTCGTGATTCTGGAAGCCCCACACCGCATCGAGGCACTGGCACAAGCGATGGCTCCGCTGGGCCACCGGCTGATCACTGTCGGGCGTGAGTTGACCAAACAGTTTGAAGAAATTGCCACCGTGGCGGCCAGCGGTTTTGTAGCCTGGCTGGCAGGCGGCCCGCAGCGCACGCGTGGTGAATTTGCACTGGTGCTGCACCCCGCCATGCAAGCCCAGCCCAGGGATGACGGAAAACGCGTTTTACTGCTCTTGCTGGAACAGATGCCTCTTAAAACCGCCGTCAAGCTGGCGGCAGACATCACAGGCGCGCCGCGCAATGACCTGTATGAGGCCGCGCTGGCATTAAAAAAGGCCGCGCAGTCATGAACCCCAACGCGGCTCAACTCTGGCCCGGCCCGCGCTGGGCGCTGGCGGTTTTGCTGGCGGTTCTGGGCATGCTGGGGCCGTTTTCAATCGACACCTACATTCCGGCTTTTTCCAATATTGCGCTGTCGCTCGGTGCCACCCCGGTTGAAATGCAGCAGACCCTGTCGGCCTACCTGTTCGGGTTTGCTTTCATGAATCTGTTTCACGGTGCAATGGCTGACAGTTTTGGCCGCAGGCCGGTGGTGTTGTGGGGCATTGCCATGTTCACCATCGCCTCTGCAGGCTGTGCGCTGTCACAAAGCATTGGCCAGTTGGTGTTTTTCAGGGCCATGCAGGGGCTTTCAACCGGTGCGGGCATTGTGGTGTCACGCGCTGTCATACGTGACATGTTTCCGCCCGCGCAGGCACAGCAGGTGATGAGCCAGGTCACGATTTATTTTGGCGTCGCCCCGGCACTGGCGCCGATTGTGGGCGGCTGGCTGTTTGTGCATCTGGGCTGGCACAGTATTTTCTGGTTTCTGACCGGGGTCGGGCTGGTGCTGTGGGTGTCCAACTACCGGTTTTTGCCCGAAACCCTGCACATCACCCAACGACAGCCGTTTGAAGTCAAGCACCTGATGCGCGGTTACTGGCAGCTTGGCTCCAGCCCGCGCTTTTTGCTGCTGGCACTGGCCAGCGGTGTACCGTTTAATGGCATGTTTTTGTATGTACTGTCAGCGCCCGAGTTTCTGGGGGTGCATCTGCAGCTGGCACCAACCAGCTTTTTCTGGTTCTTTTTGCTGACCATCAGCGGCATCATGGCGGGCTCGTGGCTGAGCGGGCGCATGGCCGGCCGGATTGCGCCCAAACAGCAGATACGCCACGGTTTTGTCATCATGCTGACGGTATCCGTGCTCAACCTGCTGGCAAATTTTTTCATTCCGCCACATGTTTCATGGTCGCTGATGCCGATTGCGGTGTTTGCCTTTGGCTGGGCGTTGATGGTACCGGTGGTGACCTTGCTGGTGCTTGACCTTTACCCCGAGCGACGCGGCATGGCCTCATCCCTGCAGGCATTTATTGGCTCCACGGCCAATGGTGTGGTGGCTGGTGTGATTGCGCCGCTGATCATGCATTCCACCGTGGCGCTGGCAGCGGTGTCGCTGGGGCTGATGTGTATTGGCCTGACTGCCTGGGTGTATCTGCACAAACGCTGGCCGGAAATCGGCCGGGCGATTTCCGTGATGTGACACGCA
>JAZKIK010000268.1:0-5720 GCA_040384925.1 Pseudomonadota bacterium | reverse complement strand
GTTGCGTGACATGTGGATAAAAGAGTAGGTGCCAATTTTTTCCAGCGTCAGGTTTTCTTCTGTTGCCAGCGCATGGTCTTTGCGGCAGACCAGGTAAAAACTGTCGGTGCGCAGCAACTCGACCTGCAGTCCGGCCAGACTGGCACCGGTGGAGGCCAGCGCGAAGTCGGCCTTGCTGCTGCGTACCAGTTCCAGGCAGGGGTCAGACAGCACATCACTGAGGTTCAGTTCAATGCCCGGCCAGCTGCTTTTGAACTCCGCAAAAATCGCTGGCAACCAGCCCGCCGCCAGCGAGGGCAGGGCGGCCACATGTACACGGCCCTTGCGGCGCTGTACATGTTCACCCAGATCGCTGACAGCCAGATTGAAGTCACCCACCAACTGGCGCGCCGGGCCTTCAAACAGGCGCCCTTCGGGTGTCAGTTGCACGCTGCGCGTGTCGCGGTCAAACAGCCGGGTGCCCAGTTCATCTTCCAGCGTGCGTATCAGCGCGCTGAAAGCTGGTTGCGACAGGTGGCAGGCGCTGGCTGCACGGGTAAAACTGCGCTCGGTAACCAGTGCCAGAAAAGCCCGCAACTGCCGTGTTGACAGGTTTGGCTGGCGTGCTGGCAGGGGTGCGGGCTGTCTGGTCATGGTTAATTGATTTGATTTTCAGATAAATCGAGCTGAAGTTTGAATTTTACAAATGCTGGTGCGAGGCCTAAATTCAGGGCAAGCCCAATATGAACACTTCAAACACACATTCAAACCTGCTGATTGGCTGCGCCGCTGGTTTTTCCGGCGACCGGGTGGACGCCGCCGGGCCGGTGGTGGACACGCTGATCGCCCACGGCGGCCCGGCCTTTCTGATTTTTGAAACGCTGGCTGAACGCACGCTGGCGCTGGCGCAGTTGCGTCGTCGCGCTGACCCCGAGGCCGGTTTTGAGCTGTTGCTGGGCGACATGTTGCGCCCTGTGCTGGCGCGCTGCCTTGAGCACAACATACGTATCGTCAGCAACTTTGGTGCAGCTAATCCGATGGCGGCGGCGCGGTTTATCCGCCAGATGGCGCTCGAACTCGGGCTGAACGAGCCGCGCATTGCCGTAGTGGGCGGGGATGATCTGTCTGGCGAAGCGCAATACGATTTGTTGCGCACCCAACTGGGCAGTACGCTGGACGGCATCCGTGTGGTCAGCGCCAACGCCTATATTGGCGCCGAAGCGATTGCCGCAGCGCTGGACGCAGGCGCACAAATCGTGGTTGCCGGACGGGTGGCCGACCCGTCATTGACGGTTGGCCCGGCGATGTCGCACTTTGGCTGGCGTGCCGACGACTGGGACTGCCTGGCTCGCGCCACCATGGCTGGCCATCTGCTTGAATGCGGCGCGCAGGTTTGTGGTGGTTATTTTGCCGACCCAGGGTTCAAGGATGTGCCTGACCTGCACGCCGTGGGTTACCCGATTGCCGAAATCGACAGCCAGGGCAACTGCATCATCAGCAAGGCGGCCAACACTGGCGGGCTGGTCAGTCTGGCAACTGTCAAGGAACAGCTTTGATATGAAGTCCACGACCCGGCTGCCTACCTGACACCTGACGTGGTGGCCGACATCAGTGTTGCGCAGATCAGGCAACTCGGGCCAGACCGTGTGGCTCTGAGCGGTGTACGTGGTCATGCGCGGCCGCCCAGCCTCAAGGTCAATGTTTGCCATGAAGGTGGCTGGCTGGCCGAAGGCGAGATTTCTTACGCTGGCCCGCGCGCCGAGGCTCGCGCGCGCCTGGCTGCGGATGTGTTGCGCCTGCGACTGCCGCAACTCGCGCTGCGGGTGGATTTGATAGGCGCGCTCAGTGTGATGGGCGATGATGCCGGCCATTTGCTGGCTGCCGCATCGGCCGGCCAGGCTCGTGATGTGCGCCTGCGTGTGGCCGCCACACACTCTGAGCGCGCAGAAGCCGAGCGCCTGCCGCGTGAAGTCACCGCGCTTTACACCTGCGGCCCGGCGGGAGGCGGTGGTGTACGGACGGCGCTGACACCGCGCCTCAATACCCTGTCATGCCTGGTGCCGCGTGAGGCGGTGCCGGTGTTTTTCAGCATGTTGCAAAGCGAAACCGGAGCCTCAGCATGATCACCGTTCCGCTCTATCGCGCTGCCCATGGCCGTACCGGCGACAAAGGCAACCGCTCCAATATCAGCGTCATTGCCTGGCACCCGGCCTTGTATCCGCTGCTGCTGGCCCAACTGACCGAGGCCGCCGTGGCCCGGCATTTTGCGCACCGCCAGCCTGCCCGCGTCCAGAGGTTTGAACTGCCCTTGCTGGGCGCGATGAATTTTGTGCTGGACGATGTGCTTGATGGCGGTGTCAACGATGCGCTGAATCTGGACACCCACGGCAAGGCGCTTTCGTACTGGCTGCTCGATATGCCGATTGAGGTGCCCGACGAACTGCTCAGTCTGCTGGCCGGGGCTTGAAAAATTCTTTGAATCAACTACACGGAGACAACATGAAAAACCCATCCAACACCTTTAAAAACGCCAGAATGCGCCCCGTGCTGCTCGGCATCGCCGCCTTGTACGCAGCGGTGCCCTTTGCGGCACAAGCCCAGGTTTTTCCTGAAAAAACCATCACCTTTATCGTGCCTTTTGCCGCAGGCAGCGCCACTGATCAACTGGCCCGAACCATCGGCCAGGCGGTGACAAATGAAAGCAAGGTCAGCGTCGTTATAGACAACAAACCGGGAGCCAACAGTTTTATAGGCGCGCAGGCTGCTGCCAAGGCCAAACCCGACGGCTACACCGTTTTCATCACCACCAACACCACGCAGTCAGCGAATGAGCACCTGTTCAAAAAACTGCCTTATGACCCGGTCAAGGACTTTGCGCCGCTCACCGCCCTCGGTCGTGGCGGGCAGATCATGGTGGTCAACCCGGCCTTGCCCGTCAACAACGTGGCCGAATTTATAGCCTTGGCCAAGTCAAAACCCGGCAAACTGTCGTTTGGCAGCGGCAGCTCGTCCAGCCGTGTCGCGGGTGAGCAGTTCAAGCAGATGACGGGCACCTATATCCTGAACATCCCCTACAAAAGCAATCCGCCTGCCATTACCGATCTGCTGGGCGGCCAGATTGACATGATGATCACCGATATGGCCACCGGCCTGCCACAGGTCAAGGCTGGCAAACTCAAGGCTCTGGGTGTCTCGACCACAAGGCGTTCGCCGCTGGCACCTGATGTACCCACGATTGCCGAAGCCGGTGTCAAGGGTTATGAAATGACCTACTGGTTTGCTGCCTACGCCCCTGCCGGAACGCCCACCGACGTCGTCAACAAACTAGGTGAGCTGCTGGTAAAAGCCGCCAAAAGCAGCTCGGCTGCCCCGTTCTACCAAAACAGCGGCACAGAAATTTTTACCAGCAACCCGGAGGATTTGCGTAAGTTCCAGGCAGCTGAGACCTTGAAGTGGGGAAAGATCATCAAGGCGGCAGGGGTTGAGCCGGAGTGATGGGTTCGAGGCTTGATGATGTTTGAGGGCTGAGGGCTGAGGGCTGAGGGCTGAGGGCTGAGGGCTGAGGGCTGAGGGCTGATGTGCAGGTGCGGAGAACGCAAACAGCTGGAAATAGACAGAAATTGGTGAATGTCTGGGAGTTCTTGAGCACCTCAAAGCATCTCATCTGGCGCAAAAGGCGCAATCATCAAAAGCATCAGTTTTAGCCCCACACTCGCATCAGGTTCTGTACGTGTGTCTTGCAGACCAGAGCCTTGCGGGGCCCGCCAGATCAGTTCGCCGTCCTGCAGTTCGACGTGATAGGCACCTGTAAGCATGGTGGGTGCTATCAGGCGGGTGGCTTCGCCTGAGATGGCCTGGTTGCGGATGGCGATGGCGACTTCACTGTTTTGCAGTTGGGAGCGTAAATCGAGGTTCATGGAGCCTACGACCAGCAGGCGGTCGTCTATGACCACTACTTTTGAATGCAGGCTGGCGCGCGAGCCGCCGGTGGAGCCACTGCCTGTGCTGCCATCGGAATCGCTGCTTTTGCCGCCTATGGAGCCTCCGCCCAGGGCGGATGAGCCAAAACTGCTGAACGTTCCTTGCTGCTCGGCACGCATTTCGTAAATCTCCACGCCCAGCTCCAGCAGCGCCTTGCGGTAGCGCGCGTAGCCGACGTGGGCGGCAGGGGCGTCGTTGGAGGCCAGCGAGTTGGTCAGCACACGTACACGCACGCCGCGTTTTCTGATGTCGGCAAACTGCTCCATCATGCGTTCGCCAGGTACAAAGTAGGGTGAAACAATCAGCACGCTGGTTTTTGCCTGCGACATCAGCTGCAGCAGGCCGTCAACCGTGGTGTCTTGTGATTCCTCGGTGCTGTCGGCGTCGGCGGCGATTTTGGAGGGTTTGTCTACTAGCAGGGTGGATGGTGCCCAAGTCCAGGTCAGCAGGCGCAGATTGGTCTCGTCGGGCAGGGGCGACAGGGTGGTGGTGTCCGGACTGCTTGCAGCGACAGGCTGAATTTCAGGTGTGGTCTGGCTGTCGGTGCCAGTGGGCGGGGCTGGCAGGATTTTCAGGGCCTCGATTTCCTCGATGCTCATCAGCGACTGCACCGGGTAGGCCAATGGGTTGTTCCAGTACTGGTCAAAACTGCGTGACAGGTCGCGGGCAATGCGGCCAGCGGCCAGTATGTCGATATCGACAAAATTGACACCTTCACTCTGGCCAAAATAGGTTTCACCCAGATTGCGGCCTCCGATGATGGCCACGGCGTTGTCTGCAACAAAAATCTTGTTGTGCATGCGGCGCTGGATACGATCCAGGTCCTTGACATTGGTCAGCAGCCGAAAAAACAGCGAGCTGCGGTTGCCGGGCAGTGGGTTGAACAGGCGAAGTTCCATGTTTTTTTCAAACGCGAGCTTGAGAACCTGGGCGTTTTTGCCTGAGGTATTGAAGTCGTCCAGCAGGATGCGGATACGCACGCCGCGGGCGGCAGCTTCACGCAGGGCTTCAAACATGCGCTCTGTGGTGTCGTCGGCAAAGATGGCGTAGTACTGGATGTCCAGCGTTTTCTGCGCGGCCTTGATAAGCGTCATGCGGCTGGTAAAAGCCAGTTCGGCACTGCCGACCATGGCAAAACCCGAGTCATTGCGGGTGCCTGCCTTGGCTGCCCTGATGGCAACGGCCTGGCCGAGCCGGGTTGTCGCCGGGTTGGCCAACGCGTTCGATACAGGGCGATCCACCTCATCGGGCAGAGATGCGCAACCGGTCAGCCAGAGCGCAAGGCACAACAGAAGCAGCGACAGCAGGCCCTCGGGGCGGGCGCTGATTGGGTTGGAAAATGAGGGGTGCTGGTTTGAATCGGCGTTGTAACAGGGGCTGGCAATGGGGGTCTGCATGATGCAAGCCACTGTAGCCGAGGCCTTTTGTTTCGGGCCTTCTATGGGCGACGGTTTTGCCGTTTCTTGCTGTAGGCGGTTGGCTTGAACCGTGCCTGCTTTGATACAAGTGGCGCGATTCAGTACCAGATAAGGATCAGGAGCCCAGCACTTCCCAGCGCTGCAGCGCAGCCATCAGTTCTTCATCTATTTTTGCGTTGCGCGCGGTCAGTTCGGCAGCGCGCTTGGCATTGCTGGAATACAGCGAGCCGTCAAACAGCTCTTGTTCAATTGCCTTTTGCTGCGATTCAAGTGTCTGTATCAAGGTCGGCAGGCCGTCGAGTTCACGTTGTTCCTTGTAGCTGAGTTTCTTTTTTGATGACT
>JAZKIK010000267.1:0-2465 GCA_040384925.1 Pseudomonadota bacterium | reverse complement strand
GCCAATGAAGCTGGCACGGCACCCAGGCTGACGCGCAATGGCTGTAATGAGTCGGGTCTTGGTGGGGCAGCAACGCCGCGTACACCAAGCACTGGACGGTTGCCAATTCCTTGTCCATCCTCTTCTACCGAGGGCAGGCGCTGAGGTGTGTGCCCATATGCTCTCTTGTCCATGAATTCACTGGTGGCGCGGTGCACCTCATTCAGGGTGAGCATGCCATCACCATCAAGATCACCAGGTATTTGCCCTTCCAGTACTCTGAGCAGGGCATCGGTCATGGCCCCGTGAGGCTTTCCATCAAATGTAGGTACCATGGTCAGCATGGATTTCGGAATATCCTTGGCCCGCTCGCCTTCTGCCGATGCAGAAAGATAGGCGGTTGCCCGGTAGGGATACGGTTCAGGTTTCGGAGCCTGCGCGATCAAAGCCATATCAGCACCTTGCTCCCTTGCATCTTTCCCAGCAAGAAGTGGAATCATGCGCTGGGGCAATGTCGCGGTTTTTACCAACTGCACTGACCGCACCTGCTGGCCAGAATAGCAAGAGTCTGAGATGGCCCAGATACGGCGCCCGCCTGCCTCCAGGGCGGTGTAAATCGGCACCAGATCTGTACGGCCAACAATCAGCCCGCTGCTGCTCGCTCCCTCGACACGCTTGAAATCGCTTGGAACAAAAGCACCACTTCCGTGGGGCAAGGGCAAGCCAGATAAAGCATCAAGGCTGCTGGTGCCATGGCCTGAAAAGAACACCAGTACTTCATCACCTGCAGAGCTGCGGCGCGAAAGCGCCGACAGTTCCGACAAAATATTGGCCCTTGTGGCTTCACGGTTAACCAGCGTCTTGATGTCCTTGGGTAAAAAACCCCAGCGGCGCACCAGTACATCACGCATGGCCTCCACATCATGCGGGGGGCCTTCCAGTTGCGGTATGTTGGTATCCATGTATTCACCGACACCTACCAGCAAGGCGACTCTTCTGGGTATTGACTGAGCCGATGCTGCAGATGAAACCAGAATGCCCAATGTGACTGCGAATGCAGCACTGCACCGGGCAACAAATGCAAAATTTTTTCTGTTCATTCCTTACTCCCTTCCATTCATTCATTTTGTTTTGTTTTGTTCAAATTTTGATGTCTGCAGAACTCAGTTGTCTGCCCGCCGAATCTCGACGCGCCGGTTTTGTGCCGCGTCGGTCGAGCCAGAAACCAAAGGACGGCTGCGGCCAAATCCATAAGCACTCAGGCGATTGGCAGCAACTCCCTGCCTAATCAGATGGGCGTAGGCAGAAAGCGCCCTTGCACAAGACAGCTTTTCATTGATCAGCGCATCTCCGCTGGCGTCGGTATGCCCTGCAATCGTGAAACGCGCATCACTGAGCGACACACTGTTCATCGCGCTCGCCAGGATGTTCAATTGCTGGCGGTCGGATGGGCTTAGCTGATACTGGGCCAGTTCAAACTGCAGAGGCAGATTGACCTGCGGCGCGCCGGCCGGTGCAATGGCAACCACACCCAGATTTTTTTGGTTTGAACTGCTGCCTTCATCCGCAAGGCATGCACCATTGGTGTCCGGCAAACGAACCCGACTCAAATTTTTGCTCTGACTGCCCGAATTACCAAAAACGGCGTCCGGGTCCTTGTCGTCGGCTGCAGCGACAGGTGCCGTTTGCCGGGGCAAAAGTTGCCTGATGATCTCGGCCTCGGTCAACTCTGCAGCCCGCGCTGCCCCGCTGCATGCAGCCAGTGTCAGGTACATGGCCAGGAAAATCCAGCCCTGCGCCTGAGCCCGAATGATTTTTGCCGTGTCCGCCTTCCTGTGGTTCATGGGGTTCCTATTCATGTTTGTTTTGCACAATGCCTGTTAAGCCATACGGGGTTTTTGCCAAAACGTCAGAACACCTGATGGTTCGAACGCCGCACTGTCTGTTTGCAGCTCATTTGCCCGGTCTGGCGGCAAATGAATCACTGCTATTGGCTTACCCAGAAATCGCATGCCAGCATGGCGCTCAGCGCACAAACGCTACAGGAAAGTCAGGCACCCCACCGCCTGGGGGAGTCAGCTTCACGGGTGTTTGCTTGCCGCGCGTCAGCTCCTTGACACGCTCGCTGATGTACAGGTCCAGCATCGTGTGCGTGATGCGCCCCGTCTTCTTGTAGTTTGCCCCACCGCCCAGGCCCTCGACCAGTGCCTTGGTAAATGCCCCATTGCCCCAGGCCGCATCCTCATAACTCAGCTGTCGCCCCGTCGAGCTGCTGAAGACGACCACGCCGCTCTCGGCGCTGGCCAGGTCATTGATCACCCCGCTGACATCATTGACCGCTTTGGACTTGGCCCCCAGCACATTGCCCGCGTGGCAGGTGTCAAAAAAGAACAAGGTCTTGCCCGGCAGGCTGGACAGAATTTTTTTGAAGTCGCTCATCGCCACACCAGTGCGGAACAGCTTGTCTGGGTCGGCATTGACCGGCA
>JAZKIK010000266.1:0-2613 GCA_040384925.1 Pseudomonadota bacterium | reverse complement strand
GTGGGTATGCCGCCTGTGGTGTCAACCAGCACGTTTTCATTGAAGGCCACGGTCAAGGTGATGACGCTGCCTACCCCATAAACACCATTGCTGGTGCTGGAAGCAACAGGAGAGACAGAGCTGCCCCGGTTCTGAAAAAACCATATTGCGTTGGTGATAACAGGCTCATGATCGGAGTCAAAATACTTTGAATAGCCCCCAATATAGGCATCAAGATCACCGTCGCCGTCAATATCGGCAAAGTCGGGGCTGGCCGACTCGCCCACATCGCTCAGGCCATAGGGATTGGTGATGGGCGCAGCAAAGGCCGGACTGCTGACGCTGCCGCTGTTGAAAAAAACCAGCATATTGCCATCGTCGTTACCCACAAGGGCATCCAGATCACCGTCGTCATCAATGTCACTGAAGTCGGGACTTGCACCATAACCCACATCGCTCAGCCCATAGGGATTGGTCATGGGCGCGGCAAAGGCCGGACTGCTGGCACTGCCGGTGTTTAAAAAGACGGTTGTATTGCCACCCCAGTCACCCACAAAGGCATCCAGATCGCCGTCGCCGTCAATATCAACAAAGTCGGTCCGGATACCTATATTGCTCAGGCCATAAGGATTGGTGACAGGTGCAGCAAAGGCCGGGCTGCTGGCACTGCCGGTGTTCAAAAAAAAGGCTATCTCGCCAAACTCATTGCCCGCAAAAAGATCCGGATCGCCGTCCCCGTCAATGTCAACCAGGCTGGGGCGGACCAAATATTCCACTTCGCTCAGGCCATAGGGGTTTTTGACCAGTTCAGCAAAGGCCGGGCGGCTGGCACTGCCGGTGTTCAAAAAGACGGATATCTTTCCATACTCATCACCGACAAAGGTCTCCAGATCGCCGTCTCCATCGATATCAGCAAAGCTGGGATGCAGGAAATAACCGACACCCCAGAGGTGATCAGCAATGGGTGTGGCGAACTCGATTGCAGCGGGCAGAGTGCCGTGCGGACCGGTGGTATCAGCCATGGTGTTTGTCTCCCTGAATCAATAAAACGCTCTGGGCAGTTTGACTGCCTCCCTGGCATTCAGGCATCTGGAAGACAGTTTTACGCAATTCACGCCAATCCAGTTGGCTGAATCCTGTCTGCCTGTCTGATGGTTGACAGGAGTGCAATCCCATATCCGGCTTGTCAGTGGCATTCAGCGCGACGCATGAGGGCACCCGACAAGAGATATTTGCCGGACTCTACTCCTTGTTTCAATGAAAGTAAACGTGCACCAAGAACGTGTTCACGGTCTATACGGGACTCCGTATAGACCGTGAACACGTTCTAACCCAGGCGCTCAATGCCGCGCGCTTTAAAACACCATGAAGTCCGCCTCCGTCAGGTCCGCAGTGTGTACGCCCACAAGGATCACAATATTGTCGTCACCCAGATTGAGCACTGCATTGCCACCAATGTCATTGACATGGGCCAGCGCGCTGGCCGCACTGGTAATGCCCGAACCATTGACATTGCTCTGCAGGCTGACCCTGTCGCCTTCTGCACGGCTGAAGTCCCGGATCACGTCGCGTCCGCTGTCAGCATGGAAGACAAAGCTGTCTGCACCCAAGCCACCCGTCAGCTGGTCACCTCCCGCTGCACCGTAAAGACTGTCTGCACCTGCATCTCCCATCAGGGTGTCATTGCCGACGCCTCCATACAGGCTGTTGGACAGCGCGTTGCCGCTCAGACGGGCCGCTGCGCTGGTGGCAATAACACCGCTCTCCACGTTGTTTGTCAGGGTGTACTTGCTGATGTAGCTGTACACGGTGTCCATGCCGCCGTTTGCGTGGGGGTTGATTTCGATGACCTCGTCACCTGCGTTGTCAACATGGTAGAGGTCACTGCCACCGCCACCGGTCATGGTGTCCTTGCCGATGCCACCATCCAGACTGTCATTGCCCACGCCACCATACAAGGCGTTATCCAGAATGTTGCCAGTCAGACTGCTCGCTGCGCTGGTCTGGATGACACCTCGCTCGACGTTCTGGGTCAGGGTGTAGCTGCTGAGGTAGATGTACACCGCATCCATGCCACCGGTTGCCGGTGCGGCGCTTGTTTCGGTGACCACATCACCGGCATCGTCAACATAATAGGCATCATTGCCATTGCCACCGGTCATGGTGTCAAACCCTGTGCCGCCTATCAGTGTGTCATCGCCATTGCCACCCATCAGGCTGTCGTTGTCAGCATCGCCATACAGACGGTCGTTGCCATCACCACCCAGCAGTGCATCGTTGCCGTTCAGGCCATACAAGGTGTCATTACCAACATTGCCATACAGGCTGTTGTTCAGTGTGTTGCCCTTCAGGCTGGCCCCTGTGTCGACTCTTATGACGCCGCGCTCAATGTTGCTCACCAGGGTATAGCTGCCGAGGTAGCTGTAAACAGTGTCTATGCCGCCGGTTGCCGGGACAGCGCTGGTTTCAATAACGACATCACCCACACTGTCGACATAATAGGCATCATCCCCATCACCTCCGGTCATGGAGTCGTTTCCGGCGTCACCATACAGGCGGTCGTTGCCATCGCCACCCTGAAGAAAGTCGTTGCCGTCCAGTCCATACAGGCTGTCGTTGCCGCCTGCACTGTAC
>JAZKIK010000265.1:0-18944 GCA_040384925.1 Pseudomonadota bacterium | reverse complement strand
GGGTTACATGACCGGTTTTGTGCTGGCGGTCATCCTCACGGTGATTCCGTTCTGGCTGGTCATGGGCAAGGTATTGCCCAGCTCCAACATCACCGGGCTGGTGATCCTGGCCATTGCAGCAGTGCAGATTGTTGTGCACATGGTCTATTTCCTGCACATGAACACCCGCTCCGAGGGCGGCTGGTCCATGCTGGCGCTGGTCTTCACGGCAGTGCTGCTGGTCATCATGCTCAGCGGCTCGATCTGGGTCATGTACCACCTGAACACCAACATGATGCCGCACACCGTGCATGAGATGAAAAACATGCCATGACATCCCCGTTGCAGCCAGACGCCACAGCGGGGAACAGGCGGCGTGGGCTGCGTTGGGGCTGGGCGCTGTGTGCATTGCTGCTGTTTGCCGCATTTGTGGCACTTGGCAGCTGGCAGCTGCAGCGCCGCATCTGGAAGCTTGACCTGATAGAGCGCGTCAACCAGCGTGTGGCCGCGCCGGCAGTGCCCGCACCTGCCCCAGCCGACTGGCCAAAGCTAAGCGCCGCCAGCCACGAATACCGCCATGTGCAGCTCACCGGCCGTTTTATTGCAGGCAGCGACACCCGTGTGCAGGCCGTCACAAAAATCGGTGCCGGTTTCTGGCTGCTGTCAGCGCTGCAGCAGGCTGATGGTTCGGTGGTGTTGGTCAACCGGGGTTTTGTGGCATCCCAGTCCAAAGCTGTTTCAGCCGCGTCAGAAGCGCCCGTCACCATCACCGGCCTGCTGCGCCTGACAGAGCCGGGCGGCGGGTTTTTGCGCAACAACGACCCCGCAGGCAATCGCTGGTTTTCACGCGACGTTGCCGCCATTGCCCAGGCGCAGGGATTGGGTAAGGTGGCACCGTATTTTGTCGATGCGGACGCAGCCGGTTCCAGTGCCGGTGCCAGCGCCGATCAGCCCATCGGCGGGCTGACCGTGATTGCCTTTGCCAACAGCCACCTGGCCTATGCCCTGACCTGGTATGCACTGGCATTGATGGTGGCTGCGGCGGCGATTGGTCTCACAATGCAAAATGCCAGACGACATGACCCACATCGCCACGCCTCAAAGTCTGACTGAAAGCACCAGCGGCATACCGGACCGGTTTGACGACCAGACCGGCCGCAAGAACATGGCGCTGCTGATCCAGCTGCGCTGGATTGCCGTGTTCGGGCAGATCGTCACCATCGAATTTGCCTACTACGGCCTGAATCTCAAGCTGCCCATGCAGAGCATGATGGCGGCGCTCGGTGTACTGCTGGCCTTCAACCTCATCAGCCTGTTGCGCTGGCGAACCCGCCGCGAGTTCAGCAACCGCGAGTTGTTTGTCTCGCTGCTGGTGGACGTGAGCATGCTCACTGTCCAGCTTTACCTCAGCGGTGGTGCCAGCAACCCCTTTGTGTTTTTGTACCTGCTGCAGATCACCTTGGGCGCGGTGTTGCTCAAGCCGGTGTTTACCTGGAGCATGTTTGGCATCACCGCCAGCTGTTTTGCCGGGCTGGCGCTGTTTGCTTCCCCACTGGATCTGCTGCCCGACCATGACCACGGCCTGGCCAGCCTGTATATCCA
The DNA here is from genome assembly GCA_040384925.1 of Pseudomonadota bacterium. Taxonomy (GTDB): domain Bacteria; phylum Pseudomonadota; class Gammaproteobacteria; order Burkholderiales; family Burkholderiaceae_C; genus Polaromonas. The sequence goes on along the minus strand of JAZKIK010000265.1, from coordinate 17,363 downwards.
GGGCACGCTGATCTGTTTTTTGCTCAACGCGGTGCTGGTGGTGGTGTTCATCACCCGTATCGGACGCAACCTGCGCGAGCGCGACGCGCGCCTTGCCGCCCTGCGCCAGCGCGCCGCCGAAGAGGACCACATCGTGCGCATGGGCCTGCTGGCCTCGGGTGCCGCGCATGAACTCGGCACACCGCTGGCCACGCTGGCGGTGATTCTGGGTGACTGGCAGCGCATGCCCTTTTTTACCTCGGATGAGGACTTGTTCCGCGAGGTCAGCGAGATGCAGACCCAGCTCCAGCGCTGCAAGTCCATCGTCAGCAGCATTTTGCTGTCGGCCGGCGAGACCCGCGGCGAGTCTTCAGCCGCCACCACCATCCACACCTTTTTTGACGAACTGGTCGAGGAATGGCGCCGCACACGGGTGCGGGCTGCATTGCACTACGACAATCTTTTTGGCCGTGACATGCCCGTGGTGTCCGACTCGGCCGTCAAGCAGATGATTTTTAATGTGCTCGACAACGCACTCGAAGCCTCGGGCCAGTGGGTCAAGCTGGAGGTAACGCGCGAGGCCAGCGAACTGGTGCTGCGCTGCACCGACCAGGGCCCCGGTTTTGCCCCGGCCATCCTGGCGCAACTGGGCAAACCCTATAACTCCACCAAAGGCCGTCCCGGTGGCGGGCTGGGCCTGTTTCTGGTTGTCAACGTCGCCCGCACACTGGGTGGGGTATTTGCCGCCAGCAACCGGGACGAAGGCGGTGCCTGTGTCACCATCCGTCTGCCACTGGCCGCGATGGGCCTGGATGAAGAGGATGACCTGGGCCATGCACATCAGCAAGGTGGTGCGGCCCTGCAAACCCGAAAGGATGGCCACCATGAGCGTTAAAACACCTGAAGAGCTTACCTCACTGCCAGCACGCAGTCTGCTGATTGTTGAGGACGACGCGGCTTTCGCCCGCACGCTGGGCCGCTCTTTCGAGCGCCGGGGTTACAGCGTTCAGTTGGCCAGCAGCCATGACGAAGTCATGGCCCTGCTGGCCAGCAGCCGCCCGGACTTTGCGGTGGTTGACCTCAAGCTCAATGGCGAAGCCTCGGGCCTGGCCTGCGTGCAGACGCTGAATGCCCACAACAGCGACATGCTCATCGTGGTGCTGACCGGTTTTGCCAGCATTGCCACGGCAGTCGAGGCCATCAAGCTCGGTGCCTGCCACTACCTGGCCAAACCCTCCAATACCGACGACATAGAAGCCGCATTTACCCGTGCCACCGGCAATGTGGAGGTCGAGCTGACCAATCGCCAGACCTCCATCAAGACGCTGGAATGGGAGCGCATCCACGAAACGCTGGCCGAGACCGGCTTCAACATCTCCGAAACCGCCCGCCGCCTGGGCATGCACCGCCGCACGCTGGCGCGCAAGCTGGGCAAGCAGTTTGTGAAGTGAAGGTGCTGGCAAGGCAAAAAAATCAGGCCGGTGCCAAGCCTGCTTTTGCTCAGTCCAGGTCAGTCATCGTATCCGGGTCAGGCACATCACCAATCGCCTCCCGCGTTTTGGCACCCTGGCCCTTGAGCCATTCACAAAAGGCCAGCACTTCGGGCCGTGCCAGATTGCGCGGCCCCATGATCAGCCAGTAGGCCATGGGGGACTCAAGCCGCATCTGCGGCAGCGGTTCAACCAGGTCACCCGAGGCCAGGCTTTCGGCAATCAGCGGCAGCCGGGCCAGCACCACACCCTGGCCGGTCAGCGCGGCCTGCACCATCTGGTAGGCGTAGTTGAAATAAAGCCAGCGTTTGGCCTCCAGTTTGGGCGCAGCGTGTTGGTCAAGCCAGCGCCGCCAGGTCAGCCATTCAAGATGAGTATGGTGGGCGTCACCGGCTTCAATCAGGGTAAAGCGGGCCAGGTCGTCGGGTTTTTTCAGGCTGGGCCCGCTTTTGAGCAGCCAGGGGCTGATGACGGGCGTGATCTGCTCGCCAAACAGGCGAATCGCATGTGGCGGCATGTGACTGGCCGGGGCGTAACGCAGCGCCAGGTCAAGGTCTGAAACGTCCAGGTCCACGGGCGCGTCTGACGCATCAATACGAATGTCGATGTCCGGGTTGTCACGCTGAAAGGCCTCCAGCCGCGGAATCAGCCACATCGAGGCAAACGATGCAAACGTGGTGATGGAAACACTCTTGCGTCCCGCACTTTGCCTGATCTGCCGCACCGCACCATCAATCCGCTCCAGCGAAGGGCTCACTGCACGCAGCAGTATCGCCCCGGCATTGGTCAGCTCAACCGCACGGGTGTGGCGGTGAAACAGGCTGACACCCACATCATCCTCCAGTCCCTGAATCTGCCGGCTGACGGCAGACTGGGTCAGCGCCAGTTCTTCAGACGCAGCACGAAAGTTCAAATGCCGCGCCACCGCTTCAAAGGCACGCAACTGGCCAGCCGCGATGGGGCGCGAGCGGAGATGGGTTTGTGAATGGAGCATCGAGAAAACTCAATTAATGCGATTATGGAATGAATAGCGTACCGCGATTTCATTGGACTGTGAAGACTGGCAGCGAGATGATTACCTGCCTTTCAACATATTTCGGTCTTTTTCGGAGAACACCATGGACCACCACCTCGGCACGCTTTCAGCTTCATCATCTTCTGCCGGCCCGTCTTTCAAGGCGCAGGCCGCACAACAGGCGACTGCCACTGCCAGCAGCCGCCATATCAACCCTGGCCACGCGATCACGCTGCGCGCCAAAAAGCTCAGCGTGCTGCGTATTACCCATGGCCGTGTGTGGGCTACCCTCACCGATGTCGGCCCGTACAGCCGCGTGACTTCAGGTGACCATTTCCTGAGCCGTGGCGAAAGCCTGACCCTGCTGCCAGGCCAGTCGCTGGTGATGGAGTCATTTGGAATCGGCCACGCCGCCCCGGCCCAGTTCAGCTGGGAGACCCCCGGTATCGCCGCCGTGGCCGTGCCAGTCGCCAAGGCATCCAGCATTGCCGAGCCGCTGCGTGACCTGCGCCACGCCTTGGGCCTGGTGGCTGGCGCATCGGGCCGTCTGGTCAATGGTCTGGGGCAAGGGGTTGCTTCAAGCGCTGCTGCATTGCTCGGTGGATTGGCCATGACTTTTGTAGCCAGTCGCGCCGACAGGACAGGCGCAACCGCCATGTTCGATGTCAAAAGTGGCTGCGCACGCACTGCCCAGGCTGATTGCCGGGCGGTTTAAGAGCAAATCCTGAAATGCAGCACCGTCCTGGTGCTAGCTCATCGGGCATGGTCATAATTTGGCCATGCCCGTTTTTTTTAATACTCCGCCTCGGACCCCTGTTCATGTTGTTGTCATGGGGGTAGCCGGGTGCGGCAAATCAGCCCTGGGGCAATTGATGGCGGTGCGCCTGCGGCTGCCGCTGATCGAGGGCGACGACTTTCACCCGCCCTCCAATGTCAGCAAGATGCAGCAAGGCATACCGCTTGCCGATGCTGATCGCGCCGACTGGCTGCAAACCCTGGGCGGGCAGCTCGGCAGCCATCCTGGTGGGGTAGTCCTGACCTGCTCTGCACTCAAGGCGGCCTACCGCAATACCCTGCGTAGCGCTGCCAGCCAGCTCAGGTTTGTGCATATCGCCATTTCAGAGGCCGAGTCCCTGCGTCGTGTGGCCCAAAGAAGCGACCATTTTTACCCGCCCAGCCTGGTTGCCAGCCAGTTCGCGGCCCTGCAAGACCCTTCTGGCGAGCCTGGTGTGCTGACGCTGGCTGGTGATGCGCCGCTTGAGGTGTTGGCTACTCAGGCTGTGGACTGGCTGCAGGCCTGATGCTCAGAACGTGATTACGATCTATTCGCGACCCCGAATAGACCGTAAAACACGTTCTCAAGCCATGTCAAGTGTTGAAATCAATGCAACAAAGGCATCAACAGCCGCCTGGCCGTCAAGCTGTTCAAGCCGGGCTAGGGTATCAATGTCCTCGACCATGGTGTAGGCCAGGCCAAAACGCCTGAAGCGGCGTTCGGCCAGTGCACTGTGGTGCAAAACCTCTATCTGGGTGTGGCGCGGGTCTTCGCGTATGCGCTCCAGCAGTTTCAGTACCGCTTTGCGGTCACCTTCGAGCTGCTGGCAAAAACGCTGGCCATCAAAAATCAGCAGACCGGTGATGCCAGCCTTGTCGTTGGCAATCCGCGCCTTGCCGGCAATGTCGGCCACCGTGCTGATGGGAAGGTCTGGTGCCATGACACTGACGTAAAGGACTTCATGCAGGCGAATGGGTAGCTTGGCTGGCTGGGCGACGGCGGGTGTGATGGTCATGCTTGTGTTGTCAGGGGGCAGGGTGGATGGCCTGCGGTAAATTTGATTGCTGGTCAATGTAGTGGGACTGGCTGAAGCCAGCAATGTCAAAAGACATAGCCGTGCAAAAACATGGATTCGACTGAAGACACACGCCTAGAATTGCTCGCCATGGCCACCTCATCCTTCGTACCATCAGGCAATTGCCCGCCCGCATGCAGCGCCTGCCGCCTGCGCCATACCGAAGCTTTTACCTCCGTGAGTGCCGATGAGCTTCAATTCATCGAGCGGTTTCGCACCGCAACACAAAATGTCGCAGCTGGTGGCACCCTGATTCATGAACAGCGTCCCAATGGCAAACTGTTTACCCTTTATTCAGGCTGGGCTTTTCGCTACAAATCCCTGAGCGACGGACGCCGGCAAATACTGAACTTTCTGCTGCCAGGCGACCTGATTGGCCTGCAGCAAAAGTTTGCCGATGGGGCGATGCACGGCATTGAGGCGGTGACCGATATTTCTCTGTGTGTTTTTCCGCGTGATGGCCTGTGGGACCTGTTTCGCCAATACCCCAGCCTGGGTTACGACGTGACCTGGATGTCAGCGCGTGAAGAAGGTTTTGTGGACGACAACCTGCTGACCGCAGGCAGACGCAACGCCACCGAGCGGGTGGCCATGCTTTTGATGCACCTTTATCGCCGGGTGCAGCGTATTGGCCTGGAAAACCGCGACCCTGACGGCGTGCATGGCACGATTGCTTTCCCCCTCAACCAGCAGCACATTGCCGACACCCTGGGGTTGTCACTGGTTCACACCAACAAGACGCTGCGGCGGCTGCAACAGTTGGGCCTGCACGAGATACGCGACGGGCGGCTGCGCCTGCTCAACACCAGGGCACTTGAGCGCATCGCCGACTATTACGACAGGCCACCACGCCAGGTGCCACTGCTTTAGGCGGGTGTTTTGTAGTCTCTGTCTGACAAGATGGCGGCTTGCAGGCTGACAAGATGGCCTGTTCTGGTGGTTTAAAAACTGTAGTCAAGACGGTGGATTCGTGATTAAATTCACAGCCTCGAATCGTCTTTGTGTTTTCCATCGTGACATGTCTACCGGCCTAAACCGCTTCAGGAGACCCGCATGAACACCAGTCAGTCGTATTCATCCAATCCCGCATCGCGCCTTCAGCAGCAGCCCAGCCGCGTGATGGACAGGCAGCAGCAGCAAAGCAGTGGCTCCGGGGAGTTTCAGCCCCGCCAGCCAGCTCCCAGACGGCCTGAAGGCCAGATGGGGTCAGGTTGGGGCGGCCAGCAGGGCGCTTATTCCAACGGCCAAGTCAAACGCAACAACGGTTTTTAAGTCACTGGGCGCTGCCTCCGGGTTTGTTTGACAACTCAGTTGGCTGCCTGGGCGGCCAGTGATTTCAGATCTTTTTCATAAGCCGACAGGGTTTCGGCGGCTTTTTGTCTTTGTGCCGCTGTGGTGCTGCGGTGCAAATCTGCCAATATTCTGCATCCGTCCAGTGTCAGTTTTTCAAGGTACTCCCTGTAGGCCGCATCAGGTGAGTCAAGCGAGCGCTCAAACAGGGCGCGCATGACGGGCCTTGCCTTTTCAGCGGTGGGACTGTCCTGGATCAGCCTGTTCAGTGTTTGCAGCGTGTCCTGCTGGCGCCTGACTCTTTCGGCATAAGAGCGTTGTGCATTAAAACTTGACTGCTCCAGCAACTGGCTGAGCAGGCTGATTTGTGCCTTGCTCAGGTTCCCATAAAGCATTTCAGCCCGCTTCAGTGCCTTTTCAAGGCGCTTGTCACGCAGTTCCTGGACGCTGCCTTCCAGAAAATCTTCGCGGTATTCTTCATTACCCTTGGCAAACTTGCGTTCCATGTGTTTCAACTGCCCAGGCTGCAGGCTGACGGCCAGTGTGGCTACAACGGGTGCTGCCTGCTCGGCAGCAGTCAGCAGCTTGCGCCGCACGTCGGCAAACACCAGGCAGGCTTCGGGCGCACTGATGTCGCCGCGTATCCGGGTTTGCAGTTTTTGCAGCAGTTCTGCATAGGCGGGCAGTTGAGTCTGGCGATGCCAGGTTTGCAAACCTGCCATGTCAGCCTTGATCTGGCGGCTTTGGACTTCGTTAAAGTCCACATAACTGTCCATATACCAATAGGCCAGCTCGGGTGACTGGTTGTAGGCCAGCCTGACCGCGCTACAGGCCGGTAACAGAAGCAACACAAGCATGCAGGCTGGCAGGCTGATAATTCGCTGGCCGGAACGCCTGACGCTTGCCGCCACTTCTGGCAGGCTCCAACTGGCAGGCGAGCCACCCCATTTCAAAAAAATCACAGGAAAACGCATGAACCGCATGGAAAGCCCTCTTGATGTCGTCATCATGGCCGCAGGCAAGGGAACCCGCATGAAAAGCACCTTGCCCAAAGTGTTGCACCGATTGGGCGGCAGCGCTTTACTCGGACATGTCATCGAATGTGCCGCCAGCCTGTCAGCGCGCCAGGCAATCGTTGTGACGGGTCACGGTGCTGTCGAAGTCGAGGCTGCCTGTACCCGCATGACGGGCGCAACAGCTCTTTTTGAGCAAAAAAACGGGCTGAAGTTCGCGCGCCAGCAGCCCCAGCTTGGCACCGGCCACGCGGTGCAACAGGCCATGCCTTTGCTGGACGACGACGGCGTGACCCTGGTCTTGTCGGGGGATGTGCCGCTGACACAGCCCGAAACCCTGCTGGCGCTGCTTGAGCAATGCGGCGGCCAGCGGCTGGCGCTGTTGACACTGAGCTTGCCTGACCCGACCGGCTATGGCCGCATCGTGCGTGCCGGCACCCAGGCCTCGGCCCAGGTCAGGGCCATCGTCGAACACAAGGACGCCAGCGCCGAACAGCGAAAAATAACTGAAATCTACAGCGGCATCATGGCCGTGCCGACCCGTCTGCTGCGCAACTGGCTGGCCCGGCTGGACAACAACAACGCACAAAACGAGTTTTACCTGACCGACATCGTGAAGTTTGCCGCCGACGACGGTGTGGCAGTGGTCGCGCACCAGATCAGCGACGCAGCGCAGGTTGCAGGTGTCAACAGCCCGCTGCAACTGGCGGAACTCGAGCGTGTGTACCAGCGGCGACGGGCCGTGGCCCTGATGGAGCAGGGCGTGCGCCTGGCCGACCCGGCCCGTTTTGATGTGCGCGGCACCCTGGTTTGTGGCCAGGACGTTGAAATTGACGTCAACTGCGTGTTTGACGGCCAGGTCAGCCTGGGTGATGGCGTGCGTATTGGCGCCAACTGTGTCATTGCCAACTGCAGCATCGCTGCCGGTGCCGTGATTCACCCCTTTACCCATATCGACGGTGAAAAAGCCGGTGTGCAGGTCGGAGAAGGTGCCCTGATAGGCCCGTTTGCCCGCCTGCGGCCAGGTGCCAGGCTGGGTGCCGAAGTGCATATTGGCAACTTTGTCGAGGTCAAAAACTCCACACTGGCCAAAGGTGCCAAGGCCAACCACCTGGCCTATCTGGGTGATGCCACGGTTGGCGAAAGAGTCAACTACGGCGCAGGCAGCATCACCGCCAACTACGACGGTGCCAACAAACACCGCACCGTGATTGAAGACGACGTACATATCGGCAGCAACTGCGTGCTGGTCGCCCCGGTAACCATAGGCGCAGGCGGCACCGTGGGCGGCGGCTCGACCATTACCAAAAGCACACCGCCCGGTAGTTTGAGTGTGGCGCGGGGCAAACAGCTAAGTATCGCCAATTGGAAGAGACCTGCCAAATTGGTGCAATAGGCCGAGCGTGTTTTCTCCTGATTGCTCCTGGTGCCCCTACAAGATGTAAGTTGGCTGTAACATACTGCCTGGCACCAGTTGCAATGACTGGCGCTTATTCAATAAACCACCGAGGGATATTTCCATGCTTCAACTCATCAGGCGCGCAGCTGCGTGCGCTGGCATTGTCGTTTCTGTATTTTTGACGGGCTGCGCTGGCCCTGCACCAAACTATCTGGCTTCCATTGACAACGTCGAAGCACTCAAAAAAGTCGGTAGTGGCGTTCTTGTCAAGACTGGCGCTATCGGGGTGACGGCTGGCATGCCTGGTGCGGACGGTATGAAACTGCGTGCCGCCACCATGGTTTCACCGGTTGGTGCCAATTTTGGCGACTATATTGCCGCAGCCTTGCGTCAGGAACTGGAACTTGCCAAGCTTTATAACCCCCAGTCAGGGGTTGAAATCACTGGAACCCTCATCAAGAACAATATTGATGCCGGTGGCATCAGCAGTAATGAGGGGCAAATTGAAGCCCGTTTTTTGGTGACTGCCGACAAAAAAGTGCGCTTTGACAAGGTCAAAAAGGTTGAGCGCACGTGGGAGAGTTCTTTTGCCGGACCTGTGGCCATTCCACTGGCTGCCAACAACTATCCGCTGATGGTTCAATCGCTGATTTCTTCGCTGGTCACCGACCCCGACTTCATCAAATCTCTGCGCAACTAATTCAAGGAAATAATAGTCATGAAACGTTTTTTTGCAGTTATTGCTACGGTGCTGGCCTGTGTATTCCTGTTTGGTTGTGCGCATCCCATTTCCATGAGTCCTGATGTCACTACGGTTGCTGCAGCCAGTGGCAACAAGGTGATTGATAAAAAAGTCGCCTATTACCTGCCCGATGCGCTTCGTGCAGTTGAGGTGACGACGCCAGGAGGCGGTGGCGACAAGGTCAGGTACTTCCCGTATCGGGATATCGAAACGGGTTTTTACAAGGCACTGTCCGAAGTGTTCGGCAGTGTCAACAAGGTACCCGATGCAAAAGACACCGCAGCCCTGAAGTCAGGTGGATTTTCATTCCTGATCACCCCTGAAATCACTACCAGCTCTTCATCCGAAAGTGCTTTTACCTGGCCGCCAACCCAGTTCAGTGTCAATCTGGCTTGTTCCATTACCGACCCGGATGGCAAACTGGTGGATACCGTGCGTGTAAGCGGCAACGGCGCAGCTACTTTTGATGAGTTCAAGACCAACCATTCTCTTGCAGCCACCCGTGCAGCCAGCGATGCGCTGGTCAAACTGGTCAAGGCACTGAACGAATCCCCGAATTTGCGCAAATAAGGGCACTTTCCGCAAGGGCCGTGACCAGCCAAAAAGTAGCGGTCACGCCCTGATTGAAAACTTTGGCGTCTACTTGCCCGTCATAGGGTAAGCCGGGTTTAAGCTTGGGTCTTCAACGGGAGAAGGCCAATGGTGATCTGGGGCATATTGTTGGGTGCATTGCTGGGGGCGATGTGGCCGGGTTATGGCGACTGGCAGATGTATGCCGGTGCGTTCTGGGGCTTTTGGGCTGGGCTGTCGCTGCGCTGGGTGGTCAGGCGCGAGGTGCGCAAGGAGATGGCACGGGCTGTTGTCAGTGCTGGCAAGGCTGCTCATTCCGCTCAAACAGTTCAGCAGCCGGCCGTGCCTGCTGCTGCGGCTGCTCCCGTTCAAACCCAGGAAATATTGCATGAGCTGATGGAGCCTGAGCTGGACGCCGCGCCCGTATCCATGGTGCAGCCAGCAGATAGTTTGTCTGTCAGCAATGCTGAACTCAGGTCTGCCGCTGCACCACAGCCTGTGCCAGAGCCCCCGGCCCAGCCCATGCAAGCCAACGCAGTCGAGCGCACCCTGACACAAGGCGTGGATGCCGCCAAAGCCTGGCTGCTGGGTGGCAACACCATTGTCCGGATCGGGCTGGTGATTCTTTTTGTCGGCCTGTCGTTTCTGGCGCGTTATGCCGCCGTGGCAGGGCTTTTTCCAGTGGAACTCAGGCTGGCGGGCATCGCGGCTGCGGGTATTGCCATGCTGGTGTTCGGGTTCAGGAAACGAACGCTGAAACCCGGTTTTGCGCTGCTGATGCAGGGCGGCGGTGTGGCGGTGATGTACCTCACGGTGTTTGCAGCTTTCCGGCTTTACAACCTGCTGCCGCCGCTGCCAGCCTTTGGCCTGATGCTGCTGGTTTGCGCGCTCAGTTGTGCGCTGGCTTTGCTGCAGGACTCGCGGGCGCTGGCCGTGGCTGCGTTTGCTGGTGGTTTTGCCACGCCCATATTGCTGTCAACCGGGCAGGGCAGTCATGTCGGCCTGTTCAGTTATTACACCGTGCTGAACCTGGCGATTTTGTTCATTGCATACAAACGCTCCTGGCGGGTGCTCAATCTGCTTGGTTTTGTGGCCACTTTTGGTGTTGCCACGGCCTGGGGTGCGCTGAAGTACCAGCCTGAGAACTACGCCAGTGCGCAGCCATTCTTGCTGGTGTTTGTGCTGATTTATGTGTTTACAGCGGTTTTGTATGCCCGCAACACGCCGACCAGGCTGGGCAATGCCGTCGATTCAACTCTGGTTTTTGGCACGCCGCTGGCGGGTTTTGGCCTGCAGGCGGGGCTGGTGCAGGCTTTTGATCTGGGCGCAGCTTTTTCTGCTCTGGGTTTTGCGTCAATCTATCTGCTGCTGGCTGCGGCCCTGATGCGCCGTGCGCAGGGTAGCTACCGTCTGCTGGTGGAGTGTTTTATTGCGCTGGGTGTGGGTTTTGCCACGCTGGCCGTGCCTCTGGGGCTGGATGTGCGCTGGACTTCTGCCGTCTGGGCGCTGGAAGGTGCAGGCGCTTTCTGGGTTGGCATGCGGCAGGCGCGCTGGATGCCGCGTGCCTTTGGCCTGCTGCTGCAGGCTGTGGCCGCGCTGGCCTTTCTGGGGCATGCGGATAGCCCGGTGTCTAACTGGCCGCTGCTCAATCCGGCGTTTATCGGTGCCCTGTTGATTGCACTGCCTGCTTTTGTGATTGCCTGGTGGCTGCGCAAACCGCTGCCGCACAGCGATTCAGGCTGGGCGCGTGTTTATGCCGCTTTTGAAATTCAACTCGCCAGTCCGGTGTATCTGTATGGTTTTGGCTTCTGGTGCGCCGCCTGGCTGTTTGAAATCACGCGCCAGTTGCCAGCGCTTGAACTGGGCGTGTTGCCCTCACCGGTATTTGGCCAGAGTGCGGCGCAACTGCTGGCCATGCTGGCCCTGGTGCTGAGTGCCTGGCTGTCACAAGTGCTGGGTTTGCGAACAAGCTGGCCAGTGGCCACCTGGCCCAGTCGCCTGAGCTTGCCGATAATGTTTTTTGTGTACCTGCTGCAGGCAGACATTGACCAGCGGGTTCTGTACACGCCGGCCTGGCTGGTGTGGGTCGTGGTACTGGGCCTGCATTTGCGCATGTTGCAGCAAAACGATGTTGCTGCAGGGGCCGCCGGGCAGGCGCCTGGCCGGCTCAGCCACTGGCTGCATGTGGGCGGTGCCTGGCTGCTGACTTTGTTGCTGGCCGACTGCCTGTGGTTCTGGATTGGCCGGGGCGGTTTGTGGCAAACCTCCTGGGCCAGTGTGGTGCTGCTGATCAGCGCGATAGCGGTGCTGCTTTGTCTAGCGGGCTGGGCCGGCCGTGCAGCTAGGCCGGGTGCGCAGGCTGCATTCAGCTGGCCCCTGAATCTGCACGCCGCTGCCTATTACTGGCATGCGGCCTTGCCTCTGGCCCTGCTGGTGTTTGCCGGTGCGTTGCTGATGGCTTTGCATTCGTCCGGCCGCACAGAGCCGCTGCCCTATATTCCGCTGCTCAATCCGACCGACCTGACACTGGCGCTGGCTTTGGGGGCGCTGCTGTTCTGGCGGCGTGTGTTGCTGGCGGCACAACTGACTTCATCGGTGCCCGCCCGGTCCGTCTGGGTGTGTGGCCGTGGCGCGTTGACTGCGATGGCGGCGCTTGCCTTTGTGGCCCTTAACACCGTCTGGCTGCGTGTGGCGCATCATTTTTTTGGCGTCACCTGGGACGCATCAGCGCTGTTTGGCAGCTTTGTTGTGCAGACCGGTTATGCAATTTTGTGGACCCTGCTGGCCTTGAGCCTGATGGTGCTGGCCAGTCGTCGTGTACAGCGCCAGGGGCAGCGCAGCCTGTGGCTGGTCGGCGCGGGATTGCTGGGGCTGGTGGTGGTCAAGCTGCTGTTGATTGACCTGTCCAATGTGGGCGGCGCAGAGCGCATCATCACGTTTATCGCGGTCGGTGTGCTGATGCTGGTGGTAGGGTATTTTGCGCCGCTGCCGCCCAAAAGTACGCCAGAACCGGTTGGGGAAGACACTTCACAAGGACAGTCATCATGAGTTTTTCATCATTTCTGTGGCGCGGTTTTGTCTCTGGTTGCGCGCTGTTTTCAACTTTGCTGGCATGGTCAGCGCCGGACGCCAACCAGCCCGCGTCTTATGCGCTACGCCTGCCAGTGGTGCTGGCACCGGGTACCGCAGACGCAGCGCTGCAGCGCCTGCAACTGCCCGCTCGCGCGTTGGTCAGCCTGCAAAGTGCGGCTTATGCCGACGTTCGCATCTTCAACGCCCAGGGTCAGCCCGTTCCCATGGCCTTGAGTCAGCTAGCCTCGACCCCAATGGAACGTCAGTCCGTCACGCTGCCTGCTTACCCCATTCTGGGTGCCAGCGACCAGACCACCGGCACGTTTGACGGTTTTTCGTTGCGGATCGAAGAGCACCAAGGCAAACGTGTAGTGCTTGTCAACACCGGCTCGCCAGCCGCCAAAACCACCGCACCGCAAAAAATATGGGGTGCGCTGCTTGATGCGCGTGCCGTCAAACAGTCTGTGCTCGGTGTCGATCTGGATGTGGACATCCCGCCCGGCCAGCCCATCAGCTTCAAACTGCAGGCCAGCCCAGATCTGAAAAACTGGCAGACCCTGGCCGACACCGTGCTGTTTCGCCCTGACGGAGCAGCTGCCAGCCTGGGTTCAGCCGGATTCGAGCTTCCAAGCCTGCCCGTCGAGGGCAGGTATCTGCGCATCAGCTGGACAAACGCCACAGGCCAGCTCGCCCCAGTGAGCTTGCGCGCCGCAACGCTTGTGACATCGTCGGGCCAGCCTCGCATCCCCAGGGTGACTGCAACGCTTGCCTCACAAGCGCTGGCCAGCCCGCATGAGTTGGGCTTTTCGCTGCCTTTTTCCACACCGGTGGCGGCATTGGACATCCTGCCTCAGGGTGAGAATGTGCTGGTTCCAATTCGTGTTCTGGCGCGCCAGTCCGGCCAGCCCTGGACGTTGCTGGCCAGTACGGTTGCCTACCGGATGCGACTGGGCGGCAAGTTGCAAACCAGTGGTGCGGTCGATTTGCCTGCTTTGTCAGGTTTCAGGGATTTCAAACTCGAAGCCGACAAAAAGACGCCTGGTTTTACCGCCCCGCCAGACATCAGCGTGATGTTTGAACCGGTGCAAATCGTATTTCTGGCCAGCGGCTCCGGCCCCTACACCCTGGCCACCGGCCTGCCCAACACCGCCAGCGCCTATCTGCCCCTGCCCAGCCTGATACCCGGCTACCAGCCGGGTCAGGAAAATACGCTTCCCCTTGCCAACCTCACCAGCCCTGCAACAAGCAGCGGGGCGCTGGTCAACGCCGCCCCCGCCAGTGAAACCACGCCCACACGCAGCCTGATGCTGTGGGGTGTTTTGCTGGCCGGTGTGCTGGCTCTGGCAGTGATGGCCTGGGTGCTTTTGAAGCAGAACCGGGTATGAAGCTAGGCAAGAAGCACTCTGGGCTCGAATTTTGTTCGTCTGGTGCTGAAAAACGCCTTCACATTCCGCACATTGGCATCGCTGGTAAATAGCCGCTGCGACAGCGCCAGGTAGCTCGGCATGTCGGCCACATGCACCATCAACACAAAGTCCGGCCCCGGTGAAACCCGGTAACACTGCTGCACTGCGTCGTCTGCGGCAACCCTGGTTTCAAACGCCTCCAGATGTTCGCTACCCTGCCTGTCGAGCGTGATTTCAACAATCGCTGTCAGGCCATGGCCCATCAACTGTGCCAGCTTGTCGGTGTTGAGCAGGGCGATTTGCCGCTCGATCAAACCCGCGTCGTGCAGGCGTTTTACCCGGCGCAAACAGGTGGGTGGTGAAATGAAGGTCAGCGCAGCCAGCGCCTGGTTGCTCAAGGATGCATCTGTTTGCAAGGTTTCCAGCAGCTTGATGTCTGTTGCATCGATATCGATTTGTTCCATTTTTATATTATTAATGGAATTAAATTTAATGTCATGATGACTGTGGAATTTAATTTCAAATACACATAAAAAATGCTCACACTGAAAAATAGCTTGGCCCTAGCATCAAGGTATTCACTTTTTTCAGGAGCAATTCATGTGCGGCATTGTTGCAGCGGTTTCCACCCAAAACATCGTTCCCATTCTGGTGCAGGGCCTGCAGCGGCTGGAGTACCGTGGTTATGACTCCTGCGGCGTGGCCGTGTATGCCGACGGGCTCAAGCGTGCGCGCAGCACCTCGCGTGTGGCCGAGCTGCAGGAGCAGGTCAGGACTGAAAAAGTCGAGGGCACAACCGGCATCGCCCACACCCGCTGGGCCACCCACGGTGCGCCTGCTGTACACAACGCCCATCCACACTTCAGCCACGGGCCCGGTGCAGTCTTGCAAAAGCCTGGCCGGGTGGCCCTGGTGCACAACGGCATCATTGAAAACCATGACGAACTGCGCGCCGCGCTGCAGGCCAAGGGTTATGTGTTCGACAGCCAGACCGACACCGAAGTCATCGTCCATCTGGTCGACAGCCTGTATGACGGCGATATTTTTGAAGCCCTCAAAAGCGCCGTTGCCCAGCTGCATGGCGCATACGCGATTGCCGCTTTCTGCAAGGACGAACCCCACCGCGTGGTGGGCGCACGCGCCGGTTCACCCTTGATTCTGGGTGTCGGCAAAGGCAATTCTGAAAACTTTCTGGCAAGTGACGCCATGGCGCTGGCCGGTGTGACCGACCAGATTGTCTATCTTGAAGAAGGTGACCTGGTTGACATACAACTGGACAAATTCTGGGTGATTGACCGCCACCACAAGGCCCAGCAGCGCGACATCAAAACCGTGCACGCCCACAGCGGCGCAGCTGAGCTGGGCCCCTATCGCCACTACATGCAAAAAGAAATTTTTGAGCAGCCACGTGCCATTGCCGACACGCTGGAAGGTGTTGAAGGCATTGTGCCCGAGCTGTTTGGTGATGGTGCCTACCGCGTGTTCAAGGACATCGACTCGGTGCTGATTCTGGCCTGTGGCACCAGTTATTACAGCGGCTGCACCGCCAAATACTGGCTGGAGGCCCTTGCCGGCATACCCACGCAAGTTGAAGTCGCCAGCGAGTACCGCTACCGCACCAGCGTGCCCAACCCCAGAACCCTGGTCGTCACCATCACACAAAGCGGCGAAACCGCCGACACCCTGGCTGCGCTGCGCCACGCCCAAAGCCTGGGCATGAACCAGACCCTGACCATCTGCAATGTCGCCACCTCAGCCATGGTGCGCGAATGCAAACTGGCCTACATCACCCGCGCCGGGGTTGAAATTGGCGTGGCCTCGACCAAGGCCTTTACCGCACAACTGGCAGGCCTGTTTTTGCTGACCCTGGCACTGGCCCAGACCAAGGGTCGGCTGACAGACGCCGAAGAAGCCGCCCACCTCAAGGCCATGCGCCACCTGCCCGCCGCCCTGCAGGCCGTGCTGGCACTGGAGCCACAAGTCATCGCCTGGGCTGAAGACTTTGCCAGGATGGAAAACGCGCTTTTCCTGGGCCGCGGCCTGCATTACCCGATTGCGCTGGAAGGTGCATTAAAACTCAAGGAAATCAGCTACATCCACGCCGAAGCCTACCCCGCAGGCGAACTCAAACATGGCCCCCTCGCCCTCGTCACCAGCGCCATGCCCGTGGTAGCCGTCGCCCCCAACGACAGCCTGCTCGAAAAACTCAAAAGCAACCTGCAGGAAGTACGCGCCCGAGGCGGTGTACTCTACGTACTGGCCGACGCCGACACCCGGCTCAGCAGCAGCGAAGGCATACACGTCATCCGCATGCCAGAACACTACGGCCCCCTGAGCCCCATGCTGCATGTGGTGCCGCTGCAGTTGCTGGCCTATCACACAGCGGTGGCGCGAGGGACGGATGTGGACAAACCCCGGAATTTGGCGAAGTCTGTGACTGTGGAGTGAGCTTGTGATGGGGCTTTGATGGTTGTTCTGCGCAATTAAAGTCGTAAACAGTTTAATAAAGTCGTAAACAAGGCCCTAGCATTCATGCGGGTTAGCGGGTGGATTGATTCTAAAGGTCACTTTTGAAGTCGTAAACACAACTGAAATTTGCAACGAGCCTTTACGCATCCAATTGCACACAAGTCCGTACCAAAAAGCCAGATGAATGAAAGGATGAGCCAATGCGATAGGCGCGGCAGGAATTCGAGGCGATAGTTCTGGCTGAAAAGTCTTAAACCATTGCGTAGTGCTGCTGGCCTAAAAGCTATGTGCTACCAGTCCCCCTAACCTGCGGGAACTTGCCCGAGACTGCCGCCTATCGCTTTTTGAGCAACCATCACGTCAGCTGGCAGGGAATTATGGTGGTCCACGGTAAAGCAAGCTAAACATGCTGCAGCTCAGCGTGGGGGCTTTGAGAGGCCGGCGTGGGAACTGCGGTCGCCACACCCACAAGGTGAACCACGGGTGCTTGTCCAGCGTGTGTGCCTAGCGCATGGTCAGGGCGAGTCACTCAAAGTCACATGTCTATTGTCTCGGAGATCCATGCACCTGCAGGCGCTAAGTCCGTGGAATTGATGGACTGGAGCGGGCGAGCCTGGAGATCGATCTGTTTTTTCTGATACCCAAGGAGGGATGTCGGGTTGGATAACTGCTACTGAGCTGACCGAGCAACTTCAGACCGCTTTGGCGCTTGGCATAGTGACTGCTTAGCGTGTCAACCGACTGATGCGGATGGAACTTGCGTTTAATGAAAAATTTTGAGTGCGAACCTGAACGGTACCATAAATGGCAAATTCTTCCGAGAATCCAATATTTCTTGCATTGATACCTGGTGAAACCCTGTTCAGCCTAGTTAGCCGTCATCATTACTTTTGGGGACATACACTTTCTGCTCAAACTTGTCAGCGGTTTTTTGACCATGCCCGCGCAGGATCACAACATGACTTACCAAGTCGTCTTGCTCATTTTGTAGCGAATACCGAAGGCTGCTTTGGCGACGTTGAAAAGTTGGCCAAAGAGTATACATTGCTTGCGTACTATGGCGCGTTT
>JAZKIK010000264.1:0-4771 GCA_040384925.1 Pseudomonadota bacterium | reverse complement strand
CGTCACTTTGCGCCTGGGGCGACTGGCGCACAACGGCATTGCCGCCTATGTGATCGACGCGCCTTACCTGTACCAGCGGCCAGGCAATCCCTACCTGGCATCCGATGGCAGCGAGTGGCCTGACAACCTGCAGCGTTTTGGCCTGCTCGGCTGGGTGGCTGCGCACCTTGCCGCAGGCGAGCTGGACCCTGACTGGACGCCCGATGTGCTGCACGCCCACGACTGGCATGCCGCCATGGCCTGCGCCTATGTCGCCTGCCATCCGGCAACTCGCGCTGCCACAGTCTTCACGATTCACAACCTGGCTTATCAGGGACTGTTTGAAGAAAGCGACTTTCATATGCTGGGCCTGCCGTCGCGCCTGATGGTGCCGACCGGACTTGAATTCCATGGCCAGCTGTCCTTCATGAAAGCTGGCCTGAAATATGCCCGCCGCATCACCACGGTCAGCCCGACCTATGCGCGTGAAATTGCCACCGAGGCCTTCGGCTGCGGCCTGGACGGCGTGATTCGTGCACGTGGCGCGGATCTTTCCGGCATCCTGAACGGGGTGGACGGTCAACTCTGGAATCCGGCCGACCCGCTGGCAGCCGCGCCTTATTCGGCCGACAGGCTGGATGGCAAGGCGGTTTGCAAGGCCGCCCTGCAGCGTGAACTCGGCTTGAGAGTCGATGCAGGTGCGCCGCTGTTTGCTGTTGTCAGCCGGCTGACGTCGCAAAAGGGGCTGGATCTGCTGATTGATGCCTTGCCGGTGCTGCTTGATGGTTCGGCGTCGGGTGGTCCGCAACTTGCCGTTCAGGGCAATGGTGATCCGGCGCTGGAAGCCGCTTTTGCCCATGCGTCGGCCATGCATCCGGGGCGCGTTGCGGTGCAGTTCGTTTATGACGAGGCGCTGGCGCACCGCATGATGGCCGGTGCCGACGCCATCGTTGTGCCGTCCCGTTTTGAGCCCTGCGGCCTGACGCAGCTTTACGCCCTGCGCCATGGTACGGTGCCGGTGGTGCGGCAGGTCGGCGGCCTGGCTGACACCGTGGTCGGCGCCACGCCAGCTACGGTGCGGGACGACCTTGCCACTGGTTTCAATTTTGGCCCAGCCACGGCCACTGCGCTGGCGCAGGCACTGCAAGAGGCGGTCAGCGCCTACCGTCAGCCTGCACTTTGGCACCAGATCATGCTGCGCGGCATGGCGCAAAATTTTTCATGGGACGCCGCCGCCGTCCAGTACCTGACGCTCTACCACGACGCCCTGCCAGCGCCCACCACCGGGGCGCGTGTATAAACTAGCCAAACAAGGCCGGTGGGTCCGGCAGCCTGCCATTTCATTGCGGCGGCAGGCGCTGTATAAAATTAATAAGCCTTTGTTTTCCCCTTTTCTGCACTCTGGCCATGTAGCGCCACCACCAACACCTTAAAGAGAACTCTCACCATGCAAGTAGCCGCTTCAATCTTCAAGGCCTATGACATCCGGGGCATTGTTCCGTCCACCATACATGAGGACTTTGCCTTTGCGCTTGGCCAGGCTTTTGGCACCAGGGCGCTGGCCGAAGGTGAAAAAGCCGTGGCTGTGGGCCGTGACGGTCGCCTGAGCGGCCCCTCGCTGGCCGGTGCACTGGTTCGCGGCTTGGCTGCCAGCGGCATCAATGTGATTGACGTGGGCATGGTCACCACGCCCATGCTTTATTTTGCGGCCAACACACTGGCCAGCTCGGGCATTCAGGTCACCGGCAGCCACAACCCCAAGGACTACAACGGTTTCAAGATGGTGATGGCCGGCCGTGCAATTTACGGCGACGAGATCCAGGCCCTGCGCCAGCTGATTGAAACCGAGACCTCGGCAAGCGCAGCCATCCCAGGCTCCGTCACCGAAGTCAGTGTTGAAGCCGATTACATGGCGCGCATCGTCAGTGGCATCAAGCTCGAGCGGCCACTCAAGATCGTGATTGACTCGGGCAACGGCATTGCCGGCGCATCGGCTCCGGCCATCTTCCGCGCGCTGGGTTGTGAAGTGACCGAGTTGTTCAGCGAAGTGGACGGTAATTTCCCCAACCACCATCCCGACCCAAGCAAACCTGAAAACCTGCTTGACCTGATCCAGGCGCTGAAGGACGGTGACGCCGAACTGGGCCTGGCTTTTGACGGTGATGGCGACCGCCTGGGCATCGTCACCAAGGACGGCACCAATATCTACCCGGATCGCCAGATGATGCTGTTTGCACGCGATGTGCTCAGCCGCGTGCCTGGCGGCACCATTTTGTTTGACGTGAAATGTTCACAACGCCTGGCACCCGAGATTGAAGCCGCCGGTGGCGTGGCGCTGATGTACAAAACCGGCCATTCGCTGATCAAGGCCAAGATGAAGGAAATCGACTCGCCACTGGGTGGCGAAATGAGTGGCCACATCTTCTTCAAGGAGCGCTGGTACGGTTTTGACGACGGTACCTACGCCGGTGCGCGCCTGCTTGAAATTGTCAGCAAGGTGCCCGATGCAGGTGTTTTGCTGAATGGCCTGCCAACCAGTTTCAGCACACCCGAGCTGAACGTGGCCTGCAAGGAAGGTGAACCGCACACCGTGGTGGCTGCGCTGATCGAGTCTGCCAAATTTGCTGCGCCGGCAAAAATCTCGACCATTGACGGCCTGCGTGTGGACTGGCCGGACGGTTTTGGCCTGATTCGTGCATCCAACACCACACCTGTGCTGGTGCTGCGTTTTGAAGGCCACACCGATGAAGCCCTGCACCGAATTGAGGCCGATATGCTGGCCTTGCTGCGCAGCGTCAAGCCAGACGCAAGTTTTGCTGCTGCCGCGCACTGACATCGGTTGCAGAACCGGTAATTTCAGGGTTTAAATCCCTCTTATGAAAATACTGCTCGTCAAACTTTCATCACTCGGTGATGTGGTTCACGCCATGCCCGTGGTGCAGGACATCCGCGCCGCCTTGCCCGAGGCGCGGATCGACTGGGTGGTCGAAAAGTCCTTTGCCTCGCTGCTCAGTCTGAGCCCCGGCCTGGGCCGGGTGATTCCCTGCAAGATAAGGCGCTGGAGCAAGGCACCGCTGGCCGCTGAAACCCGGCGTGAATGGGGCGTCTTCAAGGCCAATCTGCAGATTGAAAGTTATGACGCCGTGCTGGACCTGCAGGGCCTGACCAAATCGGCGCTGGTGGCGCGCCTGGCCCGCCTGTCACCGGGCGGCAAACGTTATGCACTGGCAAACCAGACCGATGGTTCGGGTTACGAAGCACCCACGCGCTGGGTCGCCGACGTCAGTGTGCGCCTGCAGCCGCATATTCACGCCGTGCAGCGCTCACGTGAACTGGCAGCCAGGGCGCTGGGCTACAAGATCAGTTCGGCCCCTGATTTTGGATTGAACAAACCCGCTGCACCGACCGGGCGGGCACAGACAGCCATTGAAAAAGTAGCCAGAAAAATCACTTCGGACAGGATTGCCTTTGTCCACGGCACCTCGCGCGCTGACAAGGAATGGCCGCTGGCACATTGGGTAGAGCTGGGTCAGCGCCTGATCAGCACCGGATTTGACATTTTGCTGCCCCACGGCAGCAGCAAGGAAATGGCCACCAGCCAGGCGATTGCCGACGCGCTGAACGCCAGGGCGGGCAGCGACAAGGTCGGCCCAGCCCATGTTTTGCCAGTGCTGGAACTGGCCGTGCTGACCAAAACCCTGGGTGACTGCGCCGCCGTTATTGGGGTTGACAGTGGTCTGAGCCACATCGCCGTCGCGCTTGACGTGCCGCATGTGCAGATTTACAACTTTGACACCTGCTGGCGCACCGGCCCTGACGAGTCAAGCGGCCGCCAGCGCAGCCTGTTTGCGCAGCCCACCCCTGAAGTTGAAGCCGTCTGGCAATCGCTGCTGGCCTGCCTGCGCGCGTCCGAATGAGTGCCTGCTGGCTGCGGTTTTACGGCCTGATGATGTGGCTGGCCCAGCCGCTGTTTCGCCGCAAGCTGGCCCGCCGCAGTCAAAAGGAGCCCGGTTACAGCGAAGCGATTGAAGAACGTTTTGGCCACTACAGCCAGCCTGCCGAGGCTGCGTCAGAATTGCTGTGGATTCATGCCGTATCACTGGGCGAAACCCGCACCGCCGCGATTTTGCTCAAAGCCTTGCGCGCCCGGCAACCGGACATACGCATTCTGTTGACCCATGGCACTGCCACCGGCCGCACCGAGGGCCGGGCGCTGCTGCGGCCTGGTGATGTGCAGGTCTGGCAGGCGTGGGACAGCCCGGCGGCGGTCAAACGCTTTTTCAGGCACTTCAAACCGCGCCAGGGCTGGTTGATGGAAACCGAAATCTGGCCCATTACCGTTGCCATGGCCAAAAAAATGGCGATTCCGCTGGTGCTGGTCAATGGGCGGCTGTCTGAAAAAACCCTGCAGCAAACCCTGAAACTCTCGCAACTGGCTTACCCGGCTTACGCAGCCTTGTCGCAGGTGTATGTACAAACCACTGACGACGCCAGACGCTTCAGGCAATTGGGAGTGGTGGTCGATGGGGTTTTTGGCAACCTCAAATTTGACGCCACACCGGACGAAAGCCAGCTGAGCCTGGGCAAATCATGGCGGCAACAACTGCAGCAACCCGTTTTGATGTTTGCCAGCTCGCGTGAAGGTGAAGAAGCCGTTTTTTTTAAACAGATAAGTGCTGTTGCGCACGCACAGTCAGCTGTTGATAAAGCAGCCAATGCTCAAATCCGTTTCCTCGTGGTGCCGCGCCATCCGCAGCGTTTTGACGAGGTGCAGGCGCTGGTCGAGAAACAC